>JBFFNE010000045.1:0-22876 GCA_041563315.1 Thiohalomonadaceae bacterium
ATCCAGGCTGACCCGGTGCCCGGGTGAGATGTAGAGGGGTTTGACGCGGCGGCGGCTACGCAGGACACAGCCGATAGTCTCGCCATGGTCGATGAGTGGTTGCCATGCGCCCTTCTCCTCATCCGGCTCGGCATGACTGCCAACAAGACGGCTTTTGGCGACGCCGATGGTTGGCAGGTTCAGTAACACCCCCAGATGGCTGGCGATGCCGAGTCGACGGGGATGGGCGATGCCCTGGCCATCACACAACAGCATATCGGGCAGGGCGGAGAGCTGCTCCAGCGCCGCGAGAACCGCTGGCACCTCGCGAAATGAGAGCAGCCCGGGAATGTAGGGAAAACGGGTCGGCTCACGAGCAATGGCGTACTCTTGCAGCGTCAGAGAAGGGTAGTCGAGCACCGCCACCGCGGCGCGGGTGAGGGTGTTTTTCTGCTCGAAGCCGACATCCACGCCGGCGATTTTCCGCACTTCACCAAAGTGATCGGCTATAAGCACGTGCCCGGCCAGCTCTCGCTGCAATGCAATCGCCTCCTTTGGCGCCAAATCCCATGAGTGTGAATAGTGAAGTTGCACGTCGCCTATCGTCTCCGCTAACTTGAAAAATCCCCCCATGCCACGCAAAATGCCTGCTCGGCAACCATCCAGTATGAATCATGAGCGCCCCATCCCCCTACATCTTCGATATCGACGGCAAGGATTTCCAGGAAAAGGTCATCGATGCCTCTCATCAGCAACCCGTACTGGTCGATTTCTGGGCGGATTGGTGCAGTCCTTGCCTGATGATCGCCCCGGTGCTGCAGAAGGTGATCCCGGAATACGAGGGCAAGGTTCTGCTAGTTAAAATCGATGCCGATGAAAATATGAAGCTGGCCGGCCACTACAAGTTACGCGGCTTCCCTACCATTATCCTGTTTATCGATGGTGAGGAGCGAGATCGCTTTGGTGGAGCCAAGCCGCCACATGAGGTCCGCGCTTTTATCGACCGACAGCTTTCTCTCTAAGTCGACGGCAGCGCAACAACACCCTTCACGGCACCCGCTGCCCCCGTACATGGTCTTCACCCCAAGTCTGGCACACCGCTTCGCTCCCGTCTCGGCATGTCGTGCCACGCCCAGCCAGCGTTCTTAGTCAAACCAAATCAATAATTTACATAATTCACAATTCGGCTTAAAACTGAATCAGCTCTTTTTTGTATGCGCCTTTGACAACCCTACATATGCTGCTATATTTCGAGGGGATTTACTGTACGCCAGACAGGATGTTTGCCTAAAAAAAAAAACGGCAATAAAAAATATAAATAATGACAACTTCGCAGGGAATGTGACATGAATGAACGCCAAGCATCGCGCCGCGTTATCTACTATGCTTTTCTATTAGTGATCGCCATCATGCTGGCTATTACCACACTGGGCCTGTCACGTATCCATAACCTCTCCACCGACCTGGAACAGGTCGTGCAAGAGCATGATGTGCAAATCGCTCTCATGCATACCATGCGACATGCCGCGCTTGAACGCTCCATTCACCTGCAGTCACTGATGATCCTAAAGGATCCCTTCATGATCGATGAATACGCCATCGACATGAGCAACGCCGCTAGCAGGTATCTGGTGGCTCGCAGCAAACTCCTGGTGCACAATCTATCTGAGGAAGAGAAAGCATTACTGAATCGCCAGCACCTTCAGAGCCAACAAACCAGTGCTTCGCAGAACCAAATCATCGAGCATATCCGTAACGAGGATTTCAAAACGGCCTCATCACTGCTTCTCAACACTACCTTGCCTGGACAGCAACGCGCCATAAGCATGATGGATGAGTTCATCGAGCTCAAGCGCCAGCAAAATCTTGCCAGCCTGAATGCCACCTCAAGCACGATCGAAGATACCTACCGTCTCATGCTGCTGCTCGGACTTATCGGGATATTCATCAGCATTACGGTCGCACATCAGGTCAGTCGGCGTGTTACCCGTGAGATCCAACGACGACAAAATAGTGAACAGGAACAGCAACACAGCGAGCTACGTGAGCGCATCATCCGCGAAAACATCATTGACGGGGTGCTAACACTGGATTCTCGCGGTGTCATCCTTTCATGTAACAAGGCATGCACGACCATCTTCGGTTACCCTCAGCATGAACTGCTCCATCACAGCGCCCATTTCCTGATGCCCGACGCTTTTTTCGATCAGAGTATATGTGAGCCAGGCTGGCGGCCGATGTGGGAAAAACGCATGATTGGTGTAGGTCGAGAGGTCACGGGCAGACGCAACGACGACAGCAAGTTTCCCGCCGAGGTGGATATTTCCAGGATCACCATGGATGGAAACCCCGTCTACATCGCCGTGGTGCGTGATATCACTAAAAAGAAAGAGGCCGAACAACAGTTACAGCAATTCAGTCAGGAACTGGAACGACGCGTTTTCGAGCGCACCACCGAGTTGGCCAGCGCCAATGATAAATTGCGTCATGAAATCAATGAACGCGTCAAAGCCCAACACGAACTGACCCACCTGGCCACCCATGACACACTCACGGGCCTACCCAACCGCGGCATGTTCAATGAGCATCTGGAAATCAGGTTACACACGGCGTCACGCCACGACAGAAAGCTCGCCCTGTTTTTTATGGATCTGGACGGCTTCAAGGGCATCAACGATACACATGGTCATGAGGTGGGCGACAAGTTGCTGGTCGAGATCGCCAAGCGGCTACGCGAATGTGTGCGCATGGAAGACGTCGTGGCACGCATGGGCGGCGATGAATTCACCGTGCTATTAAGCGATCTGCAGCAAATTGACGATGTCAATATGGTCGCGGAAAAATTGATTACAGCTGTAAACAAGCCTGTGCGCATCGGGGATCACATTTGCCATGTGGGTATCAGCATTGGAATCAGCCTGTATCCGCACTGCGCCAGAGATACCGATAAAATGTTACGCCTTGCCGATGATGCGATGTATGCCTCGAAAGAGGCTGGCAAGAATACCTACAGCTTCAGCTTGCCGGTGAATCCACTGTCAGCTGAATCCCGCAGACCGGGCTTTCTGGGTTGAAGACAGAAGTCCTGCGGGTCGGGCTTCAGCCCCGGCCACGCGGCCACTATGCCCCTCAAATCTTAAGGTAAGCCCAGTTCTGTTCCACTCGCTGGGTGATAATATCCATTGCAGTGTGATCGGTTTTTACGCCGGGCAAAAATTCAAACTTAACACCCTGCTCTTCCAGGTGGCGCAAGGCATTGGAACAAGCCATAAATGTCACGTTGTTATATTTTTTCATCAGTGCGGCAATACGTTGTGGGTAAGGTGAACGGCCCTTGAGCAGCAATTCAATCCCACCCTTGTTCGTAAAGATTTCCAAATGAAACTCCCGCCCATCATGGCGTTGCCTTTGCACCAGTTGCTCCGTTTTATCCAGCACCGCCCTAAGCTTGACAGGATCGGCACGATCGATGTACAGAATCACATTTGTCGCCTGAGCAACTCCTTGCCCATCGTTACCAACATGATGGCTTTGGGTTGACGCGGCTGGATTCGAAACAGAAACCAGGCTTTCTGCCAGTGCCTCATGACAACACCAGCCAACCAGACTCCCCAACCCCACCACGATCAGACTGGCCGCAAGACCAGGAAAATAGATAACACGCCTTCGTGGGCCCTTTCTGCCTGGCGGGAGCGGCGGACGGCGATAGGCATGTTGAATAAGCGAGCGCAAATGCACCAGCTCATGCGCCTCGCGGCCAAGAGCCTTGTCCTCACACAAAAGTTTAAAAATACGCCTCTTTTCTTCGAGCTCTAATTCGTCATCGACATAGGCGTTCAAGGTTTCGTCAGAGATGGATTTATGAGTCATTCACTCCTCCTTAAAGGAATAACGTAATCATGTGATGCAAGTATTATCCCTGACAGCTCACCCTTCACCATGTGACGGGGCCAGGAGAATGTGCTTATGACAGTACCCATCGGAATACCCAGGAGTTATGCCATAAAGACGACCCGATTTTGCGCTGTTCTCAAGCAAAACACACGGTTCCTGCGTAGACGTTTTTTGCATAACCTTCAGCTTTTATCAGACGAGCATTTCCCCCTATACGGTATTATTGACGAATCAATGTCGGATTTTATTCCCTTCTTCAAGCTTATTCAGCAAGGCTCGTCCCACCTGACAATGCACTTACTGCAGGTGAAAATCGAAGTGCCAGGGACATCGCGCTTGTGGCAAGCTGCGCTGTAGCTGGCCTACTCGGCACTCACATATGGGAGCAAGTAGTTTCCCTCTATGGAATAAATCACCGTCTGCCACGTCTTTACCATAGGGGCGTGCTCCCGAAACTAGTACCGGGGGTGACGGATGGACTTAAACACCACAAGTCACTGTTTAAGTAAGGACATCGAGGTGTTCACTCTATGGCTGGATGAGTGGAAGTCGATACAAGACCTTGAAATACAATGGCCAAAGATGTGTTTGAGTATTGCTTAACGCAATGTATCAGCGATTCAAAAAAATTGCTCGATTGATCGGTGAACTTAAGGATGAGAACTTCACAGCACAGCAGGATCATTTACGGGGTGGCCGGCATTATTTTCATTCTGATTGCCATTAGCGCCTACAACCACACTGAAGTACACGATCTTAGTGCTCGCCTGAACCAGATTGTGAGCGAACACAATATACTCATTCAGCATTTTTCTCGTGCGCGCCAGCTTCACCATGAACGTTCTTTTCTTCTGCAGTCACTGTCGAACAGTCGTGATCCTTTCGAGCAGGATGAACTCTTGATAAAAATGAATTATCTTTTTTCGGAAATTATTGCTATCCGCGAACAGGTGTGCCCGGTGCCCGTCATAGTGTACCCCGAAGAGAAGCCTGCACGGGCAGGTCTTAAATCAATCCATGATGAGTCCGGCCGCCACCAGCAAGCCATGCATCAGCACGCAAAGAATGGTCAGGCGGATTGCCAGGCCAAGCTGGGCCGGCGCGGTGGCATGACGCAAGAGCTCAAGCCCGGCCTTCACTCCTGGCAGCGCCGCGGCTAACGCGAGTAACATCCAGGGGGTGAATATGCCCACGGCCACCATTGCAATCAGGTAACCATTCGCGCCTAGCACCAGGAGCAGATATCCCCAGCGCGCTCGTTGCGGTCCGAGGCGCACCACCATATGCCGTTTACCTGCCGCTTCATCGGCCTTGCGATCCGGAAACTGATTGATGAAAAGCAAGCTACTGGTCAGCAAGCCATAGGAGATCGCCACCTGCATGGGAAGCCAGTCAAAATGACCGCGCTGCACATAATCGGCTCCCGTAACAATCAACAAACCAAAAGCGATGGCGATGCACAATTCACCTAGACCACGGCTGTTCAGAGCCAGCGGGGGCGCTGAATAGGCCCAGGCAATAAGCAACCCTAACAGACCGAGTGTGAACAGACCGTTCCCACTTTGCGCCCACAGTATTAACCCGAGCAGCATGGCGCCCCCAAGCAGCAAAGAGCCGAAACGGGCAGTCTGCCGCTTCGTCAGCACGCCATTCTGGATAAATCGGCTGCCGCCGGTAAAGGGGAACAGGCGCTCAGTGTTGCCCTCATCAGTACCGTTTAGGGCATCGTAATAATCGTTGAGCACGTTGGCCCCGGCATGCACCAGAACCGCTCCGATAATAGTGAGCAGCGCGGACAGCCCATCCAGCGTTACTCCACCGGCATGGGCCGTCGCCAGGCCGATAAGCACTGGCACCAAACTGGCCAGCAGAAACGGTGGCCTTGTTGCCAGGAAATAACGTTTGAGCGGGTTGGCCAGCTGCTCCACGGAGGGTTCTGCAGCAACGACGGAGACACTGTCATTCATATAAAATCTTCTTATTGTGTGGTTAAGAGCCGATGATGCCAGCCGGCAGGAAAAAACAAAACAACACACCTTGAAATATCGCCTTTCCTGCCAAAGATATTCTAAATAGCTGTTACCAACTTCGCGATAGAATTGCCGATTAGCAGAGTACAACCGGAACATGCTTTAGCCCCCTCTCCCTAAGGGAGAAGGGCTCCTACGTTTTGGAATAGTGTTTACAATGCATAATGTTGCATGGTTGGAGCTATTTAATAACGATAGCCGCTAAACGGATCGTCTTGTTCGCCTTCATCGCGCCCCACACCCTGTCCTTTTCCCCCTACCACCAAGGAGTTAATCATGAACCGACTACTCACTAGCCTGTGTGTACTCGCACTATTCACTGTCAGCAGCGCACATGCCGGCGGCAAGGTGCCACCACCAGCCCAGACGTTCGACATCAATCAGACCGTCACCCGGGTACAGCTGGCGGAGGATGTCAGCGCCGATGATGCTATTGACGCGTTACAGTCACGGGCCATCTCCCTCAATATGAAAATGGTAGCGCACCAACCTTTGTCGGCAGAGCTCAAGGCACGGGACATTGACGCGGAACGACTGGAGATCTTCCAGTTCTGCAACCCGGAGGATGCCTACAAGATGGTTCGATTCAACCCCATCTTTGCCGCTTACATGCCTTGCCGTATTGCCCTGGTTGAAGAGCCCGACGGCACAACCTGGCTGATGATGATCAATCTCGACATGCTTATTAACAACACCGAGCTGCCGCCTGAGCTCAAGGAGACGGCTACCCGGATCAACAACACCCTGATGGAGATTATGCAGGCGGGTGCCAGCGGCGCATTCTAGCCAGCCCGGGAGAGCACCTGGTCGATGCTGTGTGCGCGCTGCGTTTTATTGTTTCATCGTAACTGCCAGGTAGCCAGGGCGTGGAGCATGGCGCTTTCGGCAAGCTGCGTCGATGTAGTGTTGAGGCTCGGGGCCCCGGATGGGGCAACCTGGCCGACTCGGCACTCGCATAAAGGCCGAGTAGTTACGTTTCATTCGAAAAAAAATCTACCGGTGATGTCGGCTCGAGATGTCCGACCCCGGATCGACCTGGAGCGCGGCATGAACTCAGGAGAAAACGTCATCACGAGGTGTAATGCCCTGTTACACCTCATCTTCTGATCGGATACTCACCGACACTGCACCGTTATCATCGACCTGTGAGGTGACTACCATCGGTCGGCAGCAGACAAAACAGTCTTCAATATATTCCTGCTGCCGCACGCTGGTATCAATGACCAGTTCATTCTGTTCACCGCAATAGGGGCAATCGACGACAACGGTCTCCAACAGGCTCATGCTATAAAAGTCATCCGTCCGTCTCCTGCTCGAGGCCGTGATGGTGGTGCCATTCGGTCAACGATTCATCCGGAAACCCCTCGAAAAATTTATCAAAGGGCTGCGTGAACACAGGTACCCAGGTGGACCTGGAGCTCAGCATCCTGTGCGTGTGCTCCGGCGGTACAGGCAGAGGCGTATCAATGGCAGAGGCATGGGGGTGAACCAACGTCGGCCAGCGGGGATCCCATGCCCACAGGGCGCTGCCGCAGAGGCGGTAAAAATGGCACTCTCCGGGGCTGATTTCATCTTTTCCAGTTTTCGCATCGCGAATTGCCGGCCGGTAGATCTGGATATCCTCCTGGCCCTCAATCTGCAGGGTGGTGAAATCGGCGCCGAGATTGATCCCGTAACCTCCGCTCCCGGCGGTCTTGAGGCATATTAGCAAAAACGGATAGGGATGGGGCGTAACGACCTCGAAGCGAACTCTACCGCAGTGACATGATCCTTCAAGAAACATGCCTACCTCCGTAATCCAAATCACCAGTGACAAGTCACAGGTCGTAGTTAGTCGTTGTCCCAGGACAACAGGGGGTGAGCGCTTTCCCGATATTCATCGCACGCTGTACAAAACGGCACATGCCATGGCGTTAACATGCTGATCTTCAGCATAGACGAGTTCAGCGTGCGACGTTGGGATAAAGGTGATTAGGCATGCCCAATGTCCGGGCGATCCCCTCTTTGGGCGCCTGCAGGCGACAGCTCAAGAGAACCCGAACCATTCTGGCGGAATGCGACAGCGGTACTAAACTTCCATCACGACCAACCCGCAAGTCAAGAGGTGGCTCATGCTCACACGCAGCATCTATTTTCTGTTCCATGACGAGAAGGACGTACGCCGCATCACCGCAGAGCTTGAACGCAGGCTCGGGCTAAACGACTCCCAACTTCGTGCGATCGTCTCCGAGGAGCATGGACTGCGTGAGCTCCCCGGTGCCACGATGCACGTCCACCCAACAGCCCCCACCCGTACTGAACGAATGCTCTGGTTTCTGAGCATCACGATTTTCACCATTGCCCTGATCGCTTTTGCCATATCGCTGCTCACCGCTTCCCTCGCCTGGAGCGTGTTCTTCGGTCTCCTTGTGCTGGGGTCCCAGCTCTCCGGTTACCTGTTCGTAAATCGTATTCCCAATGCCCAGCTGGATCGCTTCCGCACCGGCCTGGAACAGGGAGATATCGTGTTGCAGGTTGATGTACCGCTCAGGGATGTGGGGTTAGTGAAGAGCTTTGTTGCCAACCGTTATCCTGATTCCAGGACCAATATCAGTAATTTGCATATTGGAGCGTTTGGGTTGTAACGGAAAGCCCACCTCGCGACCGGAACATCCGCTCCTGCAACTTTCCTACCGCGTCCCGCGAGAGCGACCACTTTTCGCTCATATCAACAAAAGATCAAAAAAAGGCCCCGAGAACGGGGCCTTTCATCTTCACACAGGAACGAAAATTACGCCGCCGAGGCGGTGCCCTTGTTAAAGCTCATCTCATCCCCCTGCACATCGACCAGTATGGTATCCCCCGGCAGAAACTCGCCGGCGAGGATCGCCTGGGCCAGCTGATTTTCGATACGCTGCTGGATCGCACGCTTGAGGGGACGCGCGCCGTAAACCGGGTCGAAGCCGGCCTCGCCGAGCTTATCCAATGCCGCTTCGGTAAGCTCCAGCTTCATCTCCCGATCTGCCAGACGCTTGCGCAGGTAGTCGATCTGGATATCGGCGATCACGCGGATCTGCTCCTTGAGTAGCGGATGGAAGACCACGACCTCATCGACACGGTTGATGAACTCGGGTCGGAAGTGGTGGCCGACCACCTCCAGCACCGTCTCCTTGATCTGAGCGTAGTGCTCCTCACCGGCCATCTCCTGGATCTGCTGTGAGCCAAGATTAGAGGTCATGACGATGACGGTGTTGCGGAAGTCCACGGTACGACCATGGCCGTCGGTGAGCCGTCCATCATCGAGCACCTGGAGCAGAATGTTGAAGACATCCGGATGGGCTTTCTCCACCTCATCCATCAAGATCACCGAATAGGGCTTACGCCGCACCGTCTCAGTGAGATAACCGCCCTCTTCGTAACCGACATAGCCGGGAGGCGCGCCGATCAGCCGTGCCACCGAGTGCTTCTCCATAAACTCGGACATGTCGATGCGTACCATCGCCTCCTCGGTATCGAAGAGGAACTGTGCCAATGCTTTGCACAGCTCGGTCTTGCCCACGCCGGTGGGACCGAGGAACAGGAACGAGCCGTTGGGACGGTTAGGATCGGAAAGGCCGGCGCGTGAACGACGAATGGCATCAGCCACCGCCTTGATCGCCTCGTTCTGACCAACGACCCGCTTATGCAGGTTCTCCTCCATTTTCAGGAGCTTTTCACGCTCGCCCTCGAGCATCTTGGAGACGGGGATGCCGGTCCACTTGGAGACCACCTCGGCGATCTCCTCGTCGGTGACCTTGTTGCGCAGCAATTTCGGCTCGGCCAGATCGACCTCCTGACAAGACTCGAGCTGCTTTTCCAGTTCTGGGATTTTGCCATACTGCAGCTCCGACATGCGCCCTAGGTCACCGGCGCGACGTGCCGTCTCCAGCTCCTGGCGGGCACGGTCGAGATCCTCCTTGATGTGCTGAGAGCCCTGCAGGGCGATCTTCTCCGCTTTCCACACCTCCTCAAAATCGGAGTATTCGCGCTCGAGCCGTGCGATCTCCTCCTGCAGATGCTCCAGGCGCTTCTTAGAGGCCTCATCGGTTTCCTTGTTCAGCGCCTCGCGCTCAATCTTGAGCTGGATCAGGCGACGGTCGAGCTTGTCCATATCCTCGGGCATGGAGTCGATCTCCATGCGGATCCGCGAGGCGGCCTCATCGACCAGGTCGATGGCCTTGTCCGGTAACTGACGATCGGTGATGTAGCGGTGCGACAGAGTCGCGGCGGCGACAATGGCCGGATCGGTGATCTGCACCCCGTGGTGCACCTCATATTTGTCCTTGAGACCGCGCAGGATGGCGATGGTGTCCTCCACGCTCGGCTCGTCCACCAGCACCTTCTGGAAGCGACGCTCCAGCGCGGCATCCTTTTCAATGTACTGACGATACTCATCCAGGGTGGTGGCGCCGACGCAGTGCAGCTCGCCGCGGGCCAGGGCGGGTTTGAGCATATTACCCGCATCCATCGCCCCTTCGGCTTTACCGGCGCCGACCATGGTGTGCAGCTCGTCGATGAACAGGATGATCTGCCCCTCCTGCTTGGCGAGATCATTCAGCACCGCCTTGAGCCGCTCCTCGAACTCTCCACGGAATTTAGCCCCGGCAATGAGCGCGCCGAGGTCGAGCGAGAGCAGTCGCTTGTGCTTGATTCCTTCCGGCACCTCGCCATTGACGATGCGCTGGGCCAGTCCCTCGACGATGGCGGTCTTGCCGACACCGGCCTCGCCGATGAGTACCGGGTTGTTCTTGGTGCGCCGCTGTAGCACCTGGATGGCGCGGCGGATCTCGTCATCACGGCCGATCACCGGGTCGAGCTTGCCCTGCTCGGCCCGCTCAGTCAGGTCGATGGTGTACTTCTCCAGCGCCTGGCGCTGCTCCTCGGCATCCGGGTCGTCCACCTTCTGCCCACCGCGCATCGCCTCAATCGCCCGCTCAACGGCCTCTTTGTTGGCGCCGTTATTACGCAGCATATCGCCGAGAGGGCCCTTGTCCTCCAGTGCCGCAAGTACGAAAAGCTCGCTGGAGATATAGCCGTCCTTACGCTGCTGCGCCAGCTTGTCGGTTAAGTTGAGCAGCCGGGCGGTGTCGTTGGAGATGTGCACATCACCACCGGTCCCCTGCACCGCGGGCAGACGGTCAATGGCATCCCCCAGCGCCGAGCGCAAGCCGTTGACGTTGACCCCGGACTGGGCCAGCAGCTGGCGCACCATCCCTCCCTCCTGATCCAGCATCGCTGTCATCAGGTGCACCGGCTCGATAAACTGGTGATCGCGCCCCAGCGCCAGGCTCTGCGCATCACCCAGCGCCATCTGGAACTTGGTAGTCAATTTATCCATTCGCATCGGGTTTGCCCCTCTTAAGTCACTTTTAGTTAATGAGTTACTAACAAGATATGGACGTTAATGGTTTAATCAAGCATGAAAAGAAGGGACATAGCCAGAAAGCCCCTTAGCTTGCAGACAGGAACTGCCGCAAACCCTTCAGGCGTACCAGACAAGTACAATAATGCGATTTGCTTCATGGTCTATTTGCCATCATCCGTTTATCTCAGCCTCCGGTTACATGTATAATCAACAGGTTTTTATCCTAACATTCGCCCCTCTTTCGTCTGCGGCAGGGCGGAATAAATATAAGATTTCGAAACATCTGCATGAAAAAAATACTGGTTGTCTACTACTCCCAAACTGATCAACTGACACAGGTGGTCAGAAATGTCTGTGCGCCACTTGAAGGCGCCGATCAGGTTGAGGTGTATTACGAGCGGATCGAGCCACAACAACCGTACCCTTTCCCCTGGGGCTTCTTTAGCTTTCTCGACGCATTTCCTGAGTCAGTCCACCTTGATCCGCCAGCGATCAGACCCTTGTCGCTGAAGGGTGATGAGGCGTTTGACCTGGTAATTCTCGCCTATCAGGTCTGGTTCCTGTCTCCATCGCTGCCGATCACCGCCTTTCTCAAATCTTCTGAGGGTAAGCGCCTGCTCGCCGGCAAGCCGGTGGTCACGGTGATCGCCTGCCGCAATATGTGGCTGATGGCCCAGGAGAAGGTCAAGGCACTGCTGCAGCAAGCTGGCGCCCGCCTGCTCGATAACGTGGTACTGGTGGATCAGGGCAACAGCCTGCTGACCTTCATCACTACCCCGCGCTGGCTGCTGACCGGCAACAAGGGGAGCCACGGCGGACTCTTGCCCCCCGCCGGGATACCGCAAGAAGCGATCCGCCGCGCTGACCGTTTCGGGCACGCGCTGGTCGATGCCCTGGCTCAGGATCAGGAGCAGGGCGATCAACCGATGCTGCAGGGACTGAAGGCGGTAGAGGTCGACACCCGTCTCATTCCCAGCGAAAAGATCGGTACCCGCAGCTTCATGATTTGGGGCAAACTGCTGCGCAAAGTTGGCGGACCCGGTAGTGCTGCTCGTAAACCGGTACTGTTCATCTACGTGGTCTTCCTCATCACCCTGATCATCTCGGTGGTCCCCCTGACCATGTTTCTGCGCACCCTCTTGCGGCCTCTGATGAAAAAACGCCTGCAAGCACAAAAAATTTATTTCGAGCAGCCCTCAGGCTCCGCCACGACCAGGATGACGAGTTACCCTTATGAGTAAGGCTGTCTACATCAATGATATCGCGGCCTTTCTGCCCAATGAGCCGGTCGGCAACGACGAGATGGAGCAGGTGCTCGGCACCGTCAACGGCCATCGCTCGCGCGCCCGTAGCCTGGTACTGCGCAACAACGGCATCAAACAGCGCTATTACGCCATCGACAAGCAGAGCGGCGAGTTGCGCTACACCAATGCACGCCTCACTGCTGAGGCGATTCTCCGGCTGAAGCTCGACCCCGCCCATATCGATATCCTCTCCTGCGGCACCAGTTCACCTGATCAATTGATGCCGGGACACGGGGTGATGGTACACGGTGAACTTGGCTCCAGTCCCTGCGAGGTCAACAGCAGCGCAGGTATCTGCACGGCCGGTATTGTCGCCCTGAAATACGCCTGGCTGTCGGTGCTGAGCGGAAACAGCAAGAATGCCGTCGCCACCGGATCGGAGCTGGCCTCGACATTCATGCACGCAAAAAATTTCAAGCCCGAGTCCGAAGCTCACGTCACGGAGCTGAAACAGCGTCCGGAAATTGCCTTTGAAAAAGACTTTCTACGCTGGATGCTCTCCGATGGAGCCGGCGCCATGCTGCTGCAGGATCACCCCGCAAGCGACGGGCCAAGCCTGCGCATCGACTGGCTGGAACTCTGCTCCTACGCCAACGAGCAGCCCACCTGCATGTACGGTGGCGCCGAGAAGAACGAAGACGGCAGCCTGCGCGGCTGGCGCGAGTTCGACTCGATGCAGGAGCTGCTCAAGCGCTCGGTACTGAGCGTGAAGCAGGACGTCAAACTGCTCAATGACAATATCGTCCGTACCACGGTGGAGCAGGCCCTACCCGGCATCGCCAAGAAACATGAACTCAGGCCCGAGGATATCGATTATTTCCTGCCGCATATGTCCTCCGAATACTTCCGCCCCCGCCTGGCTGAGGGGCTGGAGCGCATCGACTTTGCCATTCCCCAGGAAAAATGGTTCACCAACCTCAGCAGCAAAGGCAATACCGGCTCGGCTTCGATTTACATTATCCTCGAGGAGCTGTTTCACAGCGGCCGCCTGCAGCCCGGCGATCGCCTTCTCTGCTTCGTGCCGGAGAGTGGACGGTTTTCTACCTCATTCATGCATCTCACGGTGGCGTAAGATGGAGCAGAAACAGGTACCCCAGGAAGAAAACGTTACTTTCGGCGGCGAGCGTAAGGCCGTCTACGCCCTGGGTGAGGATGGCCACTACACCCTTGTCCCATCCAGCGGCTCAAAAATGGAAGAGACCGTGACCACCCAGGCACTGGCGGAGTTCGTGCGACTCCGCGATGAGGCTCGCGAGCGAGTGGCCACAGGGCTAGCCTCACCGCTGGAGTACCATATGTACGATAGGCGCATGGACCCGCTGACCCTGGCCCAGTCCACCGGCCTGTTCACTTGGCGGGTGCGCCGCCACCTCAAGCCCAAACCCTTTCGCCGCCTTTCCGCCAAGCTGCTCGCGCGCTATGCCGAAGCACTGGGTATCGACACAACGACATTGAGATCTCTCCCGGACAGCGGATCGGAGAAGGTATGATCAATCAGCAGTACCAACACCAGCATGCCGGCCATTGCGAAACCGGCGCCATTTCATCTCTGCTGCGCCACTATGGCCTCGACATCTCCGAGGCGATGGCTCTTGGGCTCGCCTCGGGTATCATCTTTGTGCACATGCCGTGGGTGAAGGTAGGCGGCTTTCCGCTGACCGCCTACCGGATGTGGCCCGGGGCGATCATCAAGGGCCTGCAGGGGGCATTGGGTGTAAAGATGGCGATGCAGCGCTACCGCACCCCTGAGTCAGGAATGCTTGATCTCGATAACAAGCTGGAACAGGGCCAGGTGGTCGGACTGCAGACCTCGGTCTACTGGCTGCCCTACTTCCCGCCGGAGATGCGCTTTCATTTCAACGCTCACAACCTGGTGGTCTACGGCAAAGAGGGCGATGACTACCTCATCAGCGATCCCGTGTTCGAACACACCGTGCGATGCCCGGCGGCGGACCTGAAGAAGTCGCGATTCACCAAAGGGATGTTTGCCCCCAAAGGACTGCTCTACTATCCGGAGCGGGTCCCCGAAGAGTTCGACTTCGACAAGGTGCTCAAGCACGCCCTGCGCAAGACCGCATTCCAGATGCTGAAACTACCGCTACCGTTCATGGGGATTCGTGGCATCCGTTCGATGGCAAAGCAGCTGCGCACCCTGGCAAAGAATCCCGATCCACGCTATGTACGCCTGTTCCTCGGCAACATCGTCCGCATGCAGGAGGAGATCGGTACCGGCGGGGCAGGCTTTCGCTTTATGTACGCCTCCTTCCTGCAAGAAGCATCGGATCGCACCGGCAAGGAGGCACTACAGGAGGCCTCTCAGAGGATGACTGCCGTAGGGGATGAGTGGCGGGAATTTGCGCTGCACAGCGCCAACTTCGTGCGCAAGAAACCCAGCCTGGAATTACCGCAGATCGCCGATCAGTTGATGCAGATCGCCGAACACGAGGCCGGGGTCTATCGCATTCTCGCCGGCTATCGGTAATTTTTGGTTCTTCGCGGATTAGCGGGAAAACGACACCTGAAAAGAAGGTTTGTGTTGCTTCCGCAACGGATGATATCGATGCGGGGGGTGCCCGCGCGCAGGTCACTTTTTACGAAGTCCATCCCTGGACTTTACAGAGTACCTCGCCTTGCGGTGCGAGAACCGCTTTCAATTAAACTCGTTGCGACAGCGACGCAAACTCCTCTTCCCCGCAAATGCGCGCTGAACCTAATTTTTTGGGAGGGGCGGCATCCTCGGGAACGAGCCCCCTTAGAGCAACGACGCCCTCCCCTCCACTCAGTCCAGGAAAAACTCAAACGCCATCATTCCCTCATCCCCATCGCCATCGCCATTGAGATAACCAACACGCTCCTCCCCGTCTCCCGTCAGAGCCTCGACAAGATGGTGGACAGCGATACTCTCACTGTAGCCCGGCTCAGCCGGCAGCGGCGAGACAGCTTCGCTCATCGAAGCCGACAGAAGCGGCCCCGGCAGGTAGCGCACTTCGGGGTCTAACACCCGCTCCCCTGCAGTGGGGATGCGACGAGCGGCAAACGATGCCAGCCCAGCGGTATCGGGTTCAGAGGACAGCAACAGCCAACTGCTCTGCTCTGCCAACCGCACTTCGCCGTCGACACCCAGGCGTCGTCGCTGGTCAACCAGAGGCCAGGCACACTCCTCCACCACGCCGATCAAGGCCATGGGCGCCTTGCCCGTCTGCACCTCCAGACACGCCAGTTCCAGGGCGCTGTCAAAGGCGCCGTGGTGACGTGCAAGTGCGTAGTTTTTTCCTTGCAAGCCCAGCGCCTGCGCCACGGCATGTCCGGCCATATTGCTGGAGACATTGATAAAGGTGAAAGGCATTGGCTCAAGCCCGTCCCGCACAATCTGCTGTAGCAGCGAAACCGTGTCGCCCACGTTGCCCTGGGCACTTGCCAGGAAAAGTGCGCATTGTTCGTGCAGTGCCGGCACTTGTCGAATACAGCGCAACGCACCCAACAGGGCCAGTTCGGTCAGACGACTGCTGCGGCGCAGACGCGGTCCGCCCTCCTCGCGCAATAAGGACTTGATATCGGCAGGCGAGTCGCCGGCGCTTGCGGCGTAACTGGCGGCCGCAATGATACGGAGCGCACTCATGACTCAGCCAGCTCCAGAATAAGCGAGGTGTTGTTGCCACCAAAACCGAAACAATTCAGCATGACCCTTCCAGAATGAAAAGGCATGCTCTGTGTCAGTGGAGAGCAACCGAGTGCCGGATCGACCTCGGAGAACCCTGAGGTGGGAGGCACCTTGCCGGCCTTGAGGCAGGTGAGCAGCGCGACCAATTCCAGCACGCCGCTGGCGCCAAGAGTATGGCCCAGTGCCCCCTTGAGGGTTGTCAGCGGAGGGATCGCTTCGCCGAAGAGCAGCTGCATCGCTCTTGCCTCGGCGGCATCATTGCTCTCACTGCCTGTGCCGTGTGCTTTGACTAATGCGAGCTGCGCGGCTTCCGTGCCGGTATCGTTCAGGGCCTGCGCCATTACCCGAGCCATGCTCTCGGCTGAGGAACAGGTGAGGCCCTCGGGATCGCAGCCATTGGCGCCGCCCAGAAGGGTGATCTCCTGCCGGTCATTGCCGGCCGGCAGGCTCCCACGCTCTGCCACCACCACGGCCCCGATCCCCTCACCCAGCACCAGACCGGCACGTTGGCGATCGAATGGGTGGTACCCGCTACGCGAGAGCAGCTGCAGGCTGTCGAATCCCAACAAGGTCGTCCGGTTAAAGACCTCCGCCCCGACCACCAGCGCTGTCTTCATCCATCCTGCACTCACCGCCTGCGTCGCGGCAAGCAACGCATTGGCACTGGAGGTACAGGCGGTGCTAAAGGAGTACTCCCTCGCCGCCAGGCCAAGCTGACGTCTCAGGTTATAGGCAAGATCCCCATAGCGGAAATCCGGCAGCGCAGGGGCGGCTTCATCCCTACCCAGGGCGGTGCGGTACTGCCGCTCGGCGGCGCCGATATCGAACGATGAACTGCCGAAAAAGAGTCCGGTGCGTGCCCGCTGCGATATATCCACGCGGGCACCCTCCAGCGCCTCCGTGGCACATGAGACCAGTGCATCGTGCAAACGGGTGGCCTCATCGCCAGCATTCGCATCCAGCCCGGGGAGTTGAAAATAGGGAAACTCATGTGAGGGAAAATCCTCAAGGGTAAGGCTTGTCGGCTTGCTCTGGCCGGCGATCAGTGCACGGCCTATCGCCGCCCTGTCCGCCCCCAGGCTGCAGCGCAATGCGCCCGCAATGATTGCAACGGGTCCAGCCACTACTCCCCCTGCTGCAGGAATGCATCCAGCGTGGCGACGGTCGCGAATGCCCGTCGCAACGCCTTGCTGTCTGCCAGACGGATGCCGTACTGACGCTGCAAGGCCATGGAAAGCTGCAGTGCATCCAGCGAGTCGAGTTGCAGGCGCGAATCCTCACCAAACAACAGTTCATCGTCGTCAATGGTCTCGGCAGCGAAGTCCTTGTCGCACTCATCAACAATCAGCTGCTTGAGTGCCAGTCTGCGGTCCATAACGCTTTTATCCTCAACGATTCAGTAGTGACGGGAAAAGGAGACGGTTGCCAGGGCCAGGCAAAATACGGCAAAAATCAACAACGCTCCGGCCTCGGGCAACACCTCATGCCAGGCGGCATTGCGCAGGAAGATATCGAGAAAGCCCTCCAGCCCCCAGGACATGGGAGAGATATCCGCCATTTCACGCATGAACGGTGGCATGACGAACTTGGGCACCATTACCCCGCCCAGGGCACCGAAGATAATATTCGATACCCCACCCATAGTGGTCGCCTGGGTGTGGGTGTTGGCAAAAGTGGTGATAAGCAACGCAAAGGAGATGGCAGCCAGGCTGCAGGCCGATGAGATGATAAACAGTCCACCCAGTGAGTCGCCCAGCTGCAGGCTGTCTCCACCGAATTTGGGAACCAGGTAAATCCCCACCAGTACCATCAACACCATCTGCACCTGATTAATCGCGTAATAGGGCAGAATCTTGCCAAGAACCAGACTGAAGCTGGAGATATTCATGATGCGCAGCCGCAACAGGCTGCCTTGCTGACGCTCAATGATAAATGCTGTCGAGAGCGGTATGACAACGAAGAACATGGCAAACACCAGCCACGCCGGTACGCTTTGCTGCACCGAGGTCGGCGCCTTTTCCGGCGTCTTGCCCTGATAGACATAGCGACTCTCCAGATGCACACCCGCCATCAACGTCGCCAGTGACGGCATGCTCGCCTGCCCTTCCCCGGGCTGTGACATCCCTTGGCTCAGGAGCGCTACGCGCATGCCCTTGATGAGATCTTCCAGTGCCAGGCGGAACAGCATCTGTAACTGTGGGGTGACGGTCGGCGCCACCATCAGCTCAAGCATCGGGGGCGACACTTCGTCAGCGTCCTGCCCCAGGGCCTCAAGCTGATCGGCAAACCCCGGCGGGATCACGAGGGCAAACTTGTAGCGATCCGCCGCCACCTGTGACTCCAGTGAGGCGATATCCTGCTCCGGCTCCGATGGCCGATAAACAAAGCCGGCGATCCCGGAAAGTTTTTCCAGCAGTTCCGCGGAGGCCTCGCTGCGGTCGGCGTCGAGCAGCAGATATTCAACCTCGACCTGTTGGCGCTCGCTAAAGCTGTCACGCATCGCCAACGACATGATAAGGATGAACAGCGCCGGCATAATAAACAGCACCAGCAGGCCGTGCAGATCCTTACGCAGTACCAGCAACTCTTTCCAGATTAAAGCATAAAGTCGCATCGCATCACTCTCGGGGGGCACACATGGTATGCGTCATATACAGTTCTTCAAGGCTCTGGAAGCCGTAGCGGATACCATCAAGGCCGAGGCCCTGAGCTTGCAGAAATTTCGGCAGGCCGCGTAGCAGTTCCGCAATATCGGTTGTGGCCACCTCAAACAGACGACCATCGAGCGAACGGGCCTGATAGCGCTCCTGCAGCAGCGCGATAACCTGTGTATCGGCCTGCTGTTGCAGGCGAAATTCCAGCCGGGTTCGTTCTGCCATATCGAGCAGCTCCTGGAGCTTGCCCGAGACCAGGATCTTCCCCCCATCGATAATCGCGATGTGATTGCAGATTTGCTGCACCTCCTCCATGTAGTGCGAGGTGTAGATGAGCGTCATCCCGGTGTTGTGATTCAGTTCGGCGATTGTATCGAGAATAAAGTTGCGCGACTGGGGATCGATACCCACCGTGGGTTCATCAAGAAACAGCACCCGTGGGTTATTGAGCAGACCAATGGCCAGATTGAGCCGGCGCTTCAATCCACCGGAAAGCGCATGGGCAGCCTTGCGGTAGTGCTGTTCGAGCTTGGCGGCGGCCAACGCAGTAGCCACCCGAAGGGGACGTTCCGCCTTGGGGACGCCAAAGGCCGCCACATAGAAATCCAGGTTTTCCGCCACCGACAGCATGGGATAAAAAGCCAGATCCTGCGGAACGAAACCGGTGATGGCGCGCACCTCGGTCAGGTTCTGCTCCAGCGGCTTGCCGTTGAAGCGGATCTCACCACGATTTTTCTTCTGCAAGCCGACAAGAATGGAGATAAGCGTGGTTTTACCCGCGCCGTTGGGGCCCAGCAGGCCGAAGACACTGCCCTCGGGGATATGCAGACTGATATCATCCAGCGCCGGCACCTGCTGGCGTGGATAACACTTTGTAAGATTGTTGATATGTATCACAATGCCCTCTCCCAACCTGTGGCCCATTTTTCCCGGATGTTGTGCCTCACGCTCCGGATTAAGGGTCTGTTAAGGCTATTACCGCAGGATTATACCTTAGAATCCCCTGATAATTCTTGCCCGGCCATCGCTGCCTTGGCGGAAAATGTCAGGTTTATCCAAGGCATTGCGAGAGTTACGAAGGAACCCTATGCGACTATTGCTGGTTGAAGACGATCCATTGCTCGGCGACGGGGTCTGTGTCGGGCTCGGCCATGAAGACTATACCGTCGACTGGTTCAGGAATGCCCGTTCCGCCGAAGCCGCTCTCCGGAGCGAGTATTATGACCTGATGGTGCTGGACCTCGGGCTGCCGGACAAATCAGGTCTGGAGGTTCTGCAACAAATGCGTGCGAGGGGCGATGACCTGCCGGTGCTGATCCTCACCGCCCGCGATGCGGTCTCCGACCGGGTTTCCGGTCTCGACAGCGGTGCCGATGATTACATGATTAAACCCTTCGACCTTGATGAGCTCTCCGCGCGCTTACGCGCCTTGCTGCGCCGCCGTCATGGCCGGGCCCAGAGCGAGATCCGCCATGGTGAAATCGTCCTCGATCCGGCCGCCCACTCCGTCACCCTCGGCGGCAAGCCGGTCGATATCTCACCACGAGAGTATGCGGTTCTTCACCTGCTACTGGAAAACGAGGGCAAGGTGTTGTCACGCTCACGCCTGGAGGATGGTCTCTACTCCTGGGACGGCGATGTGGAAAGTAATGCCATAGAGGTCTATGTCCACCATCTGCGCAAAAAACTCGGCTCTGCGTTGATTCGCACGATTCGTGGTGTCGGGTATATCATCGATCCCCTATGAGCTACTCCATCCGCCGCCGCCTGCTGTTCACCCTGCTATCGATTACCGTTGCTATCTGGTCGGTCACGGTGGTTACCAGCTATAACGATGCCCGTCACGAGATCGGCGAGTTGTTCGACGCCCAGTTAGCCCAATCGGCACGTATTTTAATGAGCGTGGCCGGGCACGAACTGGAGGAGCTGGAAGGCAGCTCGATAGCGTCGGCACATATTCACTTTCACTACGACAACCCACTAAAAACCGCTGACCACATTTACGAGCACAAGCTGGCGTATCAGTTATGGAGGCGACCGGAAAACACCCTGTTGGTCCGCTCCTTCAACGCACCGGACAGCCCACTAAGCGACCAGCCGGCAGGCTACAGCACCCGTGAGATCAACGGTGAGTTGTGGCGCGTTCTGTCACTGCACGATGAGGACACCGGTTTTCAAATACAGGTTGGTCAGGCAATGGCCATCCGCAAGGAGTTGACCGATTACATCGCGCGACGAATTGGTGCCCCCGTCGTCATCGCTTTGCCATTTTTAACCCTGCTGATCTTTATTGGTATCGGGCGCAGCCTGCAGCCACTCAAGCGCCTTGCCGAG
Organism: Thiohalomonadaceae bacterium; assembly: GCA_041563315.1. Lineage (GTDB taxonomy): Bacteria > Pseudomonadota > Gammaproteobacteria > Thiohalomonadales > Thiohalomonadaceae > JBFEYJ01. Next base: position 21,240 of record JBFFNE010000045.1, read on the forward strand.
GCGGTGCTTCGTCGGGCCCCCAACAACCTGGAGCCGATTGATTCGAAGAATGTTCCGCATGAAATCCATCCCCTGGTCAATGCCCTTAACGGCCTGTTTGAGCGCCTCGGTCACGCCTTTGAGAATGATCGACGCTTTACCGCAGACGCCGCCCACGAATTGCGCACCCCTCTGGCGGCCATGAAGACCCAGGCCCAGGTTGCCCTGCGCAGCAAAGATCCCGCCGTGCGGGATTCGGCGATGGAGAAGATGCTCGAAGGGGTCGATCGCGCCACACGACTGGTGGAACAGTTGCTCACCCTTGCCCGAGTCGATCCGGACACCGGCCTGGGTCAGGGTGAAAAGGTGGATTTGCTGCTCCTTGCTGAAAATACCCTCGCCGACCATGAGCTTCAGGCCCGGATGAAAAAGATCGACCTGCAATTAATGACAGAAAAGTCGCTCACCATTATCGGTCATCGCGAAAGCCTGCGTATCCTGCTGCGCAACCTGCTGGACAACGCGATTCGTTATACGCCTGAGGGCGGTGAAGTGCAGGTCCGCCTTGGCGAAGAAGCGAGCACTACCGTGATTTGCGTTTCCGATAGCGGGCCCGGAATCCCGGCGGACAAACGGGAGCAGATCTTCGGTCGCTTCATCCGCCTCGCGGGCCAGGACATCAGCGGCAGCGGCCTTGGATTGTCCATCGTCGAGCGAATCGCCGAGTTGCATCACGCAGAGATCCGCCTCGACGAGTCCGCGCTGGGGGGGTTGGAGGTCTGTGTCAGATTTCCGGTGGAATGAAGTTTGAAAGTTCAAAGGTAACTACTCCCCCCACCCGAAAAGCGATCTCACCGCAAAGGCGCAAAGTGCGCAAAGGAATATCTGGTCAATGAGGGTATGGTGCCGCATGCGTGTGGACACCAAACTTGAACCGTCGCAGGTCATGCTAGTGCGTAGCGCTTCCCTGACAACGTACACTGCAAACACTTTGCGTCTTTGCGGTTAGCTTTTAAGAGGTGAGCAATTACCTTTCAACTTTCAACTTCTCCCCATCCAGCAGCTGCTGCAGCTGATGCAGGCACACCGAGGCATCCTCCCCGGCGCAGGTCAGGGGTGGGAAATTTTCGATCTTTGCCCGGGCGCGTAATAACACGGGCAAAAAGACATGCCCTTGCCCCTTCACCCCCTCCAGCCGCACCGGGGTGACAGGACAATCGGCCAGTTGCGCCAGGCGAACGGCGCCCGGCTTCAGCCGTCGCGGCGGTTCGCTGTCGAGGTGAATTTTGCCGTGAGGAAATAGCGCGATCACATCGCCTTCGGCCAGTGCCTTGAGTGCAGCGCGAAAGGCACGCTCGGGGCGCCCCTGACGGTCCACCGGGATGCATCCAACGGCGCGAAATAGCCAGGTGAGGCCGAAGCGGTGATATTGCTCCGCGGCGATGATAAAACGCAACGGCCGCGGGCTGGCGGCGATCAGCAGCAGCGGGTCGAGACCGGAGATATGGTTAGAGACGAGGATCGCCGGTCCCTGCTGCGGCAATTCGATGCAATCGGCCTGCAACCGGTGGTAGTGCCAGCAGAACAGGCGGTTCAGACCATCAAGGTGGTTCATCCACGGCCGTCCCCAGTCCACTTCATTGGCTGCACCGGCTGCC
>JBFFNE010000046.1:0-22825 GCA_041563315.1 Thiohalomonadaceae bacterium
AGTGGCCATAACGTCCGCTTACTGGAAGGACGCATGCCCGATAGCAAGGTGGTTGTCTGGCTGGTCGAATCTCCTGTCCATTTTTCGCGCGAAGGGGGGCTCTACACCGCCCCCGATGGTCATGACTGGGCGGACAATGCCGAGCGTTTTGCCCTATTCAGCCGTACTGTGGTGGAGATCGCGATGAACCGCGCGGGACTGAACTGGCAACCGGAGGTAGTTCACAGCAATGACTGGCAGACGGGACTCGTTCCCGCTCTGCTTAGTCTGGAGGTTAGCCGCCCCGGAACGGTCTTCTCCATCCACAATCTTGCTTATCAGGGGGTCTTTCCCTACCGAACCTTTGCCCAGTTGGCGCTACCGGCCGCCCTCTGGTCCTATCGCTCGCTGGAATACTACGGCAAGCTCTCGTTTATCAAGGGTGGCCTGGTCTTTGCCGATCGCCTCAGTACAGTCAGCCCCACCTATGCCAAGGAGATCGGCACTCCGACCCTGGGTTATGGACTGGATTCCTTGCTGCGTTATCGCTGCGACAGATTGACCGGCATACTCAATGGCGTGGACTATAGCGTGTGGGACCCAAGCAGCGATCCTCTCATTGACACCCCCTACACCGCCGAACAACCTGCCGGCAAAGCAAACAACAAACACGCCCTGCAACGCCATTTCGGTTTGCCACAGAAAGCGACGCCTTTGCTAGGGATGGTCAGCCGCATGGTAGAACAGAAAGGCATCGACCTGGTGCTGAGTGCCATCCCAAAACTGCTCGACGTCCCGTTTCAGCTGGTCATCCTTGGTAGCGGGGAGAAACGTTTCGAGAAAGCCGCCCTGACTCTGGCAAAACGTTATCCCCAACAGATCGGGGTAAGCATCGGCTATGACGAGTCTCTCGCCCACCTTATCGAAGCCGGTGCCGATATGTTCCTGATGCCTTCACGCTTCGAGCCCTGTGGACTAAACCAGCTCTATAGCTTACGTTACGGGACGCTTCCTGTGGTCCATAAAACCGGCGGTCTGGCCGATACCGTGACCCATACCACCCCGCAGAGCCTAAAGGATGGTACCGCTACCGGTTTCGTCTTCGAATTCCCGGACGTCGAGGGGCTGCTATGGGCAATCAAACAGGGCCTGGACTGCTATGAGAAGAGCGGCTGCTGGTCACAGGTCATGCAACATGCGATGCATCAGGACTTCAGCTGGGGCCACAGCGCCCGTCTCTACCTCTCTCTTTACCGCCAGGCCATACAGGACGCGGCCTCCATCTGAGGTTACCATACGCCTCTATTCCGAGGTATAATGGCCGGCTTTGTGTGAACCCGCTCACATAACAGGGGTTTACTCTTCTGTGTGAGCAACCGGCAAACAACTCAAGGTGACGACCACATTATGGCGGTTATCAGCGACAAAACACTCCGCGCACGGGTAAAGCTGTTCGGCAATCTGCTGGGCGAAGTCCTCCACGATCAAGCAGGCAGTGGTGTGCTGGAGGCAGTAGAAACACTGCGCAAGGGCTACTTGGGCCTGCGTAAAAAAGAAAATAGCGCCAAGCGCCGCAAACTGGCCCGGTTCATCGAGACGCTCGATGCGCAGACACTGGTCCATGTTGTCAGGGCATTCAGCCTCTATTTCAGCCTCGTGAATATCGCCGAGGAGGCCTATCAGCACCGGGAACGTCGCTTGCAGGTGCGCAGTGGCGGCCCGTTGTGGACCGGCTCCTTCGATTCCGTACTGCGGGAGTTTCACAAAGAGGGTGGCAGCCTTGAGGAGGTCAAGGCGGTGCTGGGGAAACTCGCGTACATGCCCGTGTTCACCGCCCATCCGACCGAGGCCAAGCGCCGCACCGTGATGGAAAATCTGCGCCGCATCTTCGTCACCAGTGAGCGGCTCAATGATCCCCGTCTGGGCAAGGAAGAGCGCGAGGAGATCCTCCGGCAGCTGCGCACCGAGATCCAGGTGCAATGGAAGACCGACGAGGTGCGCACGCAAAAGCCCGAGGTTCGCGACGAGATCAAGAACGGTCTGTTCTACTTTCGCGAAAGCCTGTTCAACGCCGTTCCCCAGGTTTACCGCAATCTGGAAAAGGCGGTACGGCGGATCTACGGCGCTGATGCCGATATCACGGCGCCGACGGTGTTCAAGTTCGGCTCATGGATCGGCGGAGACCGTGACGGCAACCCCTTTGTTACGCCCGAAACCACCGCCCTGGCGGTCCGTCTGCAGCATCGCGAAATCCTGCGCGAATACCTGCGTCGCATCACCGATCTGAGTCACGTGCTGACCCATTCCAGCCTGTTGTGCCAGACCAGCGAGGCCTTCAACGCCAGTCTGGAACGGGACGAGGCGGCGTACCCGGAACCGTTCACCGACAAACCGGAACGTTTCCGCAGCGAACCCTACCGCCGCAAGCTCTATATCATGCGCCATCGGCTGCGCAAGAACCTGCATCTGGTCGAGGCGCAGATGGCCGGTAACGACGTGGACGCGTTCCACAGCGCCTATCGTACGGAACAGGAGTTTCTCACCGACCTCACCCAGATCCGCCAGTCGCTTATTGGACACGGCGATGGTTCCGTCGCCCGTGGAGAACTGCAGGACCTGATCTGGCTGGTGGAGACCTTCGGTTTCTATTTGGTGCAGCTCGATGTGCGTCAAGAGTCGACCCGACACACCGAAGCGGTGGCCGAACTGCTGGCCAATCAGCCAGAGCCCATCGCCTATAACGCCCTCAATGAGGATGAGCGGCTGTCGGTCCTGTCAGAGCTTATCAGCAGGAACGAACCGCTGAGCATCGATCGCAGCATTATCAGTGAACCGACTCGGGAGGCCATGGAGGTCTTCGAGGTGATGACGCGCATGCGCAAGGAGATCAGTACCAAGGCCTTCGGCAGTTATGTTATCTCCATGACCCATGCCGCCAGTCATGTGATGGAAGTCATGCTGCTGGCCCGCCAGGCCGGTCTGGTCGGGCGAATCAGTGGCAAATGGTACTGTGATATCAGTGTCAGTCCGCTGTTCGAAACCATTGAAGATCTGGAACACATTGAACCGGTGATGACCCGCCTGCTGGACACCCCGGTCTACGCCACTTTGCTTGCCAGCGCCGGCAACACCCAGGAGGTGATGCTGGGTTACTCGGACTCGTGCAAGGATGGTGGCATTCTCGCCTCCGGCTGGAATCTCTATCAGGCACAGCAGAAAATCACCAGGCTGACCAATAGCCGCAACATTCATCTGCGCCTGTTCCACGGTCGCGGAGGCACTATCGGACGTGGTGGCGGTCCGACCCATGAGGCGATCCTGGCGCAGCCTGATGGCACCGTGCATGGTGAGATCAAATTCACCGAGCAGGGGGAGGTGCTGTCCAACAAGTACAGCAACCTGGAAACGGCCGTGTACGAACTGACCATGGGCGTCAGTGGCCTGCTCAAGGCCAGCCGCTGCCTGGTCTGTGAGCCCAAGCCGGACAACGAGGAGTACCACGAGATCATGGACCAGCTCGCCGAGAGCGGCGAGGAGGCATACCGTGAACTGACCGACCGCACTCCTGGCTTCCTCGACTATTTCTATGAAGCGACCCCGGTATCGGAAATCGGTCTGCTCAATATCGGCTCCCGCCCCTCCCATCGCAAAAAGGGTGATCGGTCCAAATCCTCGGTGCGGGCTATCGCCTGGGTCTTCGGTTGGGCTCAATCACGCCACACGATGCCGGCCTGGTATGGTATCGGCACGGCGCTGCAGCAGTGGCTTGATGATGATGAGCAACGCACGGAAAAGCTCAAAGAGATGTATCGAGAGTGGCCGTTCTTCCGTGCCCTGCTCAGTAACACACAAATGTCGCTGTTCAAGGCCGACATGGGCATCGCCCGGGAATACACGGAGCTGCAGAAGGACCGCAGCGTAGCCGAACCGATCTACACCCGCATTCGAGATGAGCATGGGACGACGGTCAAATACATCCTCGATGTCGCCCAGCTGCACGGGCTGCTGGAGGAAACGCCGACCCTTGCCCTCTCACTGAGCCGGCGTAACCCCTACCTGGATCCGCTGAACCACATTCAGATAACACTGCTCAAACGTTATCGCAGCGAAACGCTCAGCGACAGCGAACGAGAGCAGTGGCTGGAACCGTTGCTGCGGTCGATCAATGCCATCGCCGCCGGCATGCGCAATACGGGTTGACCTCCCTCTGGAAAAGCGTCCCTGCCTGGCTATAGTAACTATGGGTTTTTTTTATTTAGTCGATTATTACAGGCAAGGGGCACCATGCACATCCAGACACTCCGCAGCATCGCAAAAGAACAAGGTATCAAGGCCGGTCGCATGGCAAAGGCTGAGATCATCCGCACCATCCAACGGGTAGAGGGCAACTTCGACTGCTTCAAAACAGCAGTCGATGGCCATTGTGACCAGGGGGAATGCGCCTGGCGAGAGGACTGCCTTCCTGCCAACACAAAAGCGGCATCCTGAAACGACAAAAGCCCGGCATCGCCGGGCTTTTTCATGTACGGCAACTGCCTGCCGTTGACAGTCAGGCGGCCTGCACCGGGATCGCATTGCTGCAGCGGGTCACCTCGTTGTGCTCATTGAGATAAACGAGTGATGGCTTGTAGCTGGCCAATTCCTGCGAGTTAAGGCCAACATAGGCGCAGATAATGATGATATCGCCCGGGTTGGCCTTGTGCGCGGCGGCGCCGTTGACAGAGATCACACCCGAGCCGTCCTCGGCACGAATGGCGTAAGTGGTAAAACGCTCGCCATTGGTAACGTTGTAGATCTCAATCTGCTCGTATTCGCGGATCCCGGAGAGCTCAAGCAATTTGCCATCGATGGCGCAGGAACCCTCGTACTCAAGCTCGGAGTGGGTTACACGAGCGCGGTGCAGCTTGGCTTTCAACATGGTGCAAAACATCTTCTGTCAGCATCCTCGGTGTTTGTGAATCGGTAATTATGGGGGCACAGGACCCAAGGTTCAATCCGGGCGCCATCATTGCCACACAGATAGTGTCAATAATATCACAGATTTATCAAGAGGTTATCGATTAGTCGCGCCCTGCCCAAAAATGCCGCCGCAAGGATTACCAGCTCTCTCTCCCCCTCTGAGGGAAGGGCGAGGTCAGCGGCACGGCGAATACTGATGTAATCCGGGCGCAGGCCAGCGGCCGCTAGGCGCTCAGTGCACTGCTGCTCCAGTTGCCCCCACGCCGTCTCCCCGTTCCGTATGCGCTCAGCCAGGGTTTGCAGGCTCTGGTACAGCTGCGGGGCGATTCGGCGCTCTTCAGTCGTCAGATAGCCATTGCGTGAGCTCAGGGCAAGGCCGTCCGTTGCACGCTCGGTAGGCACACCCACGATCGCCACGGAAAAATTGAGCTCGCTCGTCATCCGGCGCAATACGGTAAGCTGCTGATAATCCTTCTCGCCGAAACAGGCGACATCCGGTTGAACAATATTGAAAAATTTGGCCACGACCGTTGCCACGCCACGGAAATGGCCAGGACGCCTGGCGCCGCACAACACCTCGGACACACCTGGGACCTCGACGAATGTCAGCCCCTCCCTGCCATCGGGATAGACTTCTGCTTCCTGCGGACGAAACAGCAAGTCGACGCCGGCCTGTTGCAGCCTGTCGCTATCCTCACGGGGTGTATGCGGATAGGCCTCCAGATCTTCGCCCTGAGCAAACTGCAGCGGATTGACGAAGATACTCACCACCACGCGATCGGCCAGCTCACACGCCTTGGCAACCAGGGACAGATGGCCCTCATGCAGGTTGCCCATGGTCGGAACAAAGGCGATCCGCTCGCCGTTGGCGCGCCAGCCGGCCAGCAGCTGATGCACCTCGTTGATGGTTTCCAGTGTATGCATTGGGGGAATCCAGCCGTCAGGCTTCAGTCAAAACTGTGCTCATCGCCGGGAAAGGTGCCTGCCCTGACCTGCTGCACATAGGCCACGATTGCGGCGGCCACCGAGCCGGTATCCGCCAGAAAATCGTAGGAGAAGCTGGGACGCTTGCCTGGGGTAATGCCGAGTATGTCATAAAGAACCAGCACCTGACCGTCCGTATCCGGGCCGGCACCAATGCCGATGACCGGAATCGACAGCGCCTCGCTGATGCGGCTGGCCAGTTGACGGGGGATGCACTCCAGCACCAGCAGATCGGCGCCGGCCTGCTCCATCGCCAGGGCATCGGCCAGCATCGTCTCAGCGGTTTCAGTATCACGTCCCTGCACCCGATAGCCGCCCAGCTTGTGCACCGACTGTGGCAGCAGCCCCAAGTGGGCACAGACCGGCACACCGCGCTCAGCCAATGCGCCTACCGTCTCCACCATCAACGCTCCCCCCTCCAGCTTAACCATGTGCGCACCGCCCTCTTTCATCAGGCGTGCCGCACTGTGCATCGCTATTTCAGGAGTGGCATAGGTCATGAAAGGGAGGTCGGCCACGACCATCGCCTTCTCGCAACCCCGGCGCACCAGGCGGGTATGATAGATCATCTCCTCCAGAGTCACTGGAATTGTGCTCTCCTGTCCCTGCAACACCATACCGAGAGAATCGCCGACGAGCGCCACCGCAACGCCTGCTTCGTCCAGCAGACGGGCAAAGCTGGCATCATAGGCGGTGAGGGCAGCGAACTTCTCTCCAGCCTCTTTCATCTTGCGCAGGGTAGCAACACTTACTCGGGACATGGCGAACTCACAACATAGAAGGGATCGGATTAAAATAGTGGCGCCCGCGCGTTACCGAACGAATCTGTTCGAGCAGCATGATGTAGTCGCCATCACTGCTCGCCAGGTCTATCTCGGAGGCATTGACGATCAACAGCGGTGCACCGTCATAATCATAAAAGAAGCGTGCATAGGCATCCGTCACCCGCTTCAGGTAAGCGGCGTCGATATACTCCTCGCCACGTCGCGCCCGCCGCGCAATACGCTGCATCAGCACTTCCTCCGGTGCCTGCAAATAGATCACTAGGTCCGGCGCTGGTGCATCCACCGTCAACAGCTCATAGGCCTGTTCGTAGAGGTGCAACTCATCACTGTCCAGGGTGAGCTCGGCGAATAACCGATCCTTCTCCAGCATGAAGTCGGAGACACGTACCGGCTCAAACATATCGCCCTGACGCAACGCCTGCATCTGTCGCGCACGCTGGAACAGGAAAAACATCTGCACAGGCAGCGCCCCATCGCGCGGGTTCCGGTAGAAGCGCTCGAGAAAGGGATTCTCCTCTGCCCCCTCAAGTAGCAACTGGCTGCCAAAGGTTTCAGCGAGGCGACGTGCCAAGGTGGTCTTCCCCACCCCGATTGGCCCCTCGACGACAATAAAACGGGGATCGCTCATTGGTGTCCTGCTTCGGCTTCTGAAACTGTCGTCAGGATATCATGTGCTGAGTGGCAGGTGCAGTCTTGACTCGCAGACACAGGTTGCAGGCGTAGGAGCGGCTTCCAGCCGCGACAGAGCGGAGGCGCTGCAGGCAAATCGCGGCAAGATGCCGCTCCTACACATCGAACCTTGAACCTATTCCTCATCGGCCTCGATAGCTGATAGTCCCTCGGGCGGACACGCCGCCTGCAATTCGCGCACGCTGCGCCCATCGGGTAACACCAGCTCCGGTGAAAGTTCGGCAAGGGGATAGAGAACAAAATTACGTTCGGCGATCCCTGGGTGAGGCACCTTCAGACGGTCGGTGTTGATAATCTCCGCCCCATAGAGCAACAGGTCCAGATCCAGGGTACGTGGTCCCCAGCGCTGTGGGCCACGCACGCGTCCCTGTGCATTCTCAATCGACTGCAGGGCATCGAGCAGCTCATGCGCATCAAGCCGGGTATCGATCATAGCCACCGCATTACAGTAATCAGGCTGGTCGGCGGGACCCATTGGGCGGCTGCGATAAAAACGGGAAAGCGCGGCAAGACGGCTAGCAGGAAGACGCCGCAGCGCCTCTACCGCTCTCACCAACTGTGCCTGGGGATCGGCAAGGTTGCTACCCAGCCCAATATAGGCCCGCACAAAGGTGCGCTGTACTGTCACGGGGATCAGGCCTGGGGGTTGGCCGGACGCTTGCGTGGAGGACGGCGGCGACGCCTGGGTTTTCCTTTACCGCCGCCACTGTTTCGCATCATATTAATGCGCTGCGCTTCGTCACTTTTCTGGAACTGGGTCCACCAATCGGCGAGCTCCTGGACATCCTCACCGCTTTGGGCCCGCAACAGGAGAAAATCATACGCGGCACGAAATCGCGGATGCTCCATCATGACCAGCGCACGCTTCCCGCCAGTGCGTTTGAGGCGCTCCTGCCACTCCCAGATCTCCCGCGACTGCAGGTTAAACCGTTTGGGTACCTGCACCCGTTTGACCTGGCGGTCGATGACCGCATCGCCAGCCAGTTGCATCGCCTGGATCGGTGACATATTGCGGTCGATAAACAGTTTCGATTCACGGTGGACTGGCTCCCACAACAGCGCCGCATAGAGAAACGCAGGGGTCACCGGCTTACCCTGAGCAATGCGTTTGTCGGTATTTTCCAGCGCATGCAGCAGCAAGGTGTGAGGGAAGTTGTTCTCCTCCTCACCCAGACACTCATCGGTTTCAGGAAACAGGTGGGCAAACAGGCGGTAGTGACGCAGCAGCTCATAGGTTTCTACCGCACTGCCGGCAAGAAAAAGTTTCAGCGTCTCATCGAACAGGCGCGCATTGGACACCTCCTCCATAAGATAAGCCAGCTCACGAATGGCATCCTCGCAGGCGGGATCAATACGAAAGCCCAGCTTGGCGGCGAAGCGGACCGCCCGAATCATGCGAACCGGATCCTCGCGAAATCGCTCGTGGGGATCGCCGATAATACGCAGGCGGCCCGCCTTCAAATCGGCCATGCCGCCGGTGTAATCCACCACAGAGAAATCACGAATGTTGTAATACAGGGCGTTAACCGTAAAATCGCGACGCCAGGCATCCTCCTCCAGCGTACCGTATACGTTATCGCGCAACAGCATGCCGTTTTCGCTCATCGCACCGCCACCGCTCGACTCGTGAGCCGCACGAAAGGTGGCCACCTCGATGATATCTCGTCCAAAGTGGACATGTGCCAGGCGGAAGCGCCGGCCAATCAGACGGCAATTGCGAAACAGCCGACGCACCTCTTCGGGGCTGGCATCGGTGGCGATATCAAAATCTTTCGGTTCCCGCCCCAAGAGCAGGTCACGCACACCGCCGCCGACCAGATAGGCCTCATAGCCCGCATTATTGAGGCGATAGAGTACCTTGAGGGCATTCTCACTGATGTTGGCACGCGAGACGCCATGCTCATCACGCGAAATGATGCGCAGTGAAGGGCTATCGTCCGCGCCCGCTCGTGAAGCATTACCCCACTTCCAGGGTTTTTTCAGCCATGAAAACATTCGATTATAATATCACGCTTCGTGGAGGATGGGGCGTTCAGAAGCGGTAACGTAGCGCAAGAGAGAGCGTATCCTGCGTACTTTCCGGCTGCCAATAGAAGTAAGAGCCAGCTAACACCCTATCGGACTTGGCAAAGCGATAACTATCGTACGCCAGTGCCACACTGACAAGGGGAGTAAGTGAGAACTCCGCATCGACGAACAGGCTCAACTTACCTTTGGGCTTAAGAGTCACCCCACCGTTTATTCCCACCTCCTCGCGGGTATAAAACGGTGCCTTGGCACCGATACCCAGCGACCATGATTCTTCACGACTATAGGCAGCGCCCATTTTGGCGTAGGTGGATGCGTAACGCTCCACATAACCGGTAACGGGTGTGCCATCAGAGAGGGACGTGTTCTGCAGCGCGCGACGCCACTGGTCGAGGCCAATGGCAAAACGGAGCAGCCACTTCGCATCCGGCTCACTGATACCCAAGCCGCCCAAGCCAATCTCGTGCGTAAAACCGAGTTCCGCGCGAAAACCGTTGTAATCGGTTTCAGTCGTTAGCGGGATGTGATTCTGCGTTTCACCATCATAATCGACCGTACCGGTGTAGAGGCGTCCGCTAAAATCGATCAGCCAGTCGTTCTCCAGGCGATCCACGCCTGTCAGTGCGACAAAATAACGCGGCCCGGTCTCATCCAGCATCTTACGCCCACCGTCATCAAACTCCTCCCATTGGAAATATTCGATCCCTGCGGACATATCGATCGTGCTCGCTACGGCCGTCGCCGGTACCAGCATCACTGAAAAACACAGAGCCAAGAGAAAACGCATGTCCATATACCTGAATTATTATTAACATTCGGCATAGTACAACAGCCGGAACGCGCGATCACGCACGAACAGCCCCAGTCTGCATGCCATATATCACGATAATATGGCCGCTTCATTTGCCCCCATCCCAGCCACGCATCAATTTGACCGCAGCCCGCACCTGGGTTAACTTAGCGCCCCATTTCCGGGAGAGTCTCCATGGCCAAGAAATCTGCACATTCCGACGACAAGATCGATTTTGAGGGTGCCCTCAGGGAACTCGAGGAGCTGGTCGAGCGCATGGAGCAGAGCGATCTCTCCCTGGAACAATCCCTCAAGGACTTCGAGCGCGGGGTAGCCCTGACCCGCGCCTGCCAGCAGGCGCTGCAGAAAGCGGAGCAGAAGGTGCAGATCCTCTCGAGAAAGGATGAAGATGCCGAGCTCTCTCCCTTCGAAGGCAGCGACGACTGACACCATGTCCCTGAAAGCCCTGTTATCCGAGTACCAGCAGCGCACCGAAGCGGCCCTGCAACACTGGCTACCCAGTGACACAACCCTCCCCGAACACCTGCATGCGGCAATGCGTTACGCCTCACTCGATGGCGGAAAACGGGTGCGCCCGGTGCTGGTCTATGCCACCGGTAGCGCCCTTGGCGTGCCGCTGGAACAGCTCGATGGCCCCGCCTGCGCCATAGAGTTCATCCACGCCTACTCGCTGGTGCACGATGACCTGCCGGCAATGGATGATGATGACCTGCGCCGTGGCAAGCCCACCTGCCACATGGCCTATGACGAGGCGACGGCCATTCTGGTCGGTGATGCGCTGCAGAGCCTCGCCTTCGAGGTACTCGCCAGCGACCCGGCCATGGTGGCCGATCCCCTCTGTCGTCTGGCCATTATCCGCGAACTCGCCCTGGCCAGCGGCTCGCGCGGCATGGCCGGTGGGCAAGCCATCGACACCGCCGCCGAGGGCAAGCGTCTCTCTCTGGAACAACTGCAGGCGATGCACCGCTACAAGACCGGCGCCCTGCTCAAGGCGAGTGTGCGTTTCGGCGCCCTGAGCAATCCCGCAACCACCGCAACGCAGTCAGAGGCACTCGACCGCTACGCGGAGGCCATCGGCCTGGCCTTCCAGATCCGTGACGATATTCTGGATGTGGAGGCCGACACCGAGACCCTGGGCAAACCCCAAGGCTCAGACCAGGCTCGCGAAAAACCCACCTACACCTCCCTCCTCGGCCTCGATGGCGCCAAGACCAAGGCCCGGGAGTTGCACGAGGAGGCCATCCTCAGCCTGGAGGAGTTCGGCAGCGAAGCCGATCCACTGCGCTGGATCTCGGCCTATATCGTCGACCGAAACAATTAATAGATTCGAGGTAACTACTCGCCCCCTGAAAGCTAACCGCAAGGCGCAAAGATTTCTTACTACAGAACTTTCCACCAGATCATGCAGCCCTGAGCCGACACAAGAGGGGAGCTATGCGCCGGACTGAGCCACGACGGATAAGTTTTAGCATCACACGAATGTGGTCACCATAGCTCGCTTGGCCTGCTAACCTTCGCGCCTCTGCGCCTTTGCGGTTAGATCATTGTTTTTTGGGGGCGAGTAGTTACGCCTCGAATCTCGTCCCTTGTATCTCGTCTCTGCTTTTACACTTGCATCCCGGGGTCACTGGAGCGATCATAGAGGGCTTTTCCGTCTTTATGTAAAGTATCGATGCCCGAGCAGAATATCTCGCCGTTGTTGGAGTTGATCGACGACCCGCAGCAGCTTCGCCTACTGACCCCGCCACAGCTCAAGCAGCTGGCGGGGGAGTTGCGCCAGTTTATGATTGAGTCCGTGGGTAGAACCGGCGGCCATCTCTCGTCCGGTCTGGGCACGGTAGAGCTCACCATCGCCCTCCACTATGTCTACAAAACCCCGGAAGACCGTCTGGTGTGGGACGTGGGCCATCAGAGTTACCCGCACAAAATCCTCACGGGTCGGCGCGAACAGATGCCTGGCCTGCGCCAGCTTGGTGGTCTGGGCGGTTTCCCCCGACGAGAAGAGAGCCCTTACGACACCTTTGGCACCGGCCATTCCAGCACCTCGATCAGTGCCGCCCTTGGCATGGCGCTCGCGGCGCAAATGCAGGACAGTGGACGCAAGGTCGTCGCTATTATCGGTGATGGAGCGATGACTGCCGGCATGGCATTTGAGGCGCTGAACCATGCCGGAGACCTGGACGCCAATCTGCTCGTTGTGCTCAATGACAACGACATGTCCATCTCCCCCAATGTGGGCGGCATGTCCAACTACCTGGCACGACTGCTCTCCGGCAAGCTCTACTCCACCATGCGCGAGGGCAGCAAGAAGGTGCTCAAGACCATCCCAAGCGCCTGGGAACTGGCTCGCCGCGCCGAAGAGCACATGAAGGGTATGGTGATCCCTGGCACCCTGTTTGAGGAGTTGGGCTTCAACTATATCGGCCCCATCGACGGTCATGACCTCGATACCCTGGTCAAGACCCTCAAGAACCTCAAGACCCTCGAAGGGCCGCAGTTTCTCCATGTTGTCACCCGCAAAGGCAAGGGCTATCCCCCTGCCGAAGAGAACCCCTGCGGCTACCACGGAGTCGGCCGTTTCAATCCGGAGACAGGGGAGAAGGAGAGCAGTCCGGGTTCCCCGCCGACCTATACCGAAATCTTCAGCGATTGGCTCTGCGACATGGCCGCCGCCGACGAACGCCTTGTTGGCATCACACCGGCAATGCGTGAAGGTTCCGGGCTGGTGCGTTTCTCTGAGCAATTCCCTGAACGCTACTACGATGTGGGGATCGCCGAGCAGCATGCGGTGACATTGGCGGGAGGGCTTGCCTGTGAAGGGGTCAAACCGGTGGTGGCGATCTACTCCACCTTCCTGCAGCGTGCTTATGACCAACTAATCCACGATGTTGCCCTGCAGAACCTGCCCGTGCTGTTCGCCATCGACCGCGCCGGTATCGTCGGTCCCGATGGCCCGACCCATGCCGGCAGTTTCGATTTGAGTTTCCTGCGTTGCGTCCCCAATATGCTGCTGATGGCCCCGGCGGATGAGGCCGAGTGCCGTCGCATGCTCACTACCGGCTTCCGCCATGATGGCCCGGCGGCAGTGCGCTATCCACGGGGCAATGGCCTCGGTGTTGCGGCCGGCAAGGAACTCGATACCCTGCCAATCGGCAAGGGCGATCTGGTAAGGGAGGGAGCACAGATCGCTATCCTCTCCTTTGGCAGCCTGCTTGGCCCGGCACTGGAGGCGGCCGAGCTCCTCGGCGCCAGTGTTGCCAATATGCGCTTTATCAAGCCATTGGATGAGGTGCTGGTACTTGAGCTTGCCGGCAAGCATGATCTTCTAGTGACGTTGGAGGACAACGTCGTCATGGGAGGGGCCGGCAGTGCAGTCAACGAATTCTTGGAAAGTGTTAACTGCAACGTTCCGGTACTCAACCTGGGCCTCCCGGACAGCTTTGTCGAACAGGGCAGTCGCGCGCAATTGCTCGCTCTGTGCGGCCTGGATACGGATGGTATTGTTCGCGCTGTACAGTCGCATGAGGCAGTAAGTGCTTGCCAAACGGCCGCTGACAGATTAAATTCCTAGCTTATTAGTCAAGATTACTGATGACCGCACGTTACACGCTTAAAGTCGTTACCGAATTCGCTGCCGCCCATTCGCTACGCAACTATCCTGGAGACTGCCACCGCCTGCATGGCCACAATTGGAAGGTCGAGGTCGAGGCTGTCGCCACCGAGCTGGACGAACTGGGCATGGCCATCGATTTCAAGGTCATCAAGCAGTTAGCCAAAAAGGTTACCGACGAACTGGACCACCGCTATCTCAACGAGATCGTGCCATTCGACAGTATCAATCCTACGGCGGAGAACCTGGCGGCCTATGTCTACCGCCGTCTCGCCGAGGAGCTCAACGAACCGCGCGTGCGCATTCACGCGGTAACCTTGTGGGAAACCGAGCGTGCCTGCGTACGCTATACAGAGGAACCAGAAGCATGAGTCAACCCTGTGATACTATCGCCGACGTCCAGAGCAGTGCGGATACCCGCCAGATCGCCATCAACAAGGTTGGCATCAAGGATATCCGTCACCCGGTCAAGATCCTGGACCGCACCGGCGGCGAACAGCACACCATCGCCAATTTCAACATGTACGTGAACCTGCCGCACAACTTCAAGGGCACGCACATGTCACGCTTTGTCGAGATCCTGAATCAGCACGAGCGTGAGCTGTCAGTCAAATCCTTCAAGGATGTGCTGAAGGAGATGACCGAGCGCCTCGAGGCGCAGTCGGGCCACATCGAGATGTCCTTCCCCTACTTCGTCAACAAAAAGGCCCCGGTCTCCGGCGTCGAAAGTCTGATGGACTACGATGTGACCTTTATCGGCGAACTGACCGATGGTGAGCCGCGGCTCAAGGTCAAGGTCGTGGTACCGGTGACCAGCCTCTGCCCCTGCTCGAAGAAAATCTCCGACTACGGTGCGCACAACCAGCGTTCCCACGTCACCGTCACCATCAGCACCGATCAGTTTGTATGGATCGAGGACGTCATCGACCTGGTGGAGAAGCAGGCATCCTGTGAGCTGTTCGGCCTGCTCAAGCGCCCCGATGAGAAATACGTCACCGAACGTGCCTACGACAACCCCAAGTTCGTCGAGGACATGGTGCGCGATGTGGCGGTAAGCCTGAACAATGACAAGCGTATTTCCGGCTATATCGTGGAATCGGAGAACTTCGAATCCATCCACAACCACTCGGCATATGCCCTGATTGAAAAGAACATGAGCTGAGGCGTAGGAGCGGCTTCCGGCCGCGAATGAACGGTCGCGGCAGGGTGCCGCTCCTACATCAGAAGTACGATTCCCTGCAACACCAGCCAGGCGTAGATCCCCGCCAGCACATCATCGAACATGATACCGAAGCCACCGCCGAGATGACGATCGGCCTGACGGATCGGCCAGGGTTTGATGATGTCAAAGAGACGAAACAGGATGAACCCCAACACCAGCCACTGCACGCCCGACGGCGCTGCCGTCATGGTCAGCCAGTAACCGACAAATTCGTCCCACACGATTCCCGGGTGATCATGTACCCCAAGGTTGCGGGCGGTGACCTCGCACAACCAGACCCCCAGAGCAAAAGCCAGCACAAGTGTCAGCAGGTAGGCCCATAGGGGCAGTCCCTGCAGCAGCAGATAGAGCGGCACAGCGACCAGTGTCCCCACCGTACCCGGCGCCTTCGGTGCCAGCCCTGAACCCAGGCCAAGGGCAAGGAAGTGGCGCACGTCAACCAGGTCAGCCAGTCCAAGTCTTCTCTGTACTTTACTCACTCTGGCACTCCAAAATGGTCAAATCCGGCAACGAGATCGCCGAGCACCTCACCGTGACAAAAGCCGATGCCGGTACCCGCTACAATTCTGCCTATACGGGTCATCCCGCAGCCCCACTCGGCAGCAACCCGATGTAGCTCATCAAGATTCTCCTCGGGTACGGTAAAACAGAGCTCATAATCATCTCCCGCCGTTAGCGCCAGGCTTAGACGTTCCGTACTATCGGCAACACACTTTTTAAGCGCTGTGGAGACAGGAACCGCATCTAGTTCAATTTCTGCGCCTACCGCACTGGCATCGAGAATATGCCCCAGGTCAGCCAGCAGGCCGTCAGAAATATCAATGGCAGCAGTGGCAATATCGCGCAGGGCAAGTCCGACTTGTACTCGTGGAGTGGGATAATCGAGTCGACGACGGAGTTCTGCAGCATGCGTCGCATCACCACAAAGCTGCCCCTGCACAATGCGCAGTCCGGCACCGGCATCACCGAGTGTGCCGGTGACAAAAAGGTGGTCACCGGCACGAGCACCATCACGGCGTAGCGCCTTGCCCTGAGGGACCAGCCCCTGGATCTGCACCACGGCCTGCAAGGGTCCACGCACCGTGTCCCCGCCAACAAGGTCTACGCCGCAGCTTTCGGCGAGGCGATAGAATCCTGCAGCAAAGCCCGCAAGAAAATCCATATCGGGTTCAGGAAGGGTTAAGGCCAGCGTGGCCCAGGCAGGCTCAGCACCCATCGCAGCCATATCACTGAGATTAACTGCCAGGGCCTTGTAACCGATCGCCTCAGGCATGGTTTCAAGGGGAAAATGGCGCCCTGCAACCATCGCATCCATACTCACCGCCAGTTGCATGCCGGGGCGGATTTCCAGTAGCGCCGCATCATCGCCAACCCCCAGCAGCACATCGTCTCGCCGAGCACAGCGGCTGAAGTACTGCGCAATAATGCTGAACTCGGACAGCGGCATGGAGAACGTTCTCCTGAAAGGATGCATGGGAAAACGATGCTTCCCCGTGAGTGTTTATTTATGCCTGGAACGGGCGGCCTTGACCTCGATGGCGCGTTCCTGCTGTGCCACCTTGTCGAGGATCCCATTGATATACTTGTGGCCTTGTTCGGCACCAAAGATCTTGGCTAGCTCCACCGATTCGTTGATCACGACCCGATACGGGATGTCGATGCGGTGCTTGAGCTCATAGATACCGATGCGCAGGATCGCCCGCTCAATCGGATCAACCTGCTCGATGCCGCGATCCAGTAAATCACTGCTGATGGCGTCGAGTTCGTTGAGGCACTTGGGGATCTGATGCAGCAGCTCCTGAAAGTACTTAATCTCAACCTTCTTCATATCCTGCTCATCCATGAACTGCTTATCGATGTCGGCCAGGTCCTGACCGGTCATCTGCCACTGATAAAGCGCCTGCAGGGCACGTTGACGTGCAAGGCTACGGGCACGGCTCATAGATTTAGACTCCAGGGGGGTATGGTATTCATGGATGGACAGCGGACAGGCATTATACGAGTTGCGGTAACACGTTGACCATCTCAATGGCGGACATGGCAGCTTCGACGCCTTTATTACCAGCCTTGGTGCCGGCCCGCTCGATGGCCTGCTCGATAGTATCGACGGTGAGCACACCGAAGGCGACCGGGACATCATACTCCATCATCACCTGCGCCACCCCCTTACTGCACTCGCCGGCGACAAATTCAAAGTGCGGCGTGCCACCCCGGATCACAGCACCGAGGGTGATGATGGCATCGAACTTCTTGCTCGCTGCCATGCGCTTGGTTGCCAGCGGGATCTCGTAGGCGCCCGGCACGCGAACAATCTCAATATCCTCACCTTTGGCACCGTGGCGCATGAGTGCATCTACCGCACCCTCGACCAGACTCTCAACCACAAAGCTGTTGAAACGACCGACAACGATGCCGAAACGGGCGCCGTTGATGACAAAGCCACCTTCGTAATTCTTGATCTCAGCCATTGTTCTTTTCCTATCTTAGTCCACGCATCTGCGCGGTGTTCCTGTTCAGGTTGTTTGTTCAATCCCATCAGAGGGTGAACATTCACCGTTTATTCGTTAACGTACTCAACAACATCCAGACCAAAACCGGAAAGGGCGTGCATCTTCTTCGGTGCGCTTAGCACCCGCATATGGGTCACGCCGAGGTCGATCAGGATCTGCGCGCCAATGCCATAGGTACGCAGGTCGTCGGTCTTCTCCATCTCAGGCAGGTTCAGTCCCTGGTCCTGCATCTCATACTCCTTGATATGGCGAATGAGTTTTTCAGCACTCTCTTGCTGGTGCAGGATAATCACGACCCCCTGCCCTTCCTGCTCAATGCGGCGCAAGGCATCGCTAAGCGGCCAACCACAGTCACGACTGTTGCCGAACAGGTCGCACAGGGTGTTCTGCAAATGGACCCGAACCAACGCCGGCTCTTCGGACTTGAGTTCCCCCTTGACCAGCGCCATATGAAGCTCCTGATTGAGCAGATCACGATAGGCGACCAGGCGAAAATCACCGAACTCGGTAGGCATGGCACATTCGGCCACCCGCTCCACCGTCGGTTCATTATGCAGACGATAATGGATAAGGTCAGCTACGGTGCCGATCTTAATTCCGTGCTCGACGGCAAACTTTTCCAGGTCCGGACGGCGCGCCATGGTGCCATCCTCATTGAGGATTTCCACGATTACCGACGAAGGCTCATAACCGGCAAGACGGGCCAGATCGCAGCCGGCCTCAGTGTGACCTGCTCGGGTCAACACACCGCCGGCCTGGGCCATCAGAGGGAAGATATGTCCTGGCTGAACAATATCCTCTGGCCCGGCATTGGGCGCCACTGCCGCACGTACGGTAATGGCGCGGTCATAAGCGGAGATCCCGGTGGTCACGCCCTGGGCAGCCTCAATGGATACGGTGAAATTGGTGCCATGTTTGTCGTTGGTATTGCTAACCATCAACGGCAACTTTAGCTGGCGACAACGTTCCTGGGTCAAGGTCAGGCAGATCAACCCCCGGCCATAGCGGGCCATGAAGTTGATATCCTCCGGACGAATCATTGATGCCGCTATGATGAGATCACCCTCGTTTTCACGGTCTTCGTCATCCATCAGGATAACCATCTTGCCCTGACGGATATCATCGATAATCTCTTCGATGCTGTTTAATGCCATATAAAATCCAATCCCCGTTCAGATAAGGCGAGAGGTCTCCCCTACCGTGATGATAAAAAACCGTGTTCGGCCAGAAACGCCTCACTGATCCCGCTGCCACTCGGTCGGGCAGCGGCCTCCCCCAGTAGCAGACGCTCGAGATAGCGGGCGATCAGGTCCACTTCAAGATTGACACGCTGTCCGACAGTCAAGGAAGCGATGGTCGTCTCCTGCAGGGTATGCGGCACCAGGTTGAGCTCGAACACCGCACCACGCACATCGTTTACCGTAAGGCTAATGCCATCGACAGTAATTGATCCCTTGGTGGCAATGTACCGCGCCAGCTCATCCGGCGCTTTGAGACGAAAACGCACGGACCGGCCATCATGGCGTCGCTCGATAACCTCGCCAATACCGTCCACATGACCACTGACCAGATGCCCACCCAGGCGGGTAGTCGGGGTCAGTGCCTTCTCCAGATTGACCCGGTTACCCGCCTGCAGGGCTGCGAAGGTACTGCACTGCAAAGTCTCAGCCGAGACATCCGCCACAAAGCCGTTGGCCGAGAGGGCCACCACGGTAAGGCAGATGCCGTTCACGGCAATGCTGTCACCTAGCTTAACATCACTCAGATCCAGCGAACCGGTGAGGACGCTCAGGCGCCGATCACACCCGTTCGTTTCCACAGCAGCGATCGTACCGACAGCTTCTACGATTCCGGTAAACATCCTTACTCGGCCTCGTCCGGCGGAAGCACACGGGCAGTAATGCGCCAATCCTCTCCTATCGCACGCACATCATGAATCTGCAGCGCAACGGCATCTGCCAACTTATCCAAACCCGGCATGTGGAACAAGCCCCGTGCACTATCACCCATCAACTTCGGCGCCATGTAAATCACCAGCTCATCGATGATTCCCGCGTGAAGCACGCCGCCGCTGAGAATCGCCCCGGTCTCCAGTAGGACCTCGTTGATCTCACGCTCGGCCAGCAGGGCCATCAACGCATGCAGATCGATGGCATCGGGTCCATGCGGCAACCAGATCACCTCGGCTCCGGCTGCCTCCAGGCCTTCTCGGATCTCGGGTTCCTCGGTCGCGGTCACAATCAACGAGCTTCCCGGCTGGCTGAGAAAACGGGCGTTGTCGGGTGTGCTCAGGTGAGGGTCGAGAATGACCCGGAGAGGCTGGCGCTGAATCAGCTCACCGCTTTCTGTACGCACCGTCAGGGATGGGTCATCGGCCAGGATGGTACCGATGCCGCTCATAATGGCCGAGCTACGCGCGCGCAGGTGCTGCACATCACGGCGAGCCGCCTCGCCGGTGATCCACTGGCTCTCACCCGAGGCCATGGCGGTACGGCCGTCGACGCTCATCGCCAGTTTGCTGCGCACAAAGGGCCGACCGATACGCATACGCTGGACAAAGCCGGGATTCAGGATTTCTGCCTGCCCCTGTAACAGCCCGCTGGCGACGTCGATGCCGACCTGCTGTAACTGTTTCAACCCCTCCCCGGCGACGCGTGGATTAGGGTCTTCCATCGCTGCCACAACACGTACCACCCCGGCCTTTATCAAGGCCTGGCTGCACGGTGGCGTCTTGCCATGGTGACAACAGGGCTCCAGTGTAACGTAAGCAGTGGCACCGCGTGCCGACTCCCCTGCCTGCTGCAGCGCCACAATCTCGGCGTGCGGACCACCGGCCGCTTCATGCCAACCTTCACCGACCACCTCCCCCTCCCTGACTAAAACACAGCCAACCCGGGGATTGGGATCCGTCGTATAAAGCCCACGCTCTGCCAGTCGCAGCGCGCGGGACATGTACGTGATATCAGCAGTGGAAAATGGCGACATGGCGGGCAGAGGCCTTTACGGTTAGTCTTTTTCTGATCGCATGGAGGAAGCAGCCGCTTTATTCTTCGTCGCCGCAGAAGGCTCGCTTTGCATCCGTTCAATCTCTTCGCGAAAGGCATTCACGTCCTGAAAGCTGCGATACACAGAGGCAAAACGAACATAGGCGACTTCATCAAGCTCACGCAGCTCGTCCATCACCCACTCGCCCAGCTGCCGGGCATTCACCTCCCGGTCACCGGTCGCCCGGAGCTTGTACTTGATACGGTGGATAGCTGCCTCGCTCGCCTCCAGCTGCACTGGCCGTTTCTCCAGTGCCCGCATGATACCTGAGCGCAATTTCTCCTCGTCAAATGGAACGCGCGTACCATCACGCTTGACGATGCGGGGCATCACCAACTCCGCCGTCTCGAAGGTGGTAAAGCGCTCACCACAGGTCACGCACTCGCGACGACGGCGAACCGAATCGCCCTCATTGGCAAGGCGAGAGTCGATCACCTTGGTATCGGGTTCACCGCAAAAAGGACAGCGCATTAATCAGTTCCAGGTTTCAGGTTTCAAGTTGCAAGTCACTCTTGTCACTCGCTACTTGTCACTGGTAACTATCCATACACCGGCAGCCGCTTGCACACTTCCAGCACCTGGGCTTTGATCTTATCGATCACCGCCGAGTCGCCACGGCTTTCTATCACATCACAGATCCAGCCGGCAAGCGCGGTAGCGTCGGCCTCGCCAAAGCCACGCGTGGTGATCGCCGGGGTGCCGATGCGGATTCCGGAGGTGACGAAGGGCGACTGCGGATCGTTGGGTACCGAGTTCTTGTTGACCGTGATGTTGGACGCACCGAGCCAAGCATCCACATCTTTGCCGGTCAGGCCCTGCTTGATGAAGCTGACCAGGAACAGATGGTTGTCGGTGCCGCCGGAGACCACATCAAAACCACGCTCAATAAACACCTTGGCCATGGCGCGCGCATTGGTCACCACTCGCGCCTGGTACTCCTTAAAGGAGGGCTCGAGCGCTTCCTTGAAGGCCACCGCCTTACCGGCGATCACGTGCATCAGCGGACCGCCCTGGGTGCCAGGGAAAACCAGGGAGTTGAGCTTTTTCTCAATCTCCTCGTTGGCCTTGGCCAGAATGATGCCACCACGCGGACCGCGCAGCGTCTTGTGGGTGGTGGAGGTGGTCACATCGGCTATAGCGACCGGGCTAGGGTAGACGCCGGCGGCAATCAGGCCGGCCACGTGGGCCATATCGACAAACAGATAAGCACCGACCTTGTCAGCGATCTCACGAAAACGCTGCCAGTCGACCACGCGGGAATAGGCAGAGAAACCGGCCACGATCATCTTCGGCTGGTGTTCGAGCGCCAGCGCCTCGACCTGCTCATAATCGATCTCGCCGGTCGCCTCATTCAGGCCGTATTGCAGTGCATGATAGATCTTGCCGGAGAAGTTGACCTTGGCGCCATGAGTGAGATGGCCGCCATGGGCCAGACTCATACCCAGGATGGTATCACCCGGCTGCAGCAAGGCCATGTAGACAGCGGCATTGGCCTGAGAACCGGAATGGGGCTGAACATTGGCATAGTCGGCCCCAAACAACTGTTTGACCCGATCAATGGCTAGCTGCTCGGCAACGTCGACGTACTCGCAACCGCCATAATAGCGCTTGCCGGGATAGCCCTCGGCGTACTTGTTGGTCAGTACCGAACCCTGGGCCTCCATGACGCGGGGGCTGGTGTAGTTTTCGGAGGCAATCAGCTCGATATGCTCCTCCTGACGAACCCGCTCCTGCTCCATGGCATTCCACAGCTCGTCATCATAATCGCGAATATGCATCTCTTTGCTAAACATTCAGCACCCCTGATCGGCGGAAACAAGACAAATCAACAAGTTAAAATAGCGGCTAAGGGAATGCACACTGTAGCCGGTCAAACCGGCCAGAATCTCGGTCACACTCCCGGAAAAGGGGGCTAGATTAACCGATCCGGCCATTTTTTTCATGGTTTTGGAAGAATTTTGTTTCGGCTGGAATGACCATGGAACACACGGAAGGCATGGAAGTCGCAAGTCGCAAGTCGCAAGTCGCAAGTCGCAAGTCGCAAGTCGCAAGTCGCAAGTCGCAAGTCGCAAGTCGCAAGTCGCAAGTCGCAAGTCGCAAGTCGCAAGTCGCAAGTCGCAAGTCGCGCAAGATTGTCCGAGGCACGGTCACGTAACGCTACTTTTTTGTCACTGGATTCCGGCCTGCGCCGGAATGAGGGTC
>JBFFNE010000047.1:0-22333 GCA_041563315.1 Thiohalomonadaceae bacterium
CGCAGATCAAGGAGACGGTTGCCAACATCTTGCACGAACACATGCAGTTACGCCTGTCCAAAGGCAAGAAGGTCTACGAGCTACAACCGAACATTGACTGGAACAAGGGCAAGGCGTTGCGCTGGCTACTTAAAACGCTCGGCCTTGACCGTCCGGAAGTGATTCCCCTTTACATCGGCGATGATGTCACCGATGAGGATGCCTTCATGGCAATCCGCGATGAGGGGATCGGTATATTGGTTGCCGATGCAACGAAGCCGACGGAAGCACACTACCGACTCAGGGATCCAGAAGAGGTGCAAGCTTTTCTCGAAGCCCTCATCAAACACCTGGAGCACGCTGTTGGATGAATGGTCTCTAGTTTACGACAGCTATCTCCCAAGGCAGGAAAAGCTGCGCGAGGCCTTGTGTAGCCTGGGTAATGGCTACTTTGCCACCCGCGGTGCGGCACCCGAATCAGAGGCTGGTGCGGTGCACTACCCGGGCACCTATCTCGCCGGAGGTTACAACCGTCTCGTCAGTGAGGTGGCAGGACATGAAATCGAGAATGAGGACCTGGTCAATCTGCCGAATTGGCTACCGCTCTCCTTTCGTCTCGATGGCGGTAACTGGTTCGACCTGGATAAGGTGCAGATCCTGGACTACCGCCAAAGCCTGGATCTGCATCGTGGTGTGCTGGAGCGCAGCATCCGCTTTGCCGAAGATCAGCGAATCTGCCGCCTTGGCCAGCGTCGCCTGGTGCATATGGGGATGCCCCATATTGCCTCGCTCTCCTCCACGCTGGTCGCCGAGAACTGGTCGGGCTCCGTGGAGATTCGCAGCGCACTCGATGGTCGTGTGGTCAATGACGGGGTTGAGCGTTATCGCGGACTGAACCGTCGCCACCTTGAACCTCTGCATGTCGAGGAACAGGGTACAGAGCGAATCTTGTTAAAGATGCGCACCTGCCAGTCCCACCAGGAGATTGCGCTTGCCGCCCGCACCCGTATCTATCGCAACGAAGAGCACCTGGAGTTTAATCCACAATGCCGAACTGAGCCCTATTATATCGCCCATCATTTCAGCTGCGACGTGGCGGCAGGCGATACCCTCCGCATTGAGAAGACCGTTGCCCTCTACAGCTCACGCGATCACGCGATCTCCGAATGCAGTATCGATGCCCTGAAAACCCTGCACCGGGCTGGACCGTTTGAGGAGCTGCTGTCGACACACAGTGAACATTGGTCACGGCTGTGGAAGCGTTTCGACATTGGCATCAGGGAGAAAAATGGCGAACAAGGGGGGCGCCATGCATTGATTCTGCGGCTGCATATCCTGCATATGTTGCAGACCGCCTCACCCAATACCATGGATCTGGACACCGGTGTTCCGGCACGAGGCTGGCACGGTGAGGCCTATCGCGGTCATATTTTCTGGGATGAGCTGTTTATCTTCCCCCTGCTCAACCTGCGATTGCCGGAAATCACCCGAGCCCTGCTCATGTACCGCTATCGCCGCCTTGATGCAGCACGCGCCAACGCCGATGCTGCCAACTACCGCGGGGCCATGTATCCCTGGCAAAGCGGAAGCAATGGTCGTGAAGAGAGCCAACGCCTGCACTACAACCCGAAGTCGGGCCGCTGGATACCGGATAACACCTACCTGCAGCGCCACGTCAACGCCGCCATCGCTTACAATATCTGGCAGTACTATGAAGTCAGCGAGGACATGGAGTTTCTCTCCTTTTATGGCGCAGAGATGTTTCTTGAGATTGCCCGTTTCTGGAGCAGTATTGCCAATTTCTGCAACAAAAACGGACGCTATGAAATCCATGGCGTCAGTGGCCCGGACGAGTTCCAGACTGGCTATCCCGGCAGTGACAAGCCGGGGCTGAACAACCACAGTTATACCAACATCATGGCGGTGTGGGTGCTCTGTCGTGCACTGGAATTACTCAAGCTGTTGCCTGAGGAACGATGCGAGGAGTTGCGCACCATGCTCGATCTCAACGATGCGGAGATCGCCCGCTGGGACGACATCAGTCGCCGTATGCGGGTGGTATTCCATGATGACGGTATCATCAGTCAGTTCGAGGGCTACGCACAACTTGAAGAGTTGGACTGGGAGGCGTACCGAAAAAAGTATGGCGACATCCATCGGCTCGACCGTATTCTCGAAGCAGAAGGCGACAGCCCGAACCGCTACAAGGCATCAAAGCAGGCCGATGTGCTGATGCTGTTTTACCTGTTCTCATCAGAGGAGCTGAGAGAACTGTTTGAGCGCCTGGGCTACCCTTTCGAGTACGAGACCATACCACGCAATATCGAGTATTACGCCAAGCGGACGTCGCACGGTTCGACCCTGAGCCGGATCGTTCACTCCTGGGTACAGGTCCGCTCTGACCGCACCGGCTCCTGGCGCCTGTTTCAAGAAGCGCTGGAAAGCGACATTGCCGATATCCAGGGTGGAACCACCCCCGAGGGCATCCATCTCGGCGCCATGGCCGGAACAGTGGATCTGTTGCAGCGGGGCTATACCGGTATTGTTACCCGTGGCGACGTGCTTTGGCTCAACCCCAGCCTGCCCGACGACCTGCATTGTCTCTCCATGTGTATCCGCTATCGCGGCCACTCCTTGGATTTTGCGATCCATCAGGATAGCCTGCAGGTTCATGCGCGTGCATCAAATGCCTCTCCCATCAAGGTCGGTATTCATGATGGGATCTATGAGCTCAAGGCTGGGGAGGCACGGGAATTTTCGTTATAGATCCACTCTGTGGTGAATGCGACATAAACCTTGAAGTATTACCCCATGGATTAATGATGACTCGTTGCGGAGACTCAACCGTTGAGAGAGCGAACCCGGAACACTGTCCTGTCTCGCAGCCTCCCCCTGCGATTGCTGGTCATCCGTGCCGCCCTCTTTGCCTTGCTCTGGTGGCTCCTCACGGAAGGGCAGACTGATTCGTGGTTTTTTGGCATCCCGGTCGTCATTCTCGCCACGGTGTTTAGTACTGTTCTCGCTCCACCTATCCCTCGCTCGATCATTGGCCTGCTGCAATTTGTACCGTTTTTCATCAGCCAGTCGCTTCGCGGTGGCGTTGATGTGGCATGGCGCGCCCTCCACCCTTCACTGCCTATTGCCCCTATCCTTGTTGATTATCCACTGCGTCTGCCCGATGAACAGGCGCGGGTGTTTCTGGCCAATACAGTAAGCCTGCTTCCTGGCACGCTGAGTGTCAGGCTGGAGAGCAACAACCTGCAGCTGCACGTGCTCGATGGCAACAGTGACTATCGCACTGAACTGGAGACACTGGAGCGCCTCGTTGCGGCGCTGTTTATGCTTTCTTTGAAGGATGACGACAATGGCAACGTTTAATCTCCTTATTGCACTGCTGCTGATCACAACGCTCACGGCGGGCCTGTGGCGAGTGCTGCGTGGTCCGACCCCGGCCGACCGCATGTTGGCGGCACAACTGTTCGGCACCACTGCCTGTGCCAGTCTGCTGCTGCTGGCACAGGCCACGAACCATCCCGCGCTGCGGGATGTGGCACTGGTGTTCGCCCTGCTCGCTGCTGTGACTGTGGTGGCGTTTGTGCGCCGTACCTGGCGGAGCGACAAAGTGGAGGAGGCCAGCGATGACGATCACTGAGATCTTCTCAGTGCTGCTGCTCGGGGGCGGCACACTGTTCTTCATTGCCGGTACTGTGGGCCTGCTGCGTTTTCCCGATGTCTATACCCGACTGCATTCCCTGACCAAGGCAGATAATGTGGGCCTGGGCCTGATTGTCGCCGGCCTGACACTACAGACCGCTTCGTGGGCGGTGGTCGGCAAGTTGCTTTTGATCTGGCTGCTGGTGCTGGTGGCCTCCGCCTGCGCCTGCCAGCTGGTGGCACGGGTAGCCCTGGCGAGAGGAGTGAGACCGTGGAAGTGCTGAACGTTCTGAATTGGCTTCTCGACGGACTGCTGGCCATGACGTTGTTGTGGCTGGCGGGACGGGTTCTGGCCAGTCCCGATCTGTTTCGTGCTGTGGTGCTGTTCATTGCTTTCGGCCTGGTACTTGCCTTGATCTGGGTACGGCTCGATGCGCCGGATATCGCCCTCGCTGAGGCGGCCATCGGCGCAGGACTCACTGGGGCGCTGCTGCTCTCCGCGCTGGCACGTTTGGATCCATGTATGGAAGACAAAGGGAAGGCGCAGCGTGGGCAAGAATAACCGCCCTGTCCCACTGCTCGAGCAGACAGGCAGTGGCGCATCCTCAGGCTCACGCCTGCTGCTCGCGCTTCTGTTGATGACAGTGTTTGTCGGACTGGCGCTGGCGTTGTTGTCATTGCCCGAGTCAGCGCAAGGACTCCGGGGGGAGGTAACAGCGCAAATGGATCGCAGCGGCGTCGGTCATCCGGTCACCGCGGTGCTGATCAATTTTCGCGGTTACGACACCCTGCTGGAGATGGCGGTGCTGTTGTTGGCGCTCATCGGCGTTCGATCCCTGGCTCCGGTCTCCCACCGTCCGCTCCCGGCACCCGGTGCGGTGCTCGATCGCCTTACCCGGCTTTACGCCCCCCTCATGTTGCTGGTGGCCGGTTATCTGCTATGGCGTGGCGCCGATGCCACAGGTGGTGCTTTCCAGGCCGGCGCAGTGCTAGGCGCGGCCGGTGTGCTGCTGTTGCTTACCGGCTGGCGCCTGCCCTCATCGTTGAGAGGATGGCCGCTGCGCCTGGCCATCACACTGGGAGTGGCTGTATTCAGTGGTGTCGCAGCGCTGATGACCTGGTCCAATGGTGAGCTGCTGCATTATCCGGTGGAGCATGCTGGTGCCCTCATCCTGCTTGTCGAGTCGGCGGCTGCGCTCTCCATCGGCATTACCCTTGCGGCACTGTATCTCGGCGGGCACCCCGGGGAGGAAGAATGAGCCCGCCCCTGCTCTATGCGCTGGTGGGGGGGGGGATCTTCACTCTTGGACTCTATGCCTTTATCGTCCATGCCCATCTGTTGCGCAAGATCCTCGCCTTCAACATCATGGGTAGCGGCGTATTCCTGATACTGGCCGGACTGGCGCGTCGCGCGCCCGGCGGCGTGCCCGACCCGGTGCCCCATGCCATGGTGATCACCGGTATCGTGGTGGCCGTTGCCGCCACGGCCCTGGCGTTGGTGCTGATGCTGCGCCTGCGTGATGCCTCTGGCCACGCCGTGCTGCCTGAAGCGAAGGAAGAGTAATGGCCGCTTCCGCTGTTGCGCCCCAGTGGGAAGTGTTTCTCATCCTGCTGCCACTGGCCGGAGCGCTGCTTGCCTTTCTGCTTCGCCGCGGTGGAAGCCTTATCGGTCTGCTTAGTGCAATCGCCATTGTGATGAGTGCCATCGGGCTGGCTGGCGCGCTGCTCGATGGCGGGGTGCGTCAGCATACGGTTGGCGGATGGGAGGCCCCCCTCGGCATCGTGTTGCGCAGTGACGGCTTGAGTGGACTGATGTTACTGATGGGGGCGGTGGTCGGACTGGGGATCAGCCTCTACGCCAGCGTCTGGTTTCGCGACGATGCACACCAAGCGGAACGGTTTTGGCCGCTATGGCTATTGCTGTGGACCGCACTTAACGCTCTGTTTCTCTCCGCCGATCTGTTTAACCTCTACGTTACGCTGGAACTGCTGGGACTGTCGGCGGTGGGACTTACTGCCATGGCCGGCGGGTCTGCCGCACTCGGCGCGGCGATGCGCTACCTGCTGGTTAGTCTGCTTGGCTCCCTGCTCTACTTGCTAGGTGTCGCCCTGCTTTATCATGCTCACGGCACGGTGGATATTGCCCTGCTGGCCGCGCGTATTGCGGCCGGGCCTGCTGGCTGGGCAGCTATGGCGCTGATCTTCTCTGGGCTGCTACTCAAGACCGCCCTGTTCCCTCTCCATTTCTGGCTCCCACCAGCCCATGCCAGTGCACCGACACCGGTTAGCGCCCTGCTCTCCGCGCTGGTGATTAAGGCCTCCTTTTACCTCCTGTTACGGCTCTGGCTCGACCTGTTCGGTTCACTGGCACATCAGCTCAGTACCCTGATCGGCCTGCTCGGTGCGACAGCGATCGTGTGGGGGTCGGTGCAGGCGCTGCGCCAGCGTCGCCTGAAACTACTTATCGCCTACTCCACCGTGGCGCAGATCGGCTATTTCTTCATGGCCTTTCCATTGACCGGCGCGGGGTTAATCGCCTGGCATGGTGTGCTCTATCTGGCGCTCTCACACGCCCTGGCCAAGGCGGCCATGTTTATGGCCGCCGGTAACCTGATGCGCCACGCCGGGCATGACCGAATCGCCGATATGGATCGCGTGGCGCAACGCCTGCCGCTCAGTGTGGCAGCTTTTGCTCTGGCAGGGGTAAGCATTATGGGGCTCCCGCCCAGCGGCGGGTTCATCGCCAAGTGGTGGCTACTGGAGGCGTCACTGGGGCAGGAACGGTGGGGCTGGGCGATGGTGCTGATCCTGGGAGGAGTCATGGCAGCGGCCTATGTTTTCAAGGTGGTGGGCTATGCCTTTACTGAGTCGTCAGCACCTCAGGAGGCATGCACGGTACCGCAGTCGATGCAGTGGATCGCTTTGCTGCTTGCTCTCGGCGCGATCCTGCTCGGTCTGTTGGTGTCCCCCCCCATGGCGGTACTGGCCGTCGGTGATCCCTTTGCACCGTTGCTGTCGGGGAGAGAGCCATGAGCTTGAACCAGTGGTTGCCCCTGTGGGTTCTGGCCAGTTCGCTGCTGCCGGGTCTGCTGATCTTCGCCCTGCCCGAGAACAAGCACTGCACCCGTACTGTACTGAACCTGAGCGGTGCGCTGATCAAGCTCGCCCTGGTGGCATGGATGGCCTGGGGGGTATACCACCAGCAGGTCTACGAGATTCGCCTGGCGCTGTTGCCGTCGCTGGATCTGGTGTTGCGGGTCGGACCGCTGGCCCTGTTTTTCATCGTGCTTTCCTCCGGGCTGTGGCTGCTCACCACCATCTATGCCATCGGTTACCTGGAGGGCTCGCCCAACCGCAGCCGCTTCTTCGGTTTCTTCAGCCTGTGTGTCACCTCCACTGTTGGCCTGGCGATGGCAGGCAACCTGTTCACCTTTTTGCTGTTCTACGAAATGCTGACCCTCGCCACCTATCCGCTGTTGGTGCACCGCGGTACCGAAGCGGCACGGCGTGCCGGACGCAGCTACCTGGCCTACACCGTGAGCGGTGGGGCACTGTTTTTGGCCGGCACCGTCTGGCTCTACAGTCTGACCGGGACCCTGGAGTTCATTCCGCAGGGCTTTGTCTCGGGACTGGACACCGCGCACCACCCGGCACTGGTGGCTATTTTCGTACTGCTAATCGCCGGTCTCGGGGTGAAGGCAGCACTGGTGCCGTTGCATGGATGGCTGCCCCAGGCGATGGTCGCCCCGGCACCGGTCAGCGCCTTGTTGCATGCCGTGGCAGTGGTCAAGGCAGGGGCCTTCGGCATTGTGCGCGTGGTTTACGAGGTCTACGGAGTGGAGTTTGCCTCGGAGCTCGGGGTGACCTACCCGCTCGCCATGGTGGCGGCGTTCACCATTATCTATGG
The DNA here is from genome assembly GCA_041563315.1 of Thiohalomonadaceae bacterium. Lineage (GTDB taxonomy): Bacteria > Pseudomonadota > Gammaproteobacteria > Thiohalomonadales > Thiohalomonadaceae > JBFEYJ01. The sequence goes on from JBFFNE010000047.1 coordinate 7,541, forward strand.
TTCGCTGCGCGCCCTGTTTCAGGATGATCTCAAGCGCCGGCTCGCCTTCTCCACGGTCAGCCAGGTCTCCTATATCGCCCTTGGTGTGGCCATCGTCGGGCCGATAGCCACCATCGGTGGTCTGGTGCACCTGATTCATCAGGGCTTGATGAAGATCACCCTTTTCTTCTGTGCCGGTAACCTGTCCGAGACGCTCGGCATCCACAAGGTTAGCGAAATGAACGGTGTCGGCCGGCGCATGCCCTGGACCATGGTCGCCTTTACCATCGGTGCTCTGGGCATGATTGGCCTACCGCCCTTTGCCGGTTTCGTCAGCAAGTGGTATCTCAGCCTGGGGGCGCTGGAGGCCGGGCGGGACTGGGTGATCCTGCTGCTGGTCGGCAGCAGCCTGCTCAACGCGGCCTATTTCCTGCCGATCCTCCACGCGGCCTGGTTTCGCGAGCCGGATGTGCCCTGGCCGAAGGAGCGCCGCTTTGGAGACCGCTTCGGGAGACGGGAAACAGCCTGGGCGCTGTTGTTTCCGCCGCTGATGACTGCCGCTCTGACCCTCGCCATCGGCCTGTTTGCGGTCGCGCCGTTGACCCCGCTGGAGTGGGCCAAGCTCATTTCGACACGGGAGTTTGGGCGGCCATGAACGTCCCCTTCGCGCTGCTGCTGGTGCTCATCTGGCCGCTCATGCTGGCCATCGCATTGACACATGCCGGAACGCGTCCTGTAGCGATGCACCTTGCCCCCTGGGCTGCCGTGCCGGCACTGGTTCTTGGCCTAGCCTTCGATGACAGCATGCTGCATGTCCCCGGAACCATGTTGGGTGCGGTATTGTACTTCGATGCCGGTGGGCGGGTGTTTCTGCTGCTAACCGCCACCCTCTCCCTGGCCGCGGGCCTGCTTGCCCGCGAGCGAGTGAAAGGGTGGGGCAGTGCACATCGGTATACTCTGTTCCTGTTACTGGCGACAACCGGAGCCCTGGCACTCGCGCTGGCGGGCGATGCGCTGATGTTCTTCACCGCATCGACACTGCTCGGCTATGCCCTCTACGGCATGATGGCGACGGAATCGACAGCCGCTGTGGCCAGCGCCCGAGCGTTTGTGGTGATGCTGGTAGTGAGTGATCTGGTGGTGTTCGAACTGCTTCTGGTGCTGGCCCATGAGGCGGGAGGCATCGCCTTCGACACCCTGCGCCAGGCTCTGCAGTTGGTTGACTTTCCCGCCTCCACCTTCACCTTGCTGCTGTTCGGCTTTGGACTGAAGGTGGGGCTGGTAGGTTTGCACCTCTGGCTGGCGCCAGTGTTTGTGGGCGCAGCAGCTCCTGTGAGACCGCTGCTGCTGGCCTTCGTATTCTGCGCCGGCATGCTGGGCTGGCTGCGTCTGCTTCCGCTTGGCGAGGTACACTGGCCTGACGGTGGCGCCCTGTTACAGGGGCTGGCATTGGTCACCCTGCTCTATGCCACCCTTGTCGGGATGATGCAGGCGCACTGGCGATCGGCTCTGGCCTATGGCGTTATGGCCATGAGTGGTTTATTGCTGTGGTTGCTCGGTGCGATTCTCATAGAACCGGGTCTGTGGAGGGGGCTCTTCAGCGCGCTGCATCGCACTTTACTGCAGTCCGGTTTCTCCTTTACTGTTCTGTTTCTGTTGCCGGGCCCCATACTGGACTCATCTTCATGGAGGCGTCGTGGCATCATTGTCCTGGGCTGGCTGGCAGTTTTGCTGCTGGTGGCCGCACCGCTACAGGTCATCGCTGCGCTGTCGCGGCTTGCCCCCGAAACCAGCGTGCGCTTTGTCTGGTTGGCGGCGGCCTTTTCCTTGTTACCAATGCGTTGCCTGCTGTTTACTCGTACTGTGCCTGCTACTCCGGGAACAATGTGGACTGTGGGTGGCCTCAGCCTTGCGGCCTTGCTGGTCACACTGGAACTGTTCACCGCTTCATCGTGGGTGGCACTGGGGTGGCCCTCTCTGTTGCTGCTGCTTGTAGCCGTGCTCGGATGGTTGGCTGGTGAAGCGTTGGCGAAGCACCTGCCAGTGATTCCGCCCGGCGATCTGTTCCTCCCCCTCGAACGCGCTCTTGTTGCTCTGGTGGGTTCATTGACACGACTGGCCGGCACCCAACTGCCCCTTTTGCGCAACAAGGGGCTGGCCTCACTGCAACGAGTCATTGAGCGGCTCCAGTGGCTGAAATTCGTCGGTCGCGTCGAGATACACCTTGGACGCTGGCCCGTGGCGATGTTGCTGTTGCTGCTGCTTGGACTGACTCTGGGGGGATGGGGGAGTGCCGGCTAGGCGCCCCAGCAACAGCCTCCGCAACAAACACCATATGACCTCTGCTCAATCGCGACAGGGTCAGTCGCTCCTGTAATACAATCTGCGCCGTCAACCGTAGGTTGATGCCAGCAACGCACCAACCTGAACCTGTCCGGTAAACGCGCCCGTTTATTTGCCACCGCGCTCTCACAAACCCCTAGTCATTTGTCCGTGGATTCGAGCAAGGAATGAGGCAGGCACTTTGCTGAAGTCAACGCAGGCATCCCCTGGCATGCCTGCCACAATACAAGTGGCGCTCGGTTTCTCCCCAGGGCTGTCTATAGTTTGAGGTACCCCTCTCTGTTAGGAAGCTGCCTCGTGCCAGCCAAGAGTCGTCATCAGAATCAACCCGCCCTTGTCGACGAGTGTATCGTCAGGTCCGTCGAGCTACTGCGCCGCAACAGCACGCCGCAGGGTATTCTCGCTGCCTCTCCGACGCCTGAAGCGGAAGCCCGGCACTACACGCGTATTTTCGGCCGGGATGCGGCAATTTGCGTGTTGGGCATGATGGTGTCGAGGGATGAGGCGTTGGTCGAATCGGCACGACAAAGTCTACTCACGCTGGCAGAGCATCAGGCGGAGAATGGGCAGATCCCGAAGTATGTGGACCCACTCGGCCAGGAGGCGGACTTCTGGTATCTCGGCTGTATCGATGCCACGTTATGGTGGTTGATTGCCGTGCGTTTTTTCGACCGACAACGACCAGAAGCGAGGCTGGCGGGGGTACTGGCTCCTGAGATCGAACGGGCACTGACCTGGCTCCATTGTCAGGAACATCAGCGATTGTTCCTGCTGCAGCAGAACGAGGCCAGTGATTGGGCCGATATTATGCCGCGCTCCGGTTTTGTGCTCTACACCAATGCCCTGTGGTATTTCGTCAAGGTCCTGTTCGATCTGCCACACCGGGAGGAGACGCGCTTTCATTTCAACCACCTGTTTTACCCCTTTTCCCGCCACATGCCCGACTACAAGCGTCTGCGCCTGCTGACCCATTACATTCGCAACAAGACGAGGCGTAGCGAGCTCTATCTCAGTTTCGTTAATTTCTCTTTCTGGGGAGATGAGGGTGACATCTTCGGCAATTTGCTGGCGATTTTGCTTGGGTTGTCCGATGACCGCCCTACACTGCGCATCCTTAGAGCTTTGGAACAAAGCGATGCCAGCCACCCCTACCCCATTCGTGCCACCTGTTCCCCCATTATCCGTGACGACATTTTGTGGCGTCCCTATATGGGACGGCATCGCCAGAACGTCGATTACCAGTATCACAATGGCGGCAGCTGGCCATTTATCGGCGGTTTCCATGTCCTGGCACTGGCTTCTGTGGGTCACTTGATAAAAGCGCAGCAGGCGTTGGAAAAGCTGGCACAGGCGAACTACGTTAATAACTGGGCTTTTCAGGAATGGTTCCACGGTCAAAGCGGTGAACCGAACGGCATGGTTGGCCAGTCCTGGAACGCAGCGATGTTTCTGCTGGCCCATTATGGACTTGATAAGAAGGTATTTGATCCAGTCAATTTTTAATCATTGTTTTTAGTGCGCCATTGTCACAACCACAATCAGTGTCCGGTTAATCAGCAGATTAGCGGGGTTTGTTGTGTGCAGACAATGCGCCTTGTTACCGATGGTATATCAGGAGGTTGAAATGCCGGAATTTTACAAAATTCGTGATAATCGCACTGGCCTGTTCTCAATGGGTGGAAACGACACGCTGCCCGCCTTCCATCTTTACGGCTCGACTCAAAGTTGGGATCGGTACCGTTATTTTAAATTATGGACACAAGAGGGAAAAACCTGGAATAGCCTCAGCAAGGTGAAACAACACCTCACGATGTTTGAGAGCCGTTTGCCAAAAGAGTGGGAAGTCGTCAGGTTCGAGGCAGTCGAGATTGGGACGATCAATGCCAGTGTCGTGAGATAACTCTGCAATCTAATGCGCCGTTTAAGCGAAGCGTCGCATGTTCGGAATACGTTTAAGTAAAGGAATCTGTGAGTGGATGATTTAACAATAATGGGAAGAGAAGCCATGCGATATGATATCAGTCGTTTTAGTGAACACGATATCTATCTCTTCAAGGAAGGGAATCACTTCCGCCTCTACGACAAGCTAGGCGCCCATCCGGTCGTTCATGACGGCATTAGTGGAGTGCTGTTCGCGGTCTGGGCGCCGAATGCCGCTCGTGTCAGCGTGATTGGTGATTTTAACGGTTGGGATCCCGGCCCTTGTCCCCTGCGCGTCAGGGGAGATGGCTCGGGGATTTGGGAAGGTTTTGTCCCCGGCATCGGCAAGGGAGAGCATTATAAATATCGAATCCACTCACACCACCGTGGTCATGTGGTGGAGAAGGGAGATCCCTATGCGCTGGCCTGGGAAACCCCACCGGCCACCGCGTCGGTGGTGTGGCAACTGGATTACCAGTGGGAGGATGATGAGTGGATGGCGCGCCGCGGCGAGGTTAACCGTCTGGATGCGCCGCACTCGATCTACGAACTGCATTTGGGGTCCTGGCGCCGCATTCCGGAGCAAGGGTTCCGCCCGCTGAGTTATCGAGAGCTGGCCGAGTGGCTGCCCGGTTACATTAACGACATCGGCTTCACCCATGTGGAGTTTATGCCACCGACCGAACACCCCTTTTACGGTTCCTGGGGCTATCAGACCACCGGTTATTTTGCCCCCACTGCCCGTTACGGCACACCTGAAGATTTCATGTTTCTGATCGACCGTCTGCATCAAGCCGGCATCGGCGTGCTCATGGACTGGGTCCCCTCCCACTTCCCCAGCGATGAGCATGGACTGAGTTATTTTGACGGCACCAACCTGTTTGAGCACGATGACCCCAGGCAGGGTTATCACCCGGAGTGGAACAGCTACATCTTCAACTACGGACGGAATGAGGTGCGTGCCTTTCTCGGCAGCAGCGCCCTTTTCTGGCTGGAGAAATACCATATTGACGGCCTGCGCGTGGATGCCGTCGCCTCGATGCTTTATCTGGACTATGCCCGCAATGAGGGTGAGTGGATCCCCAATCGCTACGGCGGTCATGAGAACCTGGAGGCGATCGAGTTTCTGCGCAAGCTGAATGAAGCGGTTTATCGTGATTATCCCGATGTGCAGACCATCGCCGAGGAGTCCACTTCCTGGCCAATGGTGTCGCGTCCGGTCTACCTAGGTGGTCTCGGTTTCGGATTGAAGTGGAACATGGGGTGGATGCACGACACCCTGAGCTATTTCAGCAAGGATCCCATCTATCGGCGACACCATCATGGTCAGCTGACCTTTAGCCTGCTCTACGCTTTTCATGAAAACTTCCTGCTCCCCTTTTCCCACGATGAAGTGGTGCATGGCAAGGGCTCGATGATGGGCAAAATGCCGGGCGATGATTGGCAGAAGTTTGCCAATTTGCGTGCCCTCTATGGCTATCAGTTTGGCCACCCCGGAAAGAAATTGCTGTTTATGGGGTGCGAGTTTGGCCAATGGCATGAGTGGGACCATGAACAGAGCCTGCAATGGCACCTGCTGGAGGACACCCCGCATCAGGGGCTATTGCACTGGGTGCGCGATTTGAATCGGCTCTACAGGAGCGAACCGGCACTTCACCAGAGGGATTTCGATCCGTCTGGTTTTGAATGGGTGGACTGCAATAACTGGGAAGACAGTACTCTCAGCTTTATCCGCAAGGGCCATGACGGACAAGGCCATGTACTGGTGGTGTGCAACTTCACTCCGGTCCCTCGTGACAACTATCGCGTGGGTGTGCCAACGGATGGGTGGTGGAGCGAGCTGCTCAATAGCGATGCCACCCAGTATGGCGGCTCCGGCTGGGGCAACCTTGGGGGTGTCACCGCCGCGCCCATTGGGTCCAACGGCAGGCCATTTTCACTGACCCTCAACTTGCCGCCGCTGTCTGTTCTATTCTTCAGACATGAGGGGTAAAGCTCCATGACAGGTGCCGTGTCCTGTCGGCGGTTGTCCCAAGTCAACTGACATCCTGCAGGGAGGGGGGACTGGTTACTGGTTGAATCACTCTATGCATGACTGTAGGGAAGGAACATGCACACCATGCGATACCCGAAAATCGATGGCAGACAACGGGCTGTGGTGCAGCGGGTTACGCCCGAGGTCGACGGCGGGCGCTTCCCCATCAAACGCAGTATCGGTGAAGCGGTTTGCGTCGAGGCCGATGCCTTTGCCGATGGTCACGTTCAGGTCCGTTGCAGCCTGCGTTTTCGCCGCGAGGGTGAGCCAGGCTGGACTGAGGCGGCGATGCAGCCACTGGGCAATGACCGCTGGCGCGGTAATTTCAAGGTTGAGGCGCTGGGACAATACCAGTATGGGGTCATGGCATGGGTGGATCACTTCCGCTCCTGGCGTCATGATCTGGCACGACGTACCGATCCGAACGATATAGAACTTGCTCTGCAAATGGGCGTCACCTTGATCGAAAAGGCTGCTGAATACGCAAGCGATGAGGATGCCAATATCTTCAGTGGCTGGATTCGGATGCTGGATGGTGATGTCCCGCTGGAGCAACGTCATGAAGCCGCTCTGGACGAAAGCATGGCGAAGTTAATGGATCGTTACCCAGAGCGTCCTTTCGTCACCATCTATGATCACGAACTCGATGTGATAGTCGATCCGGTTCGCGCCCGCTTCAGTGCCTGGTATGAGGCTTTCCCCCGCTCCTGCATCGAAGCCCATCGCACACACGGTACCTTCAGAGACTGCGAAGCACGCCTTGCTTATGTGGCCGACATGGGTTTCGATGTGCTTTACCTGCCCCCAGTTCATCCCATCGGCCGTATCAGGCGAAAAGGCAAAAATAACACGCTGATCGCAGGCCCCGAGGATCCCGGGAGCCCTTGGGCCATTGGTGCAGAGGAAGGCGGCCATCGCGGCACCCATCCGGAGCTTGGTACCATTGAGGAGTTTCGCTCACTGATTGAGCAGGCTCGGCAAAAGGATATCGAGATTGCACTGGACATCGCCTTTCAATGCGCCCCGGATCACCCCTATGTGCGCGATCACCCCTCCTGGTTTAGCTGGCGCCCTGACGGTACGGTGCAGTATGCCGAAAATCCGCCGAAGAAATACGAAGACATCTATCCCTTCGACTTTGAAAGCGAAGAGTGGTGGGCGATGTGGCAAGAGCTTAAGGGGGTGTTCGAGTACTGGATCGAGCAAGGGGTTACTATTTTTCGTGTCGACAATCCCCATACCAAGGCCTTTCCCTTTTGGCAATGGGTGATTGGCGAGCTCAAGCGCGACCATCCGCAGACTATTTTCCTCGCCGAGGCCTTTACCCGACCTGCGGTACTGCACTATCTCGCCAAGCTCGGCTTCAGCCAGTCCTACAACTATTTTCCCTGGCGCAACACCAAGCCTGAGATCACCAGTTATCTATCTGAGCTGAGCCGTGGCGAGGGGCGCGAATACTTGCGCCCCTGCCTCTGGCCTAACACCCCTGACATTCTGACGGAATATCTGCAGTTCGGCGGTCGACCCGCTTTCATGATCCGCCTGATCCTCGCAGCCACCCTGGGCGCCAACTACGGTATCTATGGGCCTCCGTTTGAATTGTTTGAGAATGATCCGATGAAGCCGGGTAGCGAGGAGTACCTCAATTCGGAAAAGTACCAGATCCGCCGCTGGGATCTGCAGCGTGAGGGGAGCCTCAAGGAACTGATTGCCCGCATCAATCATATTCGCCGCGATAATTCCGCGCTACAGCATGATTGGAATCTGCGCTTCCTGCCGATCGATAACGACGAAATGATTTGCTATGCCAAAACCAGCGAGGATATGGACAACATAATACTGGTGGTGGTCAACCTCGATCCCTACCACACCCAGAGCGGCTGGGTGGAACTGCCGCTGGAGGAGTTCGGCCTGGAACCGGCACACCCCTACCAGATGCACGACCTGTTGAGCGATGCCCGTTATCTGTGGCACGGAGCGCGCAATTATGTAGAGCTGGTGCCGCATGAAGTGCCGGCGCACATTTTCCGCTTGCGCCGGCGGGTACGCACCGAGCGGGATTTCGACTATTACATGTAGAAAGCCAGGGTGCACTATTGTGGAAGCGACCTTACAGGTCGCGGTTGAACCCAGGCACCCAATCTGCCGCTATGTTTTTTGTAGGAGCCGAGTCCCCTCGGCGACGGATGCAAGATTTGACCTCCAGTCACCCGGAAGACTGGGCTCCTACAATAATCGAGGATTGTGCTCCAACTGTCAGGTGAACAACATCAAATGAGTAATCCGAAACAGACACCATGATCACACGAGAACTCCCCCCGGCGCTGATACCCGATCCCCTGTGGTACAAGGACGCCATCATCTATCAGCTGCACGTCAAGGCCTTCGCCGACGCCAATAACGACGGCATGGGGGACTTTCGCGGGCTCATCGAAAGACTCGATTACGTGCAGGACCTGGGCGTCAACACCATCTGGCTGCTGCCGTTCTACCCCTCCCCGATGCGTGACGACGGCTACGATATCGCCGACTATCGGAATGTGCACCCCGATTACGGCTCGCTGCGGGATTTTAAGAAGTTCGTGCACGAAGCGCATCGGCGCGGCATCCGTATCATCACCGAACTGGTCATCAATCATACCTCCGACCTGCACCCCTGGTTCCAGGAGGCACGCAAGGCGCCGCCCGGCTCGCGCAAACGCGAATTCTATATCTGGAGCGACACGGTGATGAAATTCCAGGAGACACGGATCATCTTCACCGATACCGAGTCCTCCAACTGGCAGTGGGACGATGAGGCCGGCGCCTACTACTGGCACCGCTTTTTCTCCCATCAGCCCGATCTCAACCACAACAATCCGGAGGTGGTGAAGGCGATCATCCGCGTCATGCGTTTCTGGCTCGACATGGGGGTCGACGGCCTACGCCTGGACGCCATCCCCTACTTGTGTGTGCGCGAGGGAACCACCAATGAAAACCTGCCCGAGACCCACGAGGTAATCAAACAAATGCGTGCGGTGGTCGACGAACAATACCGGGATCGCATGTTTCTGGCGGAGGCCAACCAGTGGCCAGAGGATGTGCGTGACTATTTCGGCGAAGGCGACGAGTGTCACATGGCCTATCACTTCCCGCTGATGCCGCGCATGTACATGGCCATCGCCCAGGAGGATCGCCACCCCATCACCGAGATCATGGCGCAGACCCCGGATATTCCGGAGAGCTGCCAGTGGGCCATTTTCCTGCGCAACCATGACGAGCTGACCCTGGAGATGGTCACCGATCGTGAACGCGATTACATGTACCAGACCTTCGCGGCGGACCCGCGCATGCGCATCAATGTCGGCATCCGCCGACGGCTGGCCAGCCTGATGAACAACGACTCGGACATGATCAAGCTGATGAACAGCCTGCTGCTGTCGATGCCGGGCTCCCCCATCATTTACTACGGTGACGAAATCGCCATGGGCGACAACATCTACCTGGGCGATCGTAACTCGGTGCGCACGCCGATGCAGTGGAGCCCGGACCGCAATGCCGGGTTTTCCCGGACCGATCCGCAGCGGCTCTATCTGCCGCCGATCATGGACCCGCTGTACGGTTATGAATCGGTCAATGTCGAGGCACAAAGTCGCTCCCCCGCCTCGCTGCTCAACTGGATGAAGCGGCTGATCGCGGTGCGCAAGGCACACAAGTCCTTCGGCCGCGGCACGCTCGAATTCCTGCGCCCCGGCAACCGCAAGATCATCGCCTACGTGCGCGAATACGGCGATGAGTCCATCCTCTGTGTCGCCAACCTTTCCCGCTGGTCGCAGCCGGTGGAGCTGGATCTGTCACGGTTCAAGGGCCGGGTACCCATCGAACTGATGGGCAATACCACCTTCCCACCGATTGGTGAACTGCCCTACTTGCTGACCCTGCCAGGTCACATCTTCTACTGGTTTCGTCTCGCCGAAGAGGCGGAAGTCCCGTCCTGGCACAAGGAGATGCTACCGCCAATTGAACTGCCCATGTTGATACTGTTTGCCGGCTGGGAAAGCCTGTTCCCCGAGCGCGTGGAACAGGGACGGGTCAAAATGGCTGAACGTCTGCGCCGTCAGCTCGAACAGGAGATCCTGCCCAAATGCATCGTCGAGCAGCGCTGGTTCGCTGCCAAGGGCGAAACCCTCGATAGCATCCATATCACTCAGTCCACCATGTGGCCGCAGGAAAAACAGAACTGGCTCCTGGCCTGGCTGGAGGTGTGCTGCTACGAAGGCGAGAGTCAACGCTACTTTCTGCCGCTGGCCATCGCCTGGGAGGACGGCGACGAGGAGCGGCTACCTGAGCTGATGCCCAAGGCCCTGGCCCGGGTGCGCCAGCGTTCCCGCGTCGGTATTCTTTATGACGCCATGGCGGATGCGGACTTCGTCAATCGCCTGATCAAGGCGATGGCCGATGAGGAACGCGTGCCGTTCAATGGCGGAGAGCTGCGCTTTATTCGCACTAGTGCCTTTGCGGAGTTGACTCGCGACTACGTGCCCTGTGCGCTCGAACGCCCCCCTAGCGAGGGCAGCAACAGCACCCGGATCCTCGGCGACCGGCTCTTTATCAAGGCCTATCGCCACTTGCGGGAAGGCCTCAACCCTGAACTGGAGATGGGGCGATTTCTCACCGAGGTCTCCCCCTTCCCCCACATCGTTCCGTTGGCCGGGGCACTCGAGTACCAGGGCGCGAACGACACGGTGGTCACCATGGCCCTGTTGCAGGGTTATGTGGAAAACCAGGGCGATGCCTGGAGCTACACGGTGGACTACCTGGAGCGATTCTTCGACGATGTGCTGCTCTCCGACCTGGACATCGAAGCCGAAGATGGCGCTTTGCATTCGGGCTACCTGGCGCAGATTGAGACCCTCGGAATGCGCACCGGAGAGTTGCATTGTGCACTGGCGGTGACCAGCGCAGACCCGGCTTTCGACCCCGAGGCGGTAAGCAACGCGGACCTGGTGGCCTGGCGCAAGGCGGTTAAGCAGGATTTGCGTGAAAGCCTGAAAAAACTGCAACACGTTAAATCTCATCTCCCCGAATCCTTGCGCGAGAACGCCAGTCGTTTGCTGGAAGGAAAAGAACCCCTGATCGACTGGTGCATGACGCAGGTACCCGACTCCATCAGTTCCTGCAAGACGCGCTATCACGGCGACTATCACCTCGGACAGGTGCTGATGGTGGAGAATGATTTCATCATTATCGATTTCGAAGGGGAACCCGCACGCCCGCTGGCGGAACGTCGTGCCAAGCATTCCCCCCTACGCGATGTGGCCGGCATGCTCCGCTCGTTTAACTATGCGGCCGAATTTGCCTTGGGGGAATCGACCGCCGAGCGTCCGCTGGATTTACCACGCTTGCGCCCACTTGCCGAGCGCTGGGAGCAGGCGACAAGGGAAACCTTCCTGAAAGCCTATCGCACAGCCGTGGCGGGATGCCCATGCTATCCCGCCGATGAGGGCCATGCCGAAGCCCTGCTCGGGCTATTCACCCTGGAAAAGGCGCTCTATGAACTGCGTTACGAGTTGCAGAACCGGCCGGACTGGCTCGATGTGCCGCTAACCGGGCTGCTGGCTTTTCTCGACACCATAACGGAAGGCGATAATGCCTGAACAAGTGCGCATCCTGGCCTTTGTCATGGCTGGTGGCCAGGGCAAACGGCTGCAGCCGCTGACCGCCGAACGCTCCAAGCCGGCGGTGCCTTTCGGCGCGCGTTACCGCATCGTCGACTTTGTACTCAGCAACCTGATCAACTCCCGGATCTATTCGGTGTATGTGCTGGTGCAGTACAAATCGCAGTCGCTGATCGAGCATATCCGCAAGGCCTGGACGCTCTCACCAATCCAGGCGGAACAATTCATTACCGTGGTACCGCCACAGATGCTCGAAGGTCAGGAGTGGTTTCTCGGTACCGCTGATGCGGTCTACCAGAATATCAACCTTATCGAGGAGCAACACCCGGACCTGGTAGCGGTATTTGGCGCCGATCATCTCTACCGGATGGACCTGCGCCAGATGCTTCGTTTCCACCTCGAGCGGGAGGCTGAAGTCAGCGTCGCTGCCCTGCCCGTATCCCTGGAACAGGCCTCGGCCTTCGGCATCATCAGAGTGGATAGGGAATCGCGTATCTGCGAGTTTCAGGAAAAACCGGTCAGCCCGGCACCCATGCCAGGTGATGCCCGCCGCGCCTATGCTTCTATGGGCAACTATCTGTTCAATGCCGAAATACTGGTTGAGGCATTGCAGGAATCGCACCAACTGGGTGAAATCGATTTCGGCCATCACATCCTGCCTCGGACGATCGGGGCACGGCGTTGCCTGGCCTACAATTTCGCCGACAACCGCATTCCGGGGATCAAGGCTTACGAAGAATCGGCCTATTGGCGCGACGTGGGCACCATCGACGCCTACTACGAAGCCAACATGGACCTGCTGGAGGAGCAACCGCGCTTCAACGTATTCAATCCCCAATGGCCGATCTATTCAAGCAATTACCAGGGCCCGGTGGCCAAGATCAGCTGCGGCGAGATCCGCAACACCATGATTGGCGCGGCCACTGTGGTCAACGGCGCGACCATTCGAAACTCCATCATTCGCCGCGAAGTGGTCCTCGAAGAGGGGGCAGAGGTTGAGGATTGCATCATCATGGATTATGTCCGCATCTGCCGCGGCGCTCACCTACGCCGGGTAATTGTCGATCGCCATAACCACATCGCCGTCGATTCCCGCATCGGATTTGATCCCGAGGAAGATCGCAAACACTACCATGTGACCCCGTCGGGGGTAGTCGTCATTCCCCAGGGGCGGGTGAATTATTTCCCACGTGGCGCGCGCACTGGCGGGATCGGCTATGAGGAGTAACCGCTCATGACTGGCACCACCATTATCGGCCATATCTCCCCTACCCGTGTCTGGCCGGGAAGCCCCTATCCCCTGGGTGCGACCTGGGATGGTCAGGGCGTGAATTTTGCCCTGTTCTCGGAAAACGCCGAACGGGTCGAGCTCTGCTTATTCGATGCCCATGGCCGACGCGAGGTGGAGCGCATCGATATGGCCGAACAGACCGATCTGGTGTGGCACTGTTACCTGCCCGATGCCCGTCCGGGCCTAATCTACGGGTATCGCGTGTATGGACCCTACGAACCGCAACACGGGCACCGCTTCAACCCTAGCAAGCTGCTGCTCGATCCCTACGCCAAAAACATCATCGGGCTGCTACGCTGGAACGACAGCCACTTCGGTTACCGCGTCGATCATAAAAAGACTGATCTCTCATTTGACCGGCGCAACAACGCCTCGGCAATGCCCAAGTGCAAGGTCATCGATCCAGCCTTTACCTGGGGTGATGATCGCCTCCCTCGCATCCCTTGGCACGACACCGTGTTGTATGAACTGCACGTCAAGGGGTTTACCTTCAAGCATCCGGATGTGCCGCCACCGCTGCGCGGGACTTATGCCGGACTGGCTACCGCACCGGTGATCGATTACCTGAAAAATCTCGGCGTCACCGCCGTGGAGCTTATGCCGATCCACGCCTTTATCGATGACCGCCGTCTGGTCGAACACGGCATGCGCAATTACTGGGGCTATAACACCATCGGTTTCTTCGCCCCGGAAATGCGTTATTCGGCTACCGGTCTGCCAGACGAGTTCAAGACCATGGTCAAGACCTTCCACTCGGCCGGTCTAGAGGTGATCCTCGACGTAGTCTACAACCACACCGCCGAGGGTAATCATCTTGGCCCTACGCTCTGCTTTCGAGGCATCGATAATGCCGCCTATTATCGCCTTCTGCCCGAGGATCCTCGCCACTACAAGGACTATACCGGTACCGGCAACACCCTCAACATGATGCACCCTCGCGTGCTGCAACTGATCATGGACAGCCTGCGTTACTGGGTGATGGAGATGCACGTCGACGGCTTTCGCTTCGATCTCGCCTCCGCCCTGGCCCGTGAACTGCATGACGTGAACCGGCTGGGCGCCTTTTTCGATATCATCCACCAGGATCCGGTGCTCTCCCAGGTCAAGCTCATCGCCGAACCGTGGGACCTGGGTGAAGGGGGCTACCAGGTCGGTAACTTCCCTCCAGGCTGGACTGAATGGAATGGCCAGTATCGCGACACCGTGCGTGATTATTGGCGCGGAGAGGCCGGGGTGCTTAGCGAACTGGCTTCACGCCTGACCGGCTCCAGCGATCTGTACCAATCGGACGGCCGGCGCCCCTCGGCCAGTATCAACTTCGTCACCGCCCACGACGGCTTTACTCTGCGTGATCTGGTCAGCTATAACGAAAAACACAATGAGGCCAACATGGAGGATAACCGTGATGGCGAGTCCCATAACCGTAGCTGGAACGCCGGTGTGGAAGGCCCCACCGATGACTCGCAAATTCTTGCCCTGCGGACACGACAACAGCGCAACTTTCTCGCCACCCTGCTGTTGTCGCAAGGGGTACCCATGTTGTTGGCTGGTGATGAATTCAACCGCAC
>JBFFNE010000048.1:0-21467 GCA_041563315.1 Thiohalomonadaceae bacterium
ATGATCACATTGCCGATAAAAAGGAGGGGTATGAATGATCGGGCATTCCACTTGGTGAATCCTCGGGGGCTCACTGACTACAAATAGTTGTTCTATCAAGAAGCCTATGAATCCACACTATGACTGGATTTGTGAGCTTGACGGAGTTGTTGTCATTCTTGATGCTCTTCGTCGCGGGACGGGGGACATCTCCGTTTGATGGAGGCTAGGGCGGGGCCCTGGATGGGGCAAGCTGGCCTACTCGGCACTCACATAAGGGGGCAAGACTTGACCCCGAAGTTTTGTAACAAGATACTATCCAACACTACCGTTGCTGATTGCTTACCGTGATTTATCCTCCAGGACATCAGAATATTAAAAGGGAGGAGAAGGTGTTCGAACATGAATAATAAGGATGTTAAAGAGAAATGGATAGTTTGTTCTTTATTTTAAAACGATTTTTTCGTTTTGTTTGCTTTGCCTTGTGCATCCTCTCTTCATCGGCTGCCTATGCTGCGCCGGATCTCTCCGAGCGGGTCAGGGAACTTCTTTACGATGAGTTACCAGACTTGAGCGTCGTTCTCCCAGGTTATGTTGCCCCTCCCGGTAACGCCCCCTCTCTTGCCATGGGTGATTTCTATACTGAGTCTAGCGACAAAGCCGACTGGGGCCGAGCTCTTGGGGAGGTGTTACGTACTTCGCTGACCGGTCATCTTGATATGCCCTCTCGAAGGGTTGCCCGCTGGGACGCCTGGCAGCCGGGAATTGCCTCTGCAGACTTAATGCGTTCAGAGGAGAGCTTGGCGCTTTATCATCAGCGCTATGGCACTCAAGCCATGGTGACAGGTCGAATCGTTGTAAAAGAGACGGAGTTTCATTGGACTATCCATCTAATGAGTCTGCCGGAACGACAGACATTACAAAAAATGGTTGGAAGTGGGACCCTTGACGACCTGCCCGAGATTTTGGAAAAGGTCAGGGTACAAATTTTGAAAACAATCAGCTTTGAGGGAGCTGTCGATTGGATTGATTTGAGTCGTGTCCGTGCAGACAGATTGAAGGAGTATGCCCGTCTGTTAGGCCGTATTGATAGCGAACCAGGTACCGATGTTTTTGCATCATCAGCAGAGTTCATTACTGCTGGTTACGATCTTATTCCACCCATATTGATTTATATCGAACATTACCCTTCACCAGTGAAGCGCCATGAAATAATGGAGCAACAGGAGGAGTTTACTCGCCTTGGTTACAAGTACCCTGAGTCGGCTGCCGTCAAGCTCTGCATGGCCAGAAATATGATGCCAACCTCCGGCGTACACAATGTGCTGGATAATAAGGTCGGTGCGCTGAAGAAGTATGTTTCGCGCTACCCGGACGACCCTATGGGTTTTGTTCTTTTAGCTGATGTCTTGTCCTCTAATAACCACCAGCTTGAGGGAATAGCCGTCAGTCTTGAAGCTCTCCGCCGCTGGCCGGGTAATTTTCGCGCCTGGTGGGGTCTCGCCTGGGGCTTGGATTCCTACGCCTGGCGTCTACGCGGTACTGATTATTGGAATGAGGTCCCTGATGAGGCGAAGCGGATGTTTCCGAAGTTGAAAGCGTTTGCTCTGAAAGCCAGCCAACAAGTGGTTGCGTTGAATCGGGATAATGCCAAAGTATGGCATCAAAAAATGCGCGCGATCGGCAACTACAATCATGAATTCAAGGATGCCTTTAATATGGCGGTCGGGCTAGACCCAGACTACCGAGATGCATACGAAACGGCATTAAATTATGCGGCACCGAAGTGGGGTGGGTCTGTCTTGCAGCAGGAGAAAGTGCTTGAGTTGGCGCGACAGAATAACCCGAACGCAACCTGGGTCGATGAGATTGCGGACAAATATGTTACCCAAGGTAGTGTGAAATCTGCGTCACTCTTCGAGTTGACCATGGAGTTGATAAGCCGATTCTTATTTGAGTAAGCCTCAGGGGAGGATGTAAATGATAAATCATGATCGCGTGCTCAGGTATTCCCTGCTGGCTGGAGCGCTCTACTTTAGCACCATCGCTGTTGCTCATGTTTTCGGAGCCAAGTACCCCGGCCTGTTCATTTATTACAATATTCCATCGCACCAGTATCAAGACAACATTATCTCCTTTTTGGCCTTCGGCTGGGCGGCCTTTTTCTATGCGGCAGCAGGTGCACCTTCAATTCTCAGGCCGTTACTCACGGCTTCTGTGGTTGCGCTTGCCAGTGTAGCTAACATCAACTTGACTACAGATTTTGAAGCAATAGCTGGTAAGGTCTCATTAATACCATTCTGGATTCAGTTTGTGATACTCAGTGGTTATATCCTTTGGCTGGCATTGCTCGCAAGACAACAGAGAAAGAGGATGGCAAAATTGCCTGCGTAGAATTGTAAACGGTAGGCTTCACAGATTTTATTGAGATGTTACATGGAAGTGTTTTACGCCCTAATGGTGATCGTTATTGGCTGTCTCCCTGCCATGGGATTTTCAGTGACAAACAGGGTGACACAGGCACGGGCCTTTTTTTTTTATTAAAGTGGGATGAAGGATGTATCGGGGGGAGCGTTTTAACAGCATCAGCCATCTGGTCGGGGCGGTTCTTGCTTTGGCGGGGTTGGTGCTACTGGTGGTGGTGGCCGCCAGGGCGGGGGATGTCATGCGGGTGGTCGCCTTCACTATCTACGGCACCACACTGTTTCTGCTTTATCTAATCTCTACGCTTTATCACAGCCTCTATGGCGGTGCCAAGCCGCTGCTTCGTGTTCTCGACCACCAGGCCATTTACCTGCTCATCGCCGGTACCTATACCCCCTACGCACTGATCACCCTCAACGGCAGCGTAGGCTGGGGCCTGTTCGCGGCGACCTGGAGTCTGGCCCTGCTAGGTATCGTACTCGATGCGATGAAGCGAGACGGCCGTCGTATCCTGCCGGTGATGATCTACCTGGTGATGGGCTGGATGGCGCTGTTTGTGTTGGAACCGCTGCTCGCCGTGTTGCCGGAATATGGATTCTACTGGCTCCTGGCCGGGGGGCTCAGTTACACCCTGGGAGTGGCCTTCTATGTCCTTGGCCACCGGTACTCCTGGGCGCACGGGGTGTGGCATCTGTTTGTCATGGCGGGAAGCGCGAGCCACTACGTTGCCATCCTGGTCTATGTGTGATGTCGTAGCGGGGAAGCAACAGTGCGATAAGATGACGGGAAGATGAAAGGAGCACTCGCATGATGGCTCCTCAAGACTATTGCCCTGTCCTTTGCTAGATAACTGACTGAGACGTCCGGCACAGCTGGCTTCTTATTGCTGGCAAGGTCTCGATCGGCGTGTGAATGCTAGGCGGGTATATTGTGGTGCCAGATCATAATGCCAATGCCGAGAAGCACTATGGCCTCTACTGTCGCAAGCAAGATGGCGACCAGGCTCGCCATGTCGCCACGCTGCTTGAGCCATGTCTGTGTGGCAAAAAAGGCGCCACCGGCACAAACCACGGCACCGAGTTCACTCATAAAGAGGACGGTTAGCAGTGGCAGCGCTGTTTCCTCTGGCGTGGTGAACGCTCCCGACAAATACAGGCCAAGGATCAGTAAAAAACCGATCGCGATGGCGATCCAGGGAAATACATTTTTAGTCATATTATGCTCGTGATATTCAGTCTAGAGTGATATTCATTGAGATGTGGAAGTTTTGAAAGCCCGCTGCAGGAAGTTTCTTTGGCCATGGTAACGCACCGTAGACCAATACGACAGGTGTGGATATGCTCATTGGTTTATTGCAGTGTATCACTTGACTTCGCTACAATGACAAACGGGCGTGGGCAAACGCCACGTAATGGAATGTAAATAATAATCGGGAGTATCTTGATGGGAAGACACATTCTTACCTTTGCCTCACTAGTTATGCTTACTTTTGTGACAGGTTGTTTCAACGAAAGCAGTTTTAGTTCTCTATTTTCCTCTGGTCAGCTGGTCCACGCGCCAGAATCCACAGACCGTAAAAAAATAACCCAGTTAGCCTATCTTGAGTCGTATGACGGCGTACTGGATGATGACTATGCCTTTGTCGCTTATAAAGAAGAATATACTCGAACAGGTGAGTGGAAACTGAAAATAAAGGGAAAGAAGGTCGCTGACACCTCAATTAAACCGGAACACCCTATAATCAGACAAAAAATATCAGACGCTGCACAGTCTGGAAAAGACTTTTTTGTCATGGGTTTTAATATTCAGCCAAGAAACAATGATCCGCGACTTGTCGAGAACCGAATTTATTTTAATGAATCATTGAAGCCTGAGTATGTTGAAATTCATTTGGTCACCAGAAACCGAGATGGATTGCCGAAGGCGAAAAAGGTTGCGAAATTCGATTGGCCGGAACAACAGAGTAATAGTGAGAAAAAGCTGCTGTCAGC
This sequence comes from Thiohalomonadaceae bacterium, assembly GCA_041563315.1. Lineage (GTDB taxonomy): Bacteria > Pseudomonadota > Gammaproteobacteria > Thiohalomonadales > Thiohalomonadaceae > JBFEYJ01. The sequence goes on from JBFFNE010000048.1 coordinate 4,395, forward strand.
ACCAGAATCCACCGCGACTACCGAGATCGAGGAGCTGGCCTATATCAGTTCCTATGATGTGATTGCGAATGCAGATTATGCGTACCTGGCGTATAAACTGACAGATAAAAAGAGTGGTAAATGGGTCTTGAAGATAGCTGGGAAGGATACGGCTGGAAGCAGTATCGACCCTGAGCGTGCCTCGTTGGCGAAAAATATCAAGAAGGCCGCCGAGCAGGGAAAGAAATATATAACAACAGGCTTCCAGATTACGCCAGGGGAAGGCGATCCGAGGATGGTTGAGCATAGAGTCTATTTTGATAAGTCTCTCGAACCGTCGTATGTTGAAATGATCGTTGTGACACGTAAGGCTGATGGCAGCGCGAATGAAAAGCAGATAGCCAAGTTTGCCTGGCCGGTCTGATACTCGATGGACAAATGAGTAACACATTGCTCGGGGGAGGGGGCGCTTGCTGTGGCTTTCAACGCACGCATCCCGCACGCACGTATCCCTAGAACAGGCCCCGGTTTTTTCCGGGCGCCTGGTGTTGTTCACAGTGATGTCGTCATCAATGGCAGTGTGGTAAAGTTCAGGTAAGAGTGGAGCTCTGGTCACAGCACCAATGAGCGCAAGCAGGGAGGAATCTACATCTGGCCTTTCCGGTCATCAAGCAGTCAAATCCCATATGCGAATGCCTGTCAATGGGCAGCGTTCCTGCCGTCGATCGCACAAGCCATGCATGAGTTGTAAGGCACTAATCCGACTAGGGTGGCTGAGTCAGCAAAACTGAAATTTGAGAGAAAACATTCTCTTTATATGCAATCTCCCATTGATTAGGAAAATATACCTCGCACTGGCGCCCTAGTGGAGGGCTGGGGAGTTTGCCCGGTGAGAGGTTTTTTGAGGCCGGTTTGATGAAACTCTAAAGGCGCATGTCACAAAGCTGGAGTTCAGCTCTTGCATCCTGCCCTGAAGCGGGTGAATATTCAGGGTCATAGCAAACAGTGGCACTACTGCTTTGGGTGAAGCATACCCGGAATGTTTGTGTGGAATATGAAATTAGAGAAAAACCAATAAACTAGATAGGCAAGCAGTTCTCATGTCGGACAATCTTCAAAGAACAACTGTTATGGTAGTAGATGACTCTCGTACGGTGCGCGCCTCACTAAATCTGAGCCTGCGGTCAGATTACGAGGTTATCCAGGCTGAGGATGGGGAAGAGGGCTGGCAAAAGCTGACTCAAAACCCGGGTGTGAGAATGCTTATCACCGATATCCTGATGCCGAAACTGGACGGATATGGCCTCATATGTCGGATCAGGGCCTCGGACAATCCAGCCATCAGGGACTTGCCTATCGTCGTTATCACCAGTTCTGATGATGCCATTACTCGTGAAAGAGCTCACGCCTGTGGAGCCAATGACTTCATTATCAAGCCTGTGGAAACTTCTGACCTGTTGGAGCGTGTCAATTTTCATACTGAGGCAAAATTGGACAATGAGGGAACCCAGCCTCGGAAGGTACAGGAATTTGCTGAGGTTGAGGACGTTGTCATTGAGAGTCCTGACATTCAAACAGCACTTGATATTGTCCGTGGCGCTAAAGTCGGGTCCATTGACCCTTACGCTATCGAACTCTGTAAAGAGGTAATGCCCTTGCTTGAGTACTGTAATTCGACATTCGGACTAAACTTGTCCAACGAGATAGAAAAGATCAAGAGCAAGCTTAAATGATCTGAACTGCACGACCAGTTTTTTGTGCTTGATTAGACAGTATTATTTAAAGGTGTGGGTGAGTGATACCCCTCATTGATATTCCCTGATTTGTAAGGGGGTTGGTACCGTTAATTGGATTAGAACGCGAAGTGGAGGGTGAGATATGAAAAATTTACTGGGAATATGTGTTTTGCTCCTGGTTTTTTCTTCTGTGCTACCTGTCTCTGCCAGTGAGATTCAATTTAAGGCGGATACTGCTGTCGCTGATATACTATTCGAATTCGATGGGTCTGAGACATATGCCAGCTATGTCGTAGGGGAAGATGGATTTGTCGATATCACTTTTTCCCGGAATATCCCCGATGATCTCTATAGCGAGATTTTGCAAAGACTGAAGGATGATGCGCGCATTACCGGTGTGTTGGCTGGCAGCAGTGGTCCGTCTTGCTCACTTTTCTGATCATGTTATGAAGTCGCAGATAAGGATGAATACCCTTTGACTGAAGAGATAAATACTATGTCCTCACTTCGCGACAAGCTTTATTCATGGCTTATCAGAGGCCGCTTGCCAGGCGTTGCACTGCTGCTTTTTCTGCTGCTAATGCTCATCACTACCTTCGTAGTCAGCAACGAGCCTGGATACTTTCCCGTACAAGCTGAGCAGCGTGGGGCGGAGGCCATCATCGGCACGGCCAGTGTCAATGCAGCGATCAATCTAGGTGACACGTTGCTGGAGAAGCCCGGCGGCTATATCTCCAACGATATCCTGCCACCCTTTGTCTTTCTCGACGACATGCCGAACTGGGAGTTCGGCGCCCTGGTTGCGCTGCGTGATGTCGCCGCGGCGCTGCGCAACCACTACGCCCGTTCCCAGTCCCAATCGGTGGAGGATGCCGACCTGGCGCGCGCCGAACCGCAGTTTAATTTCCAAAACGACTCCTGGATGCTGCCGGCCACCGAGTCGGAGTATCGTGACGGGCTGAAGTATCTACGTGCCTATCGCTCGCGTTTGCTCGACGATAACGATGCCGATGCCCAGTTCTTTGCCCGTGCCGATAACCTCAATGCCTGGTTACAGGTGGTGGAAAAGCGTTTGGGCAGTCTCTCCCAGCGTCTCTCTGCGAGTGTCGGCCAGGAGCGGCAGAATACCAGTCTGGCCAACGACCCCGCCGCGCAGCAGAGCACACCGGCCCCTAGCGTGGTGTACCACCGAACGCCCTGGCTGGAAGTGGACGATGTTTTCTATGAGGCACGAGGCTATGTCTGGGCCCTGCTACACCTCTTCCGTGCAGCCGAAATCGACTTCCGTTCCAGCTTGGAGAAAAAGAGTGCCCTCGCCTCATTGCGCCAGATCATTCGTGAGCTGGAGGAGGCGCAGCGTCCGGTCTCCAGCCCGATGGTGCTCAACGGCAGTGGCTTCGGCTGGGTCGCTAATTATTCCCTAACCATGGCTAACTATATCTCCCGCGCCAATGCTGCAGTGATCGACCTGCGTGCGCTTATGGAACGAGGCTAGGTTTTTGTAGTAAGACAACAAAGTCGTTATTCAGCCGCTGCCGTAATCGCATGGCGAGTTAAGGCCCCGGCGGGTGCTGGACAGGCTGTCCGGTTTAGATGGATTTTTTCACTTTGTGAGGCACGCATGCCCCCCATGGACGTTTTGATCAAGGTCGACAATCTGATCAAGGAGTATCAGGGCGTGCGTGTCGTCGATGGCATCAGTTTTTCTATCGAGCGTGGTACCTGCTTCGGTCTGCTTGGCCCCAATGGCGCCGGCAAGACCACCACGGTTGAGATCCTGGAAGGTATCAAACAACCCACCTCCGGAACCATCCTTTATAAGGGCGAGCCACTCGATGCCTCTTTTCATAACGAGGCAGGCATTATGTTCCAGTCTACAGCGCTGCAGGAGTTCATTACGGCGCGCGAGACACTGTCTATGTTTCAGCGCTTTTACACCAAGAGCGCATCTGTCGATGAGCTTGTTGCTGCTTGTTCACTTGAATCGTTCCTCGACCGTGACACGCGGAAGCTCTCGGGCGGCCAACGCCAACGACTCCTGTTGGCCATTGCACTGATCAACGATCCTGAAGTGGTGTTCCTTGATGAACCCACAACGGGACTGGATCCACAGGCACGACGAAATATCTGGGAGTTGGTTCGTAGCATCAAGGCGCGTGGTAAGACGGTACTGCTAACCACCCATTACATGGAAGAGGCCTATGAGCTGTGCGATGAGATCCTCATCATGGATGCCGGCCGCATCATTGCCGAGGGCTCGCCCGATGCGCTGCTTGCCGAGCACTTCGGTGATCTCGTACTACAACTGCCAAGCGAGGATTTTACGGAGGCCGCGGAGGCACTCTCCCTTAGCGTGTACAGAGTTAAAGATACCGTCGAGGTACTTACCTGTACTGTGACCGATACTTTACGCCAGTTGCTGGATGCCGGTGTCTCGCTTGATCGCCTGCGGGTGCGCTCCCGTACTCTTGACGATCTTTTTCTGGAACTGACGGGAAAGGAACTCCGTCCATGAACCTGAAGCGTTTACTGGCCGTGTTCCTGGCACGTAACAAGGAGTTTCTCCGTGATCGCGCCGCCATGGGATGGAACCTGATTTTTCCGGTACTCATTGTGGCTGGATTTGCTTTTGCTTTTACAGGTGAACCGGCTCCGCTATACAAGGTCGGTGTCTTCGGTACCCATTCAGGTAACGGATTTTTTAATACTGACTATGTGCAGTTCATTGCCATGGGCGAAATGAAGCCTGCGATCACCAAGGTGGAGCGCCATCAGATCGACCTGCTGCTCGACACGGTTTCACGGCGCTACTGGATTAACGAAAGCTCACCGCGGGGCTATGTCCTGGAGAAGATACTGCTTGGCAGTGCGCAGGCGGAATATGCCAAGCAGGTAGTGAGTGGACGTCCGATCCGTTATGTGGACTGGCTGATTCCCGGCGTCATCGGCATGAACATCATGTTCAGTGCCCTTTATGGCGTGGGATATGTCATTGTGCGCTACCGCAAGAACGGCGTTCTCAAGCGCCTCAAGGCAACGCCGCTTTCCGCCCTCGAGTTTCTTACCGCACAGGTGTTCTCTCGTCTGTGGCTGATTTTGGGGGTCGCGATCGTGGTATTTTTCGGTACCAACCTGTTCATCGACTTCGCTATGCATGGTTCGTATCTGACATTGTTTCTGGTCTTTGCCACGGGTACGTTCTGTATGATTAGCATGGGTCTGGTGATCGCTGCGCGTATCGCCAGCGAGGAGCTGGCAGAGGGACTGCTCAACCTCATCAGCTGGCCGATGATGTTTCTCTCCGGTGTGTGGTTTTCGCTGGAAGGAGCCAATCCGCTGATGCAGCAGTTCTCAGAGATATTTCCGCTGACGCACATGATCACCGCGGCACGTTCTGTCATGTTTGACGGTGCAACGTTGGCGGGAGTCGCTCCGCAGCTACTGGTGCTGGCACTCATGAGTGCCGTTTTCCTGGTGTTGGGAGCTATGTTGTTTCGATGGGAGTAGAGACATTCGCGCTGAGATGTCTCATCTTGATGCACAGAGTTGTTTGGCAAAAGCACTAACTATTTCTCCCCATTCAGAACGCCGTGCAGGGTGTTAATTCTCCTTTGGTTACCGTAAAGACCCAGTATTTTTCTTGACTTTTCCTGAGAGTACGCAGAACATGCATTTTGAATGCTACTTAACAGGGGGAGGGAATAATAATGCAAGAAACAGCATGGGCGGTTTCCACGATTTCCATCGTGGTGTTAGCCGCTATTTTTGTGTGGGTGATTAGCCGCTCACGAGATCAGGCAGAGTATGCGCCAATTCAGAACTCCGGTTATCTCTGGCGCAAACGTCTGTTTATTGCGCTGGTGATCACCGGCGTACCTTTGATGGGCGCAACCTTAATGAACCTGCCGTATGCCGCCTCTGCGTCTGTTGCTGAAGATGCGCTGCATGTCGAGGCGAAGGGATACCAGTGGTACTGGGAAATCAGCGCATCACAGGCCCAGGTGGGTCAACCGGTAGTCTTTCATGTTACTAGCGCCGATGTGAATCACGGCTTCGGTATTTATGATGAGTCGATGCGCCTGGTTGCTCAGACCCAGGCCATGCCCGGCTACACCAACGAACTGGTACATGTGTTCAGCAATCCGGGCACCTATCAGATCTTGTGCCTGGAGTTTTGTGGTGTGGCCCACCACCAGATGAAAGCCGAATTTACGGTAGTGGCCGCTAATGATGGGGGAGAAGTCTGATGTCGAGTGCACAGGTAATGGATAACAATCAACAGGGAACACCACTGGTAAAGATCTATGTTGCAATTAGTGCTGCCGTTTTGCTGTTAATGATGACGGTGGGCTTCATCATGCGTCTCGCTCAGGGGAAGGTGCTTGAGGTTCCGGCGGACCTTTTCTATCAGTTGATGACGGTTCACGGTACCGGTATGGTCGGCATTGCTGCACTGGGTTCCGCTTCGATTATGTGGTACTTCGCCAGCCGACATCTTGAGCTATCGCGTATCATCTTTGTGGCCAACCTGGTGTTGTTTCTCATTGGGGTGGTGATGATTCTCGGGAGTATTCTGGGCGGTGGCTTTGCCGCCGGTTGGACTTTCCTCTACCCGCTGCCTGCCGAGGCGAAGGGACTTTGGGGCACAGCGGCTGCCGCCTCTTTTCTATTGGGTTTGCTGTTAATCGGGACCGGCTTCCTGGCGCTTCATCTCGATTTTGCTCGCGCGATACTCAAAAAATACGGAAGTCTGGGAAAAGGCCTTGGGTGGCCGCAATTGTTCGGTCGTGATGCAGGTGACCCACCACCACCCGTGGTGGTTGCCAGCACCATGGTAACGATCGTCAATACACTGGGAATCACGGCAGGGGCGGCGATTCTTGTCATGAGCCTGATTAACCTCTTCGTGCCCAGTTTTGTCATTGATGCACTACTGGCCAAAAATCTGATTTTCTTTTTTGGCCATGTGTTTATCAACGCCACCATCTATATGGCTGTGATTGCGGTGTATGAAATCCTGCCGCGTTATACCGGACGCCCGTGGAAGGCTAACAAGGTCTTTCTGGCCGCATGGACCGCTTCGACTATTATGGTGGTGATTGTCTACCCACATCATCTGTTGATGGACTTCGCCATGCCCTCATGGATGGCTGTGATGGGACAGGTTATCTCCTACACCAGCGGCTTACCGGTGCTAGTGGTGACGACTTTCGGCGCATTGATGCTCATCTATCGTTCCGGGATGCGCTGGGATGTGACCAGCAGTCTGCTGGTGCTCTCGACCTTCGGCTGGGCCGCCGGTGTGATTCCCGCGATTGTGGATGCTACCATTCATGTCAACCTGGTGATGCACAATACCGTATGGGTACCTGGTCATTTCCATTTCTATCTACTCATTGGTGTCGCCTCGATGATCTTTGGCTTCATGTACTTCCTCGGCAAGGAGGGGGCAGTGGTTGAGGATCGCTGGTTCGATAGGTGGGCCTTCTGGGGCTTTATGCTGGGGTCACTCGGCTTTGTCATGATGTTCCTTTATGCAGGAGCAGAGAGTGTACCGCGCCGCTTTGCTGAACACCTGCCCCAGTGGGTGCCATATGACCGTGTGGCCTCTGTATTTGTGGCTGTGCTGGTCACCTCCGTGCTGGTCTTTGTGCTGAGATATTTCGGGCGCCTGTTTGCCGTAAATCCAGCGACACTGGCTACCGAAACGCACTAATGCGCACGGCGCTGGCGACGATTGTTGTGCTGTTCGCCGGTGCCGGGTTGCTTTGGCAGGCTACCGACGAGGCGCGCGCCTTCACCACCGAAGGTGCACGCCGACTTGCCGTTAGTGAATCACCGCGCCCCGTTCCTTCACTGGTGCTGCAGGACCATACCGGAGCACGATTCAGCTTCGACCGGTTTGCGGGCAAACTATTGGTGCTGGACTTCATTTATACCGGCTGCGCCGATCTCTGTATTGTGGCCGACAATACCCTTCAAACCATCCGAGATTCATTACCCGAAGCACGATTGGGTAATGATGTGGTCTTGCTGAGCATCAGCTTTGACCCGTTACGTGATACGGTGCATCAGTTGGCCTATTATGCGAAACGTCACGGTGCCCGGGCCGAGCACTGGCCGGTCAGTAGACCCTCGGACGCCGATAGGTTACCTGCGTTGTTAAGCGCTTTTGGGGTCACCGTGATCCCTGACCGCCGGGAAGGCTTTCAACATAACTCGGCCATCTATGTGGTGAATCGAGAGGGTTTCCTGGTGGCGATTTTCGATTATGACGATCCTGAGGCGGTGCTCAGTTTTTTGGAGCGTCAATGATGAGGCTAACCACGGCCGGGTTGTTGCTGTTGGGAACGCTAGCGGTACCGTCTACGCGGGCAGCGCTTGAGCAGAGCATGCCCGGGCACATGCTGCTGCAGATACCTCTGCTCGTACTCAGTGGCCTATGGCTTGCCTCAGGTTTGCCGTCAGGGGTTAAGCGGCCTTTTCAGAGGGCAAATTCCTATGGGGTGACCGGACTGGCGTTGATCGTTGTCACGGCACTTTTCTGGATGCTACCCCGTCACCTGGATGCCGCCCTGGACGAACCTGCGTATGAGGCGGCAAAGTTTCTCATGCTCCCGTTGTTCGTTGGACTCCCACTGCACTTGAGTTGGGGAAGGCTGACTGCCATCGGCAGGGGGCTTGTGTGGAGCAATTTGGTGGCGATGCTCTGGGTTCTCTCCTGGCTTTATCTGGCCGCTCCGGTACGTGTCTGCAACAACTATCTGATTGATGAGCAGACACTGGTGGGTCGGCTTCTACTTCTCCTGGGTTTCCTTATCGCCACTGTATTGGCGGTGCGCCCGTTCATTTCTTCAAGCCCCGCGTCTGAGCAATCACCGTAAAACGGAGCGTCGAGGCAGCCCTATCAGGTCCTCTAGCCTCTTGTGTTCAGGGATTCTTGCCATTTGTCATTTCAATAAGCGGAGAGGTCGCCGCTGTAAGTTAACGTGGACAGTTCCTGGAGTGTGAGTTGGAAACTGGTGAGACAAGAATTCGTTTTTACATGCGCCTTGAGGCACGGGAATAGGAGGGGTAGCTGTAGGAGAAAAAGAAAGAAGAAGGGACAACAACCTCGGGTTGCTGTCCCCGGCAGTATCATTCTCACGACCGGATTGAGAATTTCCGGCTGCTGTTTGCAGAGTGCCTTATCAGGTCAAGGTTTACCTTTCTGAGTACCTAACACCGAGCAGCTGGACGCTCTATGAGTCCGGAGCCTCTGTGATAACGATTGACGCCGCGGGCAGTGAGCGGCGTCGATGTCACTTCCGCTCCGGTTAGCTGTTACGAAGGAGGAGAGCTCTATTGCCTTAATTTCGAGCCTTCCAGGTAGGGCTTCATTCGGGCAACTGCACCACTTTCTTTACTGGTCTTTTCCTGATTGCCTTATTCGTGATGCCAAAAGCCATGCTCACTGAAGGGCGAGACTAAACAGCTTGCTGTATTTTTTCCCTGCCTGTTACTGCATGAGTTATCTGTGACTCTGCTCACGCCCCGTCATTGCCATATGCGGCAAGATGCTTGGAACAGCCTCCTAATAAAAATCAATAGGTGAGACTATGTTCAATGTCGCTTTGTCACTCGGCTTCTTCGTCGCCTTGGGAGCCGCCCTTCGGTTTATTCGGCCGAACGGGATTGCACCTGAATCAATGCAGCGGTCCATCGTAGCTCTGGTGCTGTGGGTATTGCTCCCTCTGGTGGTCTTTTTCTCGGTGCAAGACCTACCGCTGAATGAGGCGGCGCTGCGCATCTTGTTGTATGTGTTGGGTACCACGTTGATAGCTTTGGGCGTTGCCTGGTTCTGGTTGCGCAAGACAAAGCTTCCAGCGAAGAGCAAAGGGGCGTTTTTAATTGCGGCAGTTTTCGGTAATGTCCTTTTTCTCGGTTTACCGCTAAACAACGCGATATTCGCAGGATGGACCATGCGCATTGCTATTGAGTACATGCTCGTGGCCAATGTACTACTGCTATTTACCGCCGGAGCAATGTTTGCTAAAAACCTCGCCGAGTCCGGGAAATTTTCACTGTCCAGGTCCGCCTCTTCCGTGGCCAGGGATTATCCTGTGTGGCTTAAGGAGCCTGTGCTCTGGGCCGCGGTGGTTGGTCTGATATTCAATCTCGCTGGAGCCAGCATGCCTGCATGGATCGAATTGATTAAAACCATGCTTTACGGGGTGCTCATTCCGTTACTACTGCTAGCCGTCGGTTTGGCTCTGAACTGGACCAGGAGCTGGAACAACCAGCTGGTGGGGGTGATTCCCGTTGTGGTGATACAGCTGATTCTTGTGCCGCTTGTGATGTGGGGGATGGTATCGCTGTTTGGCAGTACCGGCCTTCAGACGACCAAGGCCTTGCTGCTGGATAGCATGCTGCCTGCGACACTCATCGGTTTTGTCATATGCGACCGTTATAAGCTGGATACCGGTGCCTATGCACTGGCTTTCTCTGCCACCAGTTTGTGTGCCCTGGTTACCGTGCCGGTTTGGTACAACATCATTCTTTGACATAAGGGACGACAACGTACTGGTATCAGCCGTAGTGGAGTGGGTGTGATTGCCTGCACTGCACGGGCTGTGGTTTGCCGCTGTACCCGGTCGATCTGATCCCTGTTTCCGCTACGCCGCGCGCTGAGCTATCCAGATGGTGTGGCGAGCCCCCTTGCCGCTGCCGTGTGCCCGCACCCTATGCTCTTCGACCAGGAAGCCGATCTGTCGCAGGCGCTCACTGAAGGTATGGTCCGGTCCCGCCGACCAGATCGCCAGCACACCGTCCGGTCGCAAGGCGGTATACGCGGCCTGCAGTCCGGCGGGGTTATAGAGCCAGTCATTTTCACGATGGGTCAGCCCTTCGGGGCCATTGTCCACATCCAGCAGGATGGCATCGAAGGCGGAGCGCTCCCTGCGTAGCAGGGCAGCGACATCGCCGACGCTGAGGATAGTGCGTGGGTCATCCAGCGGGTGGCCGGCAAAACCGCCCAGGTATTGTTGGTTCCAGGTCACTACCGCTGGCACCAGTTCCGCCACCACCACCTTGGCTTCCTGCCCCAGTTGAGCCAGTGCCGCCGCCAGGGTAAAGCCCATGCCGAGTCCACCGATGAGGACACGCGGCTGTGCCTGTCCGGCCAGATGGGCACAGCCCAGCTCGGCGAGGGCATCTTCCGAGCCGTGCATGCGGGTGTTCATCAGTTCGCCACCGCCGACGATCATAATGGAGTACTCCTCGCCGCGCTGGTAGAGGCGCAACTCGCCTCCACCGGCAGGGATTTCACTGCTATCGATCAGGTTCCAGGGCTTCATGTTCGTCTCGTAATGGGTGGGGGTGGAGGGTCATCGCGGCATTCTACAGCAAGGGTCTGGGCGTGGTGTTATTTTGCTTTCACGCTTCGCTGCGTCATGCTGTTATTATGTCGGCCATTGCCGCCATGCGGCCTCCCCAGTAACCCGCAAGAGTCTCCTGTGAACACCCAATTCTCCCGTTTCAAGCTTTCCCCCGAAATTCTGAACAACCTCGAATCGCTCGGTTATCAGCAGATGACGCCAATCCAGGCCGAGGCGCTGCCCCATATCCTTGCCGGTAAGGACCTTATCGCCAGGGCCAAGACCGGCAGTGGCAAGACCGTCACTTTTGGCCTTGGGCTCGTCAATCTGCTTGATCGGGACTCCTTTGCGGTGCAGGCGCTGGTGCTCTGTCCCACACGCGAGCTGGCGGACCAAGTGGCGAAGGAGCTGCGGCGGCTTGCCCGCGCCAGTGCCAATACCAAGGTGGTGACCCTTTGTGGCGGCGCACCGTTTGGGCCGCAGGTCGGATCACTGGAGCATGGCGCTCACATCGTGGTGGGTACACCGGGACGGATCCTTAAGCACCTGCAGAAGGGCACCCTTTCCCTCGGCAGGGTGCGGGCGGTGGTGCTGGATGAGGCAGATCGGATGCTCGATATGGGGTTTTACGATGATATGGCGGTGATCCTCTCGGCCACGCCGCCGCAGCGCCAGACCCTGCTCTTTTCCGCCACCTACCCCGAGACGATTCGGCAGCTGAGCAGCGCCTTCCAGCGTGAGCCGGTGGAGGTGACGGTGGAGTCGCAGCACAGTGAACTGAAGATCCGTCAGATCTTCTACGAGGTGGAGAAGGGGAAGCGCACCAAAACCCTGGCGGCGTTGCTGGCGAAGTTCCGGCCGGTATCGACGGTGGTGTTCTGCCATACCCGGCAACAGTGCCAGGAGGTGACGGATGAGCTGCAGCAGCGAGGTATCCAGGCCCTGGCGCTGCACGGGGATCTGGATCAGCAGGAGCGCGATCGGGTGTTGGTGCGCTTTGCCAATCGCAGTGTGCCGGTGTTGGTGGCCACCGACGTGGCTTCTCGTGGTCTCGATATCAAGGATCTGGAGGCGGTGATTAACTACGAACTGCCACATGATCCTGAAATCTACGTCCACCGCATCGGCCGCACCGGGCGAGCGGAGAACAGGGGCTTGGCATTGAGCCTGTTTATCGCCCCTGAGGCCTGGCGTGTTACTGCCATCGAGGAGTACCAGGGAAACAAGGCACCGTTGGAGGAGTTGCGCAGCCTTGACCTGCCCGAGGGGTTCGCCCTAACCCCACCGATGGTCACCCTCTGTATCGATGGCGGGCGCAAGGAGAAGGTGCGCCCCGGTGACATCCTCGGTGCACTCACTGCCGATGATGCTGTCCCGGCAACGATGGTCGGCAAGATCGATATCTTCGATCATGTAGCCTATGTGGCCATAGACCGCACGATTCGCAAGAAGGCGTTGCGCGTGCTGGCTGAGGGCAAGATCAAGGGGCGGCGATTCAAGGTGCGGGCGTTGCACTAAGTGACATCAGCTATCCGATGAGACGGAGACGCGCCAAAGTAGTGAAGTATAAACGATAGGGGCCGAGTCCCCTGGACGAACCTCCGCCAAAAGGACTCGGCCCCCAGGCCAGTCATCACTTGTCGTGTCAGGAATAAAGGGATCGTTTATCCCATTTACTCCAGGCGGTGTGCTTAGAATGCGGCATCGAAACCGACCAACAGGTAGTTGTCCGTAGCGTTATGGCCGTTGTTTTCCGTGTCGGTGTCGAGCATGTCGAGGTTGCCCTCCAGTACCAGCTTGGCATTGGTCATGAAGTAGTAAGACGTGGTAAGGGTGAGGCTGTTCATGTCTATGCCGTTGTACGCGGTGTCGGTGCCATCGAGATCGCCGCTATCGGTAAGGTTATAGAGTGCGGAATAAGCCCACAACGGGCTGTGGATATAGTCCACACCGATGAACATGCCGTTCCAGTCATAGGTTTTGTCACGCTCGAGAACATCGTCCCACTCGTTGGCCAGCCCCTGGAAGAACCAGTAGACGTTATTGCCGACCTTGCCCGAGAGGTCGATCCCGGCGATGCGCTTCTTGCTGTCCCAGCTATTTTCAATGAAATTAGTGCCATCAAAAGTGCCGTCAAAGCGCTCGCGTCCGGTGAGGCCGAACAGGCCGAGGGAGATGCCGCCAATCTCGGTGCCCACACGGGCAAAGATCGACTTGGATGAGTCGTTGTCGAACAGGGCATCGGATCTCCGGTAACCGGAGGAAGAGACGGAGGCGCTGGAACTGACGCCGTTGCCGTTGACCGCGCCGACGGCGAGGTCGATGGGGCCGAGGCCGTGATCCAGAATGAGGCCGCGCTCATAGGTAACGCCCGCCATGCGATAGACCATGAAGTCCTGGAAGGTGAGGCGGGTTTCGCGCGGGAACATCAGGTCGGATATCTGGAACTGGCCGAGCATCAACCCGGTGCCGCTGCCGAACAGGTCGTCGTGACTGAACCAGGCATCCTCGATCAGAAACTCACCGTTACCGCCTTTCTCGGCCATGATGCCGTAGCCGTAGAAGGTGATGTGATCGGAAAGCGGTGCGCTGGAGAGCAGCTTGATCAGATAGGGCGACTGGAAATCGAGGCGGCTGTCATATTCGGTGCCGTTAGCGTCGGTGCCGGTGGCATCATCACGGAACTGGGTAAAACCTTGCGCACGGAGCGCCAGCGGCACTGAGTCGGGCAAGGCCAGTCGTGGGTCGCCGGTATTGCTGGTGGATGCCTCCTTCCAGTTGCTCAGGCGCATGTTCTGTGCGGCGAACATCTCGCCAAACTCATTAAGCCGAGGGAAGGCGGCATGACAGGCGGTGCAGCTCATGTTGTATTTGCGGGCAAAGGTGGGCATGGCCACCGCCTGCTGCAGGCCGATGATCATCAGTACCAGACCGGCAAGGAGGGATGGGAGCAGAGAACGGGCTTTCAGCATAGGGTATGTCTCACGGTTATGGTTATTTTTTTGCGCATTTTGCCGACAATCCCCTCCTCAGTAAACCGCCGCTTTAGACCTGGCCGCCCTGTGGGCTGTATTCGGTCTGCGGCATTGGCCGATGATTAGTTCATGATCCTCCAGCTGCCGTCAGCTTGGCGGCAAGCCGTGCCATAGACTTGTTCGAGCTGTCCCCCGATGAGGGCATTCATGGTGTATTCCCGACAGGGGCCCTGTGTGGTCTCATACGTGCTGGTCGGTGTGAACTGGTATTGCACCCCGGTATCGGGGTTACGCCAGGAGGAGGATACACCGGTGCGGACGGTCTCCAGGGTTTGTCCGGCACGCAGCCTGTCGGTCTCGTCCATGTAGGAGCCTATGGTGCCGCCGATGGAGGCGCCAATGATCGTCCCGGCGACTATAGCTACCGGTCTGAGGTGGTGGTCACCGGCTTGTGCCCCGAGTAGCCCCCCAAGAAGGCCACCGATCACCATGCCGCTCTCTTCACGGGGACCCTGGGCCGCACAGCCGACCAGCGCCAGGCAAAGTGTTGCCAGTGTTACAGTCCGCAGTGTTCGTTTCATTTCGATTCTCCCAAAAATGCCGCAGATAAAATTCTGCCTGGGCCTTCAGGCCGTGGCCTGGCGCAGGCACCAAGGTGCGATCATGGAAAAGAGTAGTTGCTTTCCGCCGGACTGCACGTGGTGGCGCAGGCCCATAATGACTCAGGGGAGGGAGCCGGGTGTTCTCAGGGAAAATTTGTGTCAACCAAACCGAAGTCGCTGCGTTACTACGGCTGTAACACATAGTTTTTCATGACAGGAGTAGATACGATGAGTAACAAATCCGTTATTGCACTGCTTGTGGCTGGTGGTCTTTTCGCTGCCTCTTCCGCTTATGCTGACCATAACAGCATCTGGGGTGCGGGTTCCGCCAATATGCCAAACGACATCCACAACAGTGCTATCGAGGATGATCAGGATGTCTTTCTGGATCTGGTCCAGCAGGGCGGTGGTGCTGACTCTGTGAACCGTTATGACGATGCCACTGACGACACTACCGCCATGGGTAGCAGCACAACCAGCGTGGACACCGACACCACGACCATGAGCTCTTCAAGCCGCATGAGCGTGAGCGGCAGTTCTCTGGCCTCTCGCTCAGCGACGGTGACCCGCGGTGGCTCCCGCCGTTAATCGCGAGCTCCCCGTAGGAACAAAAAGGCCATCGAAAGATGGTCTTTTTATTTGCGTCCGGGGGGGATTGAAGGGGGAAACTTCATTGTCACCGGTATTGGGGATGCTGGGCGTTCAACGTGATCTGCGCTTTTGCCGGGGCGTCTGGATGGAAGGGGTGAGATTGTGGTGCCTTTTCACGGTGCGTCACTGCCAGCGGGTGGGGAAAATCATCGTAATGGTTATCCGAGAGGCGCAGAAAAACACCAAGTGCGGCAAGTAGCAGTGCGGCACGGGGGGCCGGCTGTTCGATAGAGAGGGGCCAGGCGGGTCGAATTGTTTCAATTCATCACAGCCTCCTTCTTAGTGCGGAATGTGGCTAGGGGACGATTTCCCAGCTGCCGTCTGGATTCATGCACGCGGTACCCCAGGCTTGCTCGGTTCTGCCACCGATGGTGACGTTGTGCTGGAATTCACGGCAGTGCCGCCCAGAGCTGCTGGTTCCCGTGCGCGTCGTGGTGACAGAGCCGTAAGCATTACCCTCTTCCCACATGATGACCTCTCCCGTATGTGCCGTAGTGGCCCTGACCTGGGCGGCTTCGTGCAGGCGTTGCTGCTCTTCGTTAAGGTTATCCAGCAACTTGAGGGTGATGGCGGTAAAGGCGAGCCATTTGAAGGCATCGCTATCGGTGAAGTAGAAACCGTAGCCACTATAGGGCCTTCCGTAAGGGCGTATGACATGAGTTCCCCATACATAGCGCTCGCGTGGCACGATAATGGTAGTGCGTTCGCGATAATGCCTGGAGGAGGGCTGTCGCCACTGCGGCTGTTTGATGATGATGACTTTCCTTTTTTCTCTCTCCCTCTCTTTGGTTCTCTCCTGGTGCCGCTTTTCTTTGCCGTCCTTGGCCGCTTCAATCGCCCATCTACCCTGCTGGGCATGGCCCGGCTGGGAAGCGAACAGGAGGACGAGCAGCAGTGACAGGGCGGTAGCGCTCATTGTGGTGATGAATCTCATGGTGATCCCCATTCGCGATAACCGCTGATTCGGTTAACAAAGTATAGATTCGGATTGTGCAAAGGAAATAGTTTGCCTGGAATGGCATGGGGAAGGGCCGTGTGGCTGGACGTGGTTTGAAACTGAACTAATCTAAAGGTAGCTGTAACTGCCACCCCACTTGACGATGCTTTTACCGCAAAGGCGAAAAGAAAAGTACCAGGTAGCGTGGGGCATGGCGCTTTCGGTAAGCGGCGCTGCGGTTGTTGAGGTTCGGGGCACCCTGATGGGGCAGCCTGGCCTACTCGGCACTCGCATAAGGGAGCGAGTAGTTACAGGTAGCTACGAGATACCCAAAGGAAAAAATCTGGAGAGGGCTGTGGTCATACCTCTTACCTGACATAAGCGTACTCACCAACAGGGAGTCAATGATGAAAGTGCCAGTTTTGTTTTTTCTTCTGAGTGTGCTCATTTCTCCCATGGCGCTTCAAGCAGGGCAGGCCGATATCACCCATGTCGAGGTCAAGGCCTTGAGCAATGGCCTTTACCAGTTTGATGTGACCGTGGCGCACCTGGATGAGGGGTGGGAACACTATGTGGACAAGTGGGATATCGTCGCGCCGGATGGCGCTACCCTTGGCAGTCGCTCGCTGGTGATTCCCACCGAAAACACGCCGACAATCACGCGAAGCCTGGTGGGGGTGAGGGTGCCGGATGGGATAAAGGTGGTTACCTTGCGTGCACACGATACACTTCATGGTGATACCGGCAAGAGCGTCACCGTAAAGCTGCCACACTTAAAGCTGAGCTCTTCACCATGATACGAACAGTACAACGAGGCAGCCGTTTTGCACTTTTTAC
>JBFFNE010000049.1:0-20208 GCA_041563315.1 Thiohalomonadaceae bacterium
CGAGACCCTATCACTCTTGGGAAAGAGGCCTGAACGAGAACACAAATGGCCTGTTACGCCAATACTGGCCGAAGAGTACGGACTTCACACAAGTTACGGATAAAGATGTCTTGGCGGTTGTTACCCAACTCAATCAACGGCCACGAAAAACATTGGACTTTAAAACCCCTGAGGTTTTGATGCAAAATCACATGGCGGCGCAGGCCGCTTAACCGATATGCACTTCAGAGTTGAATCCGCCCTTCATATATTTTGTGCATAGCGCTTTTACACTTCCATTCTCTAAGTTTCTTCTCACGAAAACTTGGCGAAATCAGATAAAGAAACCCACCAAACAAATATCCAATGTATTCGATTCCCATGTGATTATTACAAATTTAATATTCGATTTTGTCTTCCATCTCCCGCCATCGCACAAAGGTTGGCAGGGCAGACACCCTAAGGGCCTGTTGCATCGGCAGGTGCCGTTGCGCAAGGGGACGTTGCAGCTCTTCTTTAATCAGCACATCATCGAAACCGGCCTCTGCCGCATCGGCAGCCGTGGCGGCGAAATAGACCGCAGCCACTCGCGCCCAATAGGCAGCGGATAAACACATTGGACAGGGCTCGCAATTCACATAGAGTTCGCAGCCGGTTAATTGGAAATCTCCCAGTGTTCGGCATGCGTCGCGTATCGCCTGAACCTCGGCGTGTGCCGTCGGATCATTGTTCTGCGTTACCCGGTTGTTGCCACGCCCGACAATCTCGCCGTCCTTGACCAGCACCGCGCCAAACGGCCCGCCGCCATTGGCGATCGACTCATCGGCCAGTCGGATGGCCTCCAGCAAGAAGCGTTCGTTCATGACAGTTCTCCCTGATTTTCTTTCACTATAGGAGGGCTTACCCTGCAGAGTAAAGAGTCAGTGGCTAATGCGTAGCAACGGCTTTCAGACAGTCGGGGAAACACGGGGGCTGGGCCGTCCCCCTTCCTGGAACCTGTAACCTGGAACGTAACTCCCCCCCAAAAATGATCTCACCGCAAAGAATTGCGACCGGGACGTTCGCCCACAGTATGAGGCGTTTGGGTTATGTAGGAGCGGCTTCCAGCCGCGACCGAACAGAGGCGCATCAGACAGTCGCGGCAAGATGCCGCTCCTACACTTTGAACGTAAATGCTCGCCCCACCCGAAAAGCGATCTCACCGCAATGAATGCCAGGTAGCCAGGGAGCGTGGCGCATGGCGCTTTCGGCAAGCTGCGCTGTGGTATTGAGGTTCGGGGTCATGGATGGGGCAACCTGGCCTACCCGGCACTCGTATAGGGGGGCGAGTAGTTACCTTTGAACTGTGAACCTTACAGCTCCCTGGAAGAGCAACGTTTTACCAGGGGGCACCCCCGGCATAGCGGGCGTTTACGGCAGTAATCCTTGGCGTGAGCAACGATCAGGGCATGGAACTCATTGTAGAGGGAGACCTGCTTTTGAGTGCGACCAAAGGTCGCTTCCACCATCGCACGCAGTGTCTCGTAGCCTTCGCGGCCCTCGATCAGTCCGAGCCGGGAGAAGAGGCGGCGGGTGTAGGCGTCGATGACGAAAACCGGTCGATGGAAGGCATAGAGCACCATGTCATCGGCGGTCTCGGGACCGACGCCCTTGACCGACAGTAGGGCATGGCGCAGGTCGTGCGTTGAAAGCGCCTCCAGGTGCTGCTGGCGACCCTCTTCCAGCCACCAGCGGCAGAAGGCCTGCAGGCGTTCGGCCTTGATATTGAAATAACCGGAGGGACGCAGCCATTCGGCGAGTTGGGTAGGGGGAGTAGCACTGATCGCTTCGGCACTCAGTGCTTCATTAGCTTTGAGGTTGACGATTGCCTTCTCAACATTGGTCCAGGCGGTGTTCTGGGTGAGGATTGCCCCGACCATCACCTCGAAGGGGGTCTCCCCCGGCCACCAGTGCTGGGGGCCGAAGTGGGCGAAAAGCCGGTCATAAACCCACAGCAATGTCATGAGCTGGCCTAAATAACGGTATCGATCGGCATAACAGGTATTGCCTGCCCAGCATGAACGGCAATCTATCTAAATCCCTGCTCCAGACTCTGCACAAACGTTCTATGGCTCGCAGGGTGGCGAATTAACTGCGGCGCTTGCGGGGATTATGGCTCTCCCTACCCTGGCGCGTACCATGGCGGGTCTTGCGCGTGAATGATTTTTTGCCATCCTTCCTGCCTGGACTAACCGTTAACGGCTCCAGACTGACACTCTGGCGCAGGCGGGAAAGCTCCTCACCCTTCAGCTCTTCCCATTTTCCGGGACGAATACGCCGTGGCAGAGAGATGGGTCCGTAACGCACGCGGGTCAGGCGACTTACGGTCACCCCCTGGGATTCCCACAGGCGACGCACCTCACGGTTGCGCCCCTCATCGAGCCGCACGTGATACCAGTGATTGGCACCCTCCCCGCCACCGTCAACGATGGAGGTAAACCGGGCCGTCCCATCCTCGAGTGCGACACCCTCATGCAGTTTCTGCAGCGTCTCCTTTGAGATCTCGCCCAACACACGCACGGCATACTCCCGTTCGATGGTATAGGAGGGGTGCATCAGCCGGTTGGCAAGCTCGCCGTCATTGGTGAACAGCAGCAGGCCGGAGGTGTTGATGTCGAGGCGACCAACCGCGATCCAACGGCCATTGCGCAAACTGGGCAGGTTGTCGAACACCGTCGGGCGCCCTTCCGGATCGCTACGACTGGTCACTTCACCTACCGGCTTGTGGTAGACCAGTACCCGGCAGCGATGGCTGTGCTCGATGCGGGTCTTGCTCACCACGTGGCCGTTGACACGGATCACATCGGTGTCACTGACACGCTCTCCGAGCGTGGCCAGCTTGCCATTGACAGAGATGCGCCCTTCGCTGATCCAGGACTCGATCTCGCGACGCGAGCCGAAACCGGCACGGGCCAGCACTTTTTGCAGTTTTTCAGTCATTTATATATTCCATACAAAATAAGTCACCGCAAAGGCTCAGAGGACGCGAAAACATAAGGGTAACTCTAACAGGTTGCTGAAAAGTTATTCGCCCCTTCTCTCTGGGAAAGGAAAGGATGAGGAGCAATTGTCTCCCCTCTCCCCAACCCTCTCCCTGAGGGAGAGGGAGTTTTTCAGCAGCAATAGTTTTCTTTGCGACCTTTGCGCCTTCGCGTTGAGATCTTTTAGAAATACTCAATCGGCTCGAAGTCGGCGGTGATAATCGCTGCCAGGGCCAACGGATCGGCATCGGGTTCTTTAGCAGCGACCTGCTCGGCGGCCGCTTCACCTGGAAAACGCAGATCCAGCTCGGCATTAATCTTGTCGATGTCACGCAGTTCCGCGAGGGTTGGCAGCTCGTCGAGACTCTGGAGATTAAAATAGTCGAGAAACTCCCGCGTCGAGGCGTACATGGCAGGCTTGCCCGGTACATCTCTGTGGCCGACAATGCGCACCCAGCCTCGCTCCTGCAACGTCTTCATGATACTGGAGCTGACCGCCACACCACGGATATCCTCGATCTCGGCACGCGTGATGGGCTGGCGGTAAGCCACCAACGCCAAGGTCTCTAACAGCGCACGGGAGTAGCGCGGTGCACGCTCCTCCCACAGCTTGGAGATCCAACGGGAGACATCGCTGCGAGCCTGGTAACGGTATCCGCTGCTCACTTCCTTCAGCTCGATACTGCGCTCCTCACACTCCTGTTGCAGCGTTTGCAGGACCTCCAGCAGTACCTTTTTCTCCGGCCGCTCATCCTCCTCGAACAGACCGAGCAGACGATCGACACTCAACGGTTCTCCGGCAGCAAACAGCGCCGCCTCGACAATATTCTTCAGCTGTTGGGAATTCAAATCCGCCATATCACATGCAATCCTGCTTATTCTTCGCTGCTGTTGCCAACAGCTTTGACGTGAATCGGCCCGAAAGGCTCGGCCTGAATCAATTCGATCATTGACTGCTTGATCAGCTCCAGCACCGCCATCAAGCTGACCACCACACCGCGACGCCCCTCTTCCGGGGTGAACAGCGTGGTAAATTCGATGAAGCTGTCCGGCCCAATTTTTCCGAGGATCTGCGACATACGCTCACGGATCGAAAGCGGCTCACGCTGAATCTGGTGATGAGCAAACATTTCAGCACGTTGCACCACTTCAGTCATCGCCAACAGCAGATCGCGCAGACTCACTTGCGGTAACGGTCGCTCACTGTGCTTGTCCGGGGTGGCGATATCGACAGGAAAGGTATCGCGACCACTACGGGGCAACTCATCGATATCTTCGGCGGCCTGTTTGTAACGCTCGTACTCCTGCAGCCGTCGAATCAACTCCGCACGGGGATCGTGCTCATCACCATCCACTTCCACCGGACGCGGCAACAGCATGCGCGATTTGATCTCCGCCAGCATCGCCGCCATCACTAGATACTCTCCCGCCAGCTCCAGCTGCATCTCCTTCATAATATCCACGTACACCATGTACTGGCGGGTAATCTCGGCAATGGGAATATTGAGGATATCCAGGTTCTGCCGCTTGATCAGGTAGAGCAGCAGATCGAGCGGTCCCTCAAAGGCCTCGAGAAACACCTCCAGCGCCTGTGGCGGGATATAGAGATCCTTCGGCAACTCGGTGATCGGCGCACCTTGCACAACGGCAAAGGGCATCTCCTCCTGCTGCGGTGTTACTGCTGTTTCGGTAGCTTCGCTCATGGCATTTCCGTAATAGGTATCCGTAGGGTACCGACAGGATCCTGCTCTGTTAATCAATCTCTCGCCAAGACGCCAGGACTACAAGCCCCTTGTGCCCCAGCGAGAATCATCCTGCTTAGGGGGCTGGTCGAAATAATATTTCCATTCGGCCGCACCTGGGCCATCACTGCTGTGTTGCGTTTCTTGGCAAGGACCCTGCCATTACCTGCGAAACGCGCCTTGCATTGATGGCCCAGGCACGCCCTCGGTGTTGACAGTTGCGACCAGCCCCCTTAGCTGTAATCCAGCCCCATCGCACCACGGACCTCACGCAGTGTCGCGCGCGCCACATCGCGTGCCTCCTCACTGCCCTCGGCCACGATATTGCGCACCAGCTGTGGCTGCTCGGTGAACTCCCGGGCACGCTCACGAACCGGTGCCAGTTCGGCCTGCACCGCCTCGATAATGGGCTGTTTGCAGTCGAGACAACCGATGCCGGCGCTGTGGCACCCTTCCTGCACCCACGCCTTGACCTCATCGTTGCTGTAGACGAGATGCAGCTGCCACACCGGACACTTTTCCGGATCGCCCGGGTCGGTACGGCGCACGCGTGCCGGATCGGTGGGCATGGTGCGCAGCTTTTTCTCCACATCTTCCGGTGCCTCACGAAGAGAGATGGTGTTGCCGTAGGACTTGGACATCTTCTGTCCATCCAGGCCGGGCATCTTCGAGGCTGGCGTGAGGAGTGCCTGCGGTTCAGGCAGGATGATTTTGCCGCTGCCCTCCAGATAACCGAACAGACGCTCACGATCTCCCAGGGTGATGTTCTGCTGATCGTTGAGCAGGGCCTGAGCTGTTGCCAGCGCCTCATGGTCACCTTGCTCCTGGTAGCGCTTGCGCAGCTGGTGATAGAGTTTTGCGCCCTTCTTGCCCATCTTTTTCGCCGCGTTCTCCGCCTTCTCTTCGAAGTCTGTTTCGCGTCCGTAGATGTGATTGAAGCGCCTGGCCACCTCGCGGGTCAGCTCGACGTGCACCACCTGATCCTCCCCGACCGGCACCTGGGTGGCACGGTAGATCAGAATATCCGCGCTCTGCAGCAGCGGATAGCCGAGAAAGCCGTAGGTAGCCAGGTCCTTCTCCTTGAGCTTGTCCTGCTGATCCTTGTAGGTCGGCACCCGCTCGAGCCAGCCCAGGGGCGTGATCATGGAGAGCAATAAGTGGAGTTCGGCATGCTCCGGCACCTGCGACTGGATGAACAGTTTGGCCGAACCGGGATTGATCCCAACGGCGAGCCAGTCAATGAGCATCTCCCACACACTCTCACCGATGATGCTGCTGTTTTCGTACTCGGTGGTCAGTGCATGCCAGTCGGCGGCGAAAAAGAAGCACTCGTATTCATGCTGCAACTTGAGCCAGTTCTTCAACACACCGTGATAGTGGCCAAGGTGCAGTTTGCCGGTGGGGCGCATGCCGGAGAGCACACGCTGATTCTGTGTCGCCAGGTTCAAGATCACTTCCTAATTTATTAATTGAAATAAAAAAACAGCTAATGCCGTATCAGCTACAAGCCGGCAATGGTCGTCACCGTGATCCATACCAGATTAATAATCGGGTACAAAATCCCCCCCAGGATACCGGTAACCAAAAGCAGCACTAATATGGGAAAACCGAAACTTTCCAGCCGGTCGTAGTTCCACGCCAAACGTGGAGGTAACAGAGAAGACACCACACGACTACCATCAAGCGGGGGTAATGGCAGGATATTTAATGCCAGTAAAATGGCGTTAATCAGGATACCCACCTGTCCTGAATAAATCAGAAACTCACCCACGCCCTGGGCTGGTTCCAGCAGCGCCATGCCTAAACGGATCACCAGCGCCCAGAAAATTGCCATAAGCAGGTTCGACATCGGACCGGCTAGTGCAACAATGGCCATATCCCGTCGAGGCTTTCGCAGGTTTTCCGTGGTGATCGGCACCGGCTTGGCCCAGCCAATCAAAAAGGGTGAACCACCGGCCAACGTGCTCATCGTGAGCAAAGCGATGGGTACCAGGACGGTTCCCACCGGATCGATGTGCGGTATAGGATTAACCGTCAGGCGCCCCAGCATTTTTGCCGTGGGATCGCCAAGGCGAAGTGCCATCCATCCATGTGCCGCCTCATGCATCGTAATGGCAAAAAGGACCGGAATGATGGAGACAACGACCAGCTGTAGTGTATTCAACTCTTCCATCGGTAGATTATACCTGTAATACCCCTAGCTCTTATACCTCAAACGGAGCCGGATCGCCCAGGCCGCGACGCACCACCTGGGGGACCTCATCGGTCAGGTCCACTACGGTGGTCGGCTCGAAGCTGCCATACCCACCGTCGATTACCAGATCGACCGCATGTTCAAGGGACTGGCGGATATCATAAGGGTCGCACTCCGGGTGACTCTCACCGGGCAACATCAGAGTGGTACTCATCAGCGGCTCGCCCAGCCCCTCCAGCAGGGCACTGACGATAGCGTTGTTCGGGACGCGCATGCCAATAGTCTTGCGCTTGCTCTGGATGCGTCGTGGCACCTCGCGGGTGGCGTTGAGAATGAAGGTGTAGGCGCCGGGCGTTACCGCCTTGAGCAGACGAAACACCGTGTTATCCACCTTGGCGTAGGTGCTGATCTCAGAGAGATCACGGCACACCAGAGTAAAATTATGGCGATCGTCGAGGCGGCGGATCGTGCGGATGCGGTCCAGCGCGTGCTTGTCCTCGATGTGACAGCCCAGGGCGTACCCCGAATCGGTAGGATAGACGATCACCGCCCCCTCACGCACCATCTGCACGGCCTGATCGATCAAGCGCTTCTGGGGATTGTCGGGGTGGATCTGGAAAAACTGGCTCATACGGATAGATTCACAGGATTAGACAAGGGTTAGGAGACGGCCTTGGCCGGACAGGTCGTGTCCAGGTCCCAGGTCGACCAGATAGGCTGGCAGGTTTTCGGCAATGGCGGCAGTCGGCCGAGGGCAATCCAGGGGTTCTCCGGGCCGTGGTAGTCGGAACCGCTGGAGGCCATGAGATCGAACTGGCGTGCATACTGCGCCATGTTATGACAATCACCCAGGCTGTGGCTGCCGGAAACCACCTCCAGCCCCTCGCCACCGAGCTCGACAAACTCGCCAAAGAGCTTGCGCCGCTTGGTGGCCGTCATGGAGTAACGTGCCGGATGGGCGATGACCGCCTGGCCGCCGGCGTCGTGGATCCAGCTCAGAGCCTCCTCCAGCGTCGCCCAGTCGCCCGGGACAAAGCCCGGTTTACGCGGTTTGAGAAAATGCTTGAATACGTCACGCACGCTTTTTGCGTGTCCCTGCCCTGCCAGAAACTGGGCAAAATGGGTGCGACTGATGATCCGGCCCTGGGCCAGCTTGCTTGCAGCATCATACGCTCCTTCAATGCCGTGTTTGGCCAGACGCCGCCCCATCTCTTCGGCGCGCCAGTTACGGTACTCACGCAGCCTCGCCAGACCCAGCTGCAGCGGGGAACTCTCTGGGTCGATACGCAGTCCTACCACATGTACCGTCTGATTGTCCCAGGTGACGGAAACCTCCACGCCGGGGATCAGGCACAAGCCGACAACCTGGGCCGCCTGCGAGGCCTCGGCAAGACCACTGGTCTCATCGTGATCGGTCAGTGCCAGCACATCGACCCCTGCCGTGGCAGCGGAGTGAACCAGTTCCGTGGGACTCAGGGTTCCATCAGAGGCGAGAGAGTGGCTGTGAAGGTCATAGTGCAGAGTCATAAGGGCGGTATTGTAGCCGATTTAAGTGGAACTCTGCTGGATTACTGCAATCCTACAGACAAGAACATTTGCCGCATGGTAACAAGCACCCTTCAGACAGGGGTGGTGGGGAGGGACGGAAGCTCCTTTGCAGGTCGGAGTTAATCCTACCGATGTCGGACTGAAGTCCGACGACTTCGCGTACACTGCCCATCACCCGGTGGATATGGTAGATTGAGCAAATTACCCAAGAGCCAACACAACACCACGGATCTCAACCAATTCCATGAAATTTCTTTTTGACCTGCTCCCCATCATCCTGTTTGTTATCGCCTACAAGCTCTATGGTATCTACCCGGCCATTGTCGTCATCATGGTCGCCACCTCGATTCAAGTCGGTATTATTTGGCTTCGCCAGCGCAAAATCGAGAAGATGCATATCATCACCCTTTTTCTGGTGCTGGTACTCGGCGGCGCCACCCTGCTGCTGCAGGACAAGGCGTTTTTCATGTGGAAACCCACCGCGGTGAACTGGCTGTTCGCCATCGCCTTCCTCGGCAGCCACTTTATCGGGAAAAAAACCCTGGTAGAGCGCATGATGTCGCACGCCATCGAGGTACCCAAACAGGTATGGCAGCGCCTCAACGCCAGCTGGATCCTGTTCTTCATTCTGATGGGCATCGCCAACCTTTATGTGGCCAACTTCTTCTTCGAGGCCAATGCCGCCCTCACCGCCGCGGCCGGCACCGCCGTCGACCTGGAAACCTGCGGCGCCGAGATGAGCGGCCAACTGCTGCAGTTGTGTGAACAGGCAAAGGCCATGGAAGACCATTGGGTCGATTTCAAACTCTACGGCATGATGGGACTGACCTTCGCCTTCATCATTGCACAGGCCTTCTACCTGGGGCGTCACATGCCGCAAGAAGCCGAACAAGAAGCCAAAAGCGAGTAAGAGAAACCGGATGATGTTTTACGCCATAATCAGCGAGGATGTGCCAAACAGCCTTCCCCTTCGCGCCCAGGCCCGCCCAGCTCACCTGGAGCGCCTCCAGTCACTGAAAAACGCAGGCCGCTTGTTGCTGGCCGGCCCGCACCCGCAGCTCGACTGCGAAGAGCCGGGCGAAGCGGGTTTCAGCGGCAGCCTGGTGGTTGCCGAGTTCCCCTCTCTGGCCGAGGCACAAGCTTGGGCCGATGCAGATCCTTATGTCGCCGCCGGGGTCTATGCCCGGGTCAGCGTCAAACCCTTCAAGAAGGTTCTGCCATGAGTCAGAACAGCGAGCGCATCGCGATGATCCGTGAAAGGCTTGAGGCCAGCTTTCACCCCGTCCAGCTGGAGATCATCGACGAAAGTCACAAACACGCCGGTCATGCCGGTGCCCGGGGCGGCGGTCACTTCGTCGTCCATATCGTTGCCGAACAATTTGCCGGCAAAAGTCCAATTCAGCGCCATCGTATGGTCTATGATGCGATGGGGGATTTGATGCAGCGTGAAGTCCACGCGCTCAATATTCGGGCTGACGCCCCCGCTGAATAACATCGTAACCAAACGAAAGGAAGTTCCTATGTCATTATCACACCGCGTATTGCTCCCCCTGGTCGCCGCAACAGCACTCTCTTTTGCACCAATGAGCCAGGCCACAGACGCCACGGTTCTCGCCACGGTCAATGGCAAGAACATCACCCAGCAGGACTACGACACCTATACCAGAGAAAACCCGCAAAGCCAGCAAGTCGGCAAAGAGCGGATACTCAATGAGCTGATCTCGCGTGAACTAGTCTATCAGGATGCGCTGAAAAAGGGCCTGGACAAAGACAAAATCCTGCTGGCAAGGCTCGAGGCGGTACGGCAGAACCTGATTCTTGGCGCCGCACTGGAGAGTGCCATGAGCAAGTCGGCAATCACCGATAAAGAACTGAAGCAGATGTACGATGAACGCCTCTCCGATTTCAAGGTCCAGGAGTACAAGGCACGCCATATTCTGCTGGCCAGCAAGAATGAAGCAGAGAAAGTGATCACCGAACTGGATATGGGCGGAAATTTTGCTGAACTGGCAAAGAAAAAATCTACCGGCCCTACCGGTGAAAAGGGCGGCGATCTGGGCTGGTTTGCCCCGCAGCAGATGGTGCCCGAATTCGGCCAGGCCGTCAGCCAACTGCAGAAGGGCAAGTACACCAAGAGCCCGGTACAAACCCAGTTTGGCTGGCACGTGATTAAGCTGGAAGACACACGCAGCGCCACACCGCCGAAGTTTGAAGAGGTCAAGCCGCAGCTCAAAAAGGTCGCGGAACAGAAACGAGCCAATGAGTACATGGAATCACTCAAGAACAAGGCGAAAGTCGAGATCAAATAGGCGCGATAGTGCTTAACTAACAAGCCCCGCCTGGGAACAGGCGGGGCTTTTTTATTGTCACCTCGCCGTTAGCGGCAATTGACCACAAGTTGCAAGCTTGATACGCCTAAGTCCTGTAAGGTCGCTCCCACTGATGGTGTGAGGATGGTTTTGTGGGAACGGGCGTCCCGACCCCAGGCCGTGGATGGAGGGGAAGCCCGAAGGCTTGTAACATCAAATCTTGCCGATCAAGTTAATAAATACACCCTGACTGTCGTAGTCGAGGTCGGTGAGATCATCGGAGAAATCGGTGAAGTTATAACCGACGCCCACTTTCATGTTCTCACCCACATGGCGATAGATGGCAACCAGTGAACCGCTGCGTTGCTCCTCGGCATCAATCAGATCAAGCATGCGCCCTTCGAACAGCGCGTCCCAACGGTGCATCATGTGCCAGTCGGCACGCAGTACATAGAGATTGGCTCGGCTGTCGAAAAACTCCGGATTGATCCGGTCCTGACTGAGCTGTCCGTGACGGTAAGCGTATTTCCCGCCAATCGACCAGCGCGGCGTAATATCGTAAATCACATCCGTCGATAGAATATGGCTCTTCTGAATGTACTCGGCCGCGGTATTGGCAACCGTGACTTGTTCGGCCGAGGGCAGATTATAGAAGTAGGTGTACTTGAATAGCGTATTCAAACGGTCATAACTTATCGGACGATAGGCATAGCCGAGCACCGCCTCAGTGTAGTTGCCGTCATAAAACTCACCGAGGGAGCTAGTGCTCTCGGAATGATTGTACTTGCCAATGAGTCGCCAGTCGGGATTGATCTGGTACTTGAGGCTGTTCTTCGTCAACCAGGTGGTACGCTCGGAGAAACTCGCATCGACCGGATTTTCGTTATTGTCGACGCGGTATTCAACAGCACTAGCGAAAGTGAGACCCTCGAAACTGTAGCCGAGTCGCAGGCCCAGGGCGGTACGCTCGGTTTCAGCACTGGTTTGTGGATCCTTGAGCGTGCCAAAGTCGAGATTGGCACCATAGTTCCAGCGTTCGTTCGGCGCAAGATCCACGCCGGTCGAATGGGTCAGCCCGGTCGGGACATCACCATGAGAGTAGCGCTCTTCCAGATAGACACTGGCGCTATCGGAGTAGCGGGTGCGGAAACCGGAAGTCATATTGCCGCGACGGGCGCGCACCCCATTGTCGCTGCGTTCATTCTCCAGCGCATAATTAAGGTACAGATTGGTGCGGTCCGAATAGAGAAATTCAGTACCGAGCTTGCCGGCGCTACCAAGATCCCCATCGGAGACCTCGCCATGGAGACGAAAGCGATCCGTTAGCCGGTAGCTGCCGCCGGTACCGACGCGGGCATTTTCGTCCCGGTTGCCCGTGGTCTTAACTGTACCTTGCATGAAACCGTAGCCACTCCAGTTGGCATGTGAATCGTAAGCGGCCTGCAGCCGCAGATCGGAGCGTTCGCCCTCCTCCTGGGTCAACGGCACCGCCGGTGAATGGTCCTTGCGCTCATCCATCCTGACGCCGCCACTCAAGGTCCAGTTCTCGTCGAACAGGTAATCCACATCGAGCTCGTTGGCCACCGTCTCCAGTCCCTGCTGTTGCACCTTTTTGTCCGACTTGGCACGCAGGCTGAAGCGCTCGTCCACCGGCAGGGTGAGAGTACCACCCAACTGGGTGGTGTCATTGAGCGTCGACAGACCCGGCGCGGAGTAGCCCGCTTCGACCTTCTGGTTGTAGAGCGTGACCTTGCCGGGCAAATGATCAGCCACATCGCTCAGGGCAATACTGCTATCGACACGGTAGGCGCCAGCACGACTATCAGTCGAGAGTAACGGGGTCGTACCACCGAAACTGTACCCCCCATCGATGGAGCTGAGGGTATCAACGCCCGCCCCTTCGCTTTTCGAGGTCTCAACTTTCACCCAGGTTTGGGTGCTCTTTCTCAGGGTCAGGTCCACCGCGTTGAGACGACTTTTGGCACCATCCTCTTCGTTGTGGTTCGTGGTCAGCCCCAGTTTCAGGTGATCACCGAACCAGTAGTGAGCACGCCCACCCAGTGCCAGGGTATCGATGTCATCGAAGCTGGGTGAATATTCATAGCGCGCCACCAGGTAGGCCATGCGGCCAGTGGACCCACCGCTATCAACCAGCATCGTATCGGCCACGGAGGCCGAGAGCGGCTCTGACAACAGCACGCGTCCCTGGATGTAATCGATATCATAATCCAGCACCGGGGTGAGATTTCTCACCGCCACGACCATTCCCGAGTCGCTGTCACGGACTTCGACACGCAGTCGCTCGGAGCCGTTCAATAGATCCTGATGACGCAGATAATAGAGGGAGCCGCCAGTGCCGCGGAATTCATCACGGCTCGCGACCGTACCCGGCTCCGCAACAAAACTGTCGACACTGAAACGTGGCTCACCGAAACTGGTGGTTTCCTGCAACTGCATATGGAGATTGGCACCATAGAGGGCACGGTCAACATGGGCCAGCGTGTTGCCGGTATAACCAATCTTAAAGTTACCCCACAGGAGATGATTCTCCTGCTTTTTCAGCTTGACGTAGAATTTACCCAGCGTAGGCGCGCCCTCCTCCACGGTGCTGTCATCACCATAGCTCGGATAGTAGTAATCCGGATCGATACGACGGAACATTGCATCGGGAGTTTTTTGCATAAAGTTGCTGAAGATCTCACTCAACGGCCCTTCGCGCGTATCCGCACTAGCCGTCAAGCGCCAGTCATCACCAAACTTGCCGTGGGTATAGAATGCCAGACGGCCGTCGACAGCCAGGTCATTGTCGTAATGCGTCTTGTCCTGTGTCAGTAGATCAGCCGGACCGTTGGTGTCATCCAGAGAAGCGGTAACATCGGCAATACCTACATAAAACCAGTCGTTTTTCTGCAGCTCAAGCTCGCGCAGGAACAGCTCGCCATTGCCCTGGTCATCGAGCACCGCCACCTCGACGCTGTGCAGCCCTGCGGGCAGCAGTTCCTCAGCAACGAACTCCCCGTCCTCAGCAAGTGGCA
This sequence comes from Thiohalomonadaceae bacterium, assembly GCA_041563315.1. Taxonomy (GTDB): domain Bacteria; phylum Pseudomonadota; class Gammaproteobacteria; order Thiohalomonadales; family Thiohalomonadaceae; genus JBFEYJ01. The sequence goes on from JBFFNE010000049.1 coordinate 13,828, forward strand.
CCAGCCGCCCTGCCAGCCACACATGATGGTTTTCAGGAATAGCATCACCGTAAACCTTGATCGCCCCGCCATTAAGCGGAATGTTCTGTCGTGCCAGCCGACTTTCCCCGTAACCGACCAGCAACTCCTTCTCCGGTTCCGCTGCTGACAATTGCTCGCCATCGATGCTATCGACGATCCACAGCGGCTGCTCGCGACTCTCGTCAAAGCGCCCCTCGGCATCGTAGGCGCGCAGCACATAGTTGAGCACCCTGCCAGGGGCCTGGTATGTATCGAACTCGGCCTGCCACTCGGCGAAACCGTCCGGGTTAATCTGCACAATAGCCAGCGGCTCATCCCTTACCGATTGCACCTCGTCGAAGATCCGCACTTCGGCCCTGTCGATAAATGCCCGATAATTACTGTAGAACCTGAACCTGACCCGATTCTCCTGCAACGCAGTATTGATATCATCCTGATAACGCACTGTGGTGGGCCAGGCCGACACATTGAGGCGCGGCTTGAAATCAAAGTTGTCGAATTTAAACTGAATCCTCGCCTTATCCAGTGCCACGTCAGTACAACGCTGCACATCGGGGATGCCCTTGTTAGGATCGTCAACCGGTTTGCCATCAACAGTAATGCGCATGAGGTTAAGCGCATAGGGATTTTGCGTCACCACCTCTCGCGTCATACGTTTAACGTCTAGTCCCTCATTGTCATCGAGCAGTGCCAGTTCATCATAAACTACCTGCACGACAACGCGGGAACGATCCGATTCGACAAAGCCTGCATTGATCACATCATCAGTCTGCACAAAACCGCGCCCTTCGTGCTCGGCCTGGCTATCCGTGAGACCGATCTCTTCCTTGATCGCATCCATCACCCGACGGGCACGTGCGGTGGAGAGGCCGATGTCATCGCCATAGACCGATGCGGTACGGCGATCCAGTCGCTCATTACTGATGTAACCGATAAAGCGCAGGCGCACATTCGCCTTGTCTCCCAGCTCATCGATTAAGCGGCGCAGGCGCTGACTGTAGCCGGGTGGCAACACCGGATTGCTGGAGTTGAAGTAAATCGGCTCAATGCTGCCGGAGGGGGGATCGTAAACCCGGACAAGGGTATCGGCTCCGGAAGACTCCGGACAGATTTGCGGCTCGTCCGGCAGTTCCTGCAGCGGATCGTCATACCAGAACTCAACCTCGATGCGCCGATTCAGCATACGGCCCTTGTCGGTGTCATTGGAGGCGACCGGATGTTTCGCCCCCTTCCCATCACTGTTGACTGCAGAACTTGGCAGGCGCAGTGCATCCTGCACCGCCAGCGCCACGCGACGCGCCCGTGCCTTGGACAGCCCCAACGAGGTACCATAGATGCGCGCATCCCGACCCACCAGCGGCATGTTGTCGGTGTGGCCGATAAACTTGATAACGACATTCTGCTTGCTGCGTAAATTTTTCAGTGCCTGTTGCAGCTGCTGCAGAAATGCTGCCGGGATTTGCGTGCGCTGTTCGTCATAGAGCAGCGGTGCAACGAGATTTTTAATTTTGGCACGATTGGCATGCCCTTCCTTGTAACTCAGCTTACACACCGTTTCGACGCGACAAATCTTGATACGGTTCATCTCTTCGGCAACGATCACCTCCTTCTCGACCATCTTGTCGGTGATTTCGTCGTACCAGACCTCCACCTCCACACGGCGGTTCTGCGCCTGGCCGGCCGCGGTATTATTGCTGGCGATCGGCTGCGCCTCACCCATCCCCTCGTAGGAGATAGACTCGGGCGGCAAATCCAGGGCTCGCTGGAAATACTCGGCAGTGGTGCCGGCACGCTCGCGTGACAACTCCGCATTGTCACCATAGCGCTCCAGCAGCGTGCCTCTAAGCGCGATATTGTCCGAGTGACCGATAAAATGCAGCCGGACATTGGCACGGTCCTTCATCCGCTCCAGCACATCACGCAGCAGACCGATATACTCCTCGGGAATATCCGCAGCGCCAGACTTGAAGAGGATAGGCGGTACCACATTCTGCAGCTTGAGCGTCTTGACCTCTTTTTCCAGCACCTTGCGGGTTTCGATCGTATCACCGCCCTCCGCCGCATCCTCATCGTTCAGGCTCCAGGATGTGTAGGCTTCATCGATGGTCTGGTATTGTTCCACGGTCTCGCCGAAAGGCGCCGTTTCCCGCACCCCGGTTTCACCGTTTAGCGGCAGCACGGTCTCCTCGGGTTGCGTTTGAGAAAACGCATAACCCGATACCAGCGCCGCAGAAACAAGGACAAAAACTCTTTTCAGCATGCTGTGTTAAACCGCCTCGTTAGTGCCCCTCGGCCCATAACCAAAACCCATCTGTTTGCATTCATCAGTCGATCGCCCCGGAACGTTCCGGTGGTGCGCCCCTGCGCCAGTAAACCTCGCTCTCAATAGTGAGCTTGTAACAGCAATTCAGCTCCTCCCACGCCTCAGCAATCATTGCCTTGACGGCTGCCATGCGCTTTTTCACCAGCCTCTCCTTCTCCACATCGGCCAGGTAGGAGAGACGCAACACGGAAGGCGACTTCTTCAACTCCTTGAGCAACATCCCGATTCTCGGGCGCCACTGCTTTCGCATCTCCGTGGAATCCCGCTCGAACACCCCATCGGCCAGGTCCATACGCACCACGTGGTGAATGGTCGCGCCGAAGTTAAACTTCATCATCTTGCCGCGGGTTGCCCGCTGCACGCGCGGGTTTTCGCTGGTCACGCGATAGCCACTCGGCAGGCTGCGATCATCAAGCTTGAGAATGAAGTTGGAACCCCTGGACTCGTTCGGCACCACGGCGCAGGTGATGTGGAACCGGCCATGCTCGTCGGCGGTGACAATCAGGCCGCGTGCTGTCACCAGTCGCGCCCCCGGCAAACCCGCTTCGCCGTCATCCTGATAACCGTTGAGGTTCTTGTCATTGAACACCTTGCCGGTCACGTCGGTGCAATCGAAGGTGGGATCGGGCACCACGCGTACTGTGGCACTCGCTTCCCCGGAAACGGCCTTCCCAGTGATAGCATTCTCCACGTGTGCACGGTTGACATAATCGCCTTCCGTTACACCGGCACCAACAATAAACAACAACTGAATAGTGTGCTGTGCATCAGTCACCAAATCGATGTTTTCCCAATGCAGCCGCGTACCGACAATCACCGGTTCCAGCGGCTGACCGTCAAAGCGTGCAGAGCCTTTGACGTATTTGAAGCCAGCCGGGAAGGTGTCGACGATGCGCATGCCCTGCAGCGCGGTCAGATAGGTGTTGTTCACCGTAATGGTGTAGGGCACCATTTCGCTGCGCGAGACACTCACCCGCCCTGCTGTCTTGGTGATTCCCGCTGCCTCGTCCAGCACCGGATCCAGCGGTATGTTGTTGTTGAATGCCGCGTTCTCGATGCGCGCAGGATCGTCACTCAATTGCAGATGCAGGTAGTAACTGACTTCAGCGCTGTCAGCAGAGAGCGAAGTCGGCGGAGCCGTCTCCAGTGCCACCACCTCACAGATCTCCGCGGTGGCCGGAACCGCATCATCGCCATTAGTCAAACAGGCAGGAACCGAGAAGGGCTGTGCAGGATCATTCGCATTAGCGAGTTGCGGCGGAATCATCATCGAGATGCCCTTTTCATAGGCATCGGAGGGATGACTCACACTGATGGTGTATTCACCACCCGCAGGACAATTCGTCAAATCGCTGAAGTTAAGGTCGAAACGATAGTAACCGCCGGCCACGGTGACCTGACCCTGTTGCGCCGGATCATCAAAGCAGGAAGTCGGCAGCGGCTGCTGAGTGGCGGCATTGAGCATAGTCACATTCGCCCCGGTGATCGGCGTGCGCGACATCGCATCGTAGATCACGCCATTGGGCAGCAACGGCAGATTCAGATTCTCGTTAATAGTGTCCGCGCCGACCCGAATCTCACTAATCCTCTGCGGACCGTTATTAAAGCCATAAATGATGGGCGAATCGGCTATCCCCAGGGAGGCGGTATTACTCCCACCGCCCGGTGCGATAAAGCGCACGATATATTGATCCGTGGAGCCATCATTCGGCGCCAGGCCATCTACCTGGTAGAGACCGTTTGCGTCGGTCAACACCGAGCCGAGCAATGTGGTATTGCGATAGACCTCCACACTCCAACCCACCAGCGGCTGTTCGGAGCCATTGAGCACCCGGTCATTGTTCACATCGTGCCAGGCTTGGCCGCTGAGCAGCGCCATGCCCGGAATACCGCCAACGGTGAATGAAATACTCGCCGACGAGCTCTGGCTAGCACCATTCCACTCGACCACGCCGGTATTGTTCACTGAAGTACCGATCGCCAAGGCAGAGTCCACAACGACGCGGAAGCGCAAGGTGACGGTCCCGCCCACGAGCAGGTTGCCGTAGGTCGTGGCGTAGTCCGCCGTCAGGGTGCCGCCACTGATAGTGACGCCGTTGGCAGAGCCGTTCATGCTCGTAAAGCCGGGCAGATACTGCACCCCGGCGGGCAGGGTATCGATGATCCGTACGTCGGTGGCCGTCACGCTACCGATGTTCTGCACTGTGATGACGTAATCCAGCTCATCACCAGCCTCGGTGAGCCCCCCATTGATATCGAACACCTCCTTGGTGATCGACAGCAGTTGCGCATCCCCGACCACCACTACGGTGGGCAGATCACCATTGGAGTCGATGCCGTCGTCATCGCTCAGTTCAGGGTTCTGCTCATTGCTGCTCACCATGCCCTGGTTACTGATCTCGGTGGGAGGCACGGTACCCACGGGTACGCTCGCATCGACCTGCACCTGGAACGTAACGACCGCGCTGGCGCCGGCATCGATGGTGCCGCTCGGGCTGCCACTGGAATTGACCGGCATGCCGTTTTGCAGCGCGGAGACGTTGGCGGAAGGATCGGGTACGGCGACGCCATTCAGTTGTGTGCTGTTGGCAACGTAACTGGTGTACTGGGGTACCGTATCGGTCAGCATCACACCGGTGGCGGGCACGGTACCGTTGTTGTACACGACAATGGAGTAAGTCAGCACATCATTCGGGTCAACACTGCCGGGAGAGCCGTTATCGGTACTAATCGTCACCGTCTTGTGCACATCGATCGACGGCAGGTTGCCGACGATATCGACCGTCGGATCATCAATAATATCGACAGTGCCCGGATCGTCAGAGAGTTTTTCCAGCACGGTGCCACTGGTACCTGCCCCGTTGGCATTGACGCGCGCCTGGTTGGTAATGCGCGTGCCACCGACCACAGTACTGTTCACCACCACATCGAAAGTGATCGTCGCCACATTGGTAGTGGTAGCCGTGGCATCGGCCCGCATCGCACCATCCACCGTATCATCCGGGGACTTGATCAAAATGCCGCCCTGCAATGGGGAGACCCCGCTAGCCGAATCCGCCACCGCCGTGCCGTTCAACGTGGTGCTGTTAGCCACATAGGTGGTGTTGGCCGGGATCTGATCGGTCAGCAGGGTGTTGACGGCATTCTCGTCCCCTTCGTTTTTCACCGTAATGGTGTAACGCAAGGTATCGCCCGCCATCAGCACGTTGGCATCGCCGGTCAGGTCCTGCGAGGTCTTCCAAACCTCGAAGGCCGGTGCGGAGCTGATCAGCGTGACGGTTTCATTACTAGTTGCGGGAGAGAGGTTATCCCCGGTCACCGCGGCATGATTCAGTACATTCGTGCCACTATCGATTGCCGGGGCAAGTGTCGCCTCAAACACAACAGTCAGCGTATCGCCGGGATCGCCCTGCGCCGCCACGGTCAGGTTACGGATATCGACGATGCCTGTGCCATAAGCACCACCCGTTGCAGTGGTGTTCGTGCTATCGGCGTTTGGATCAGAGACGCTCACCAGTTGCAGACTGCCAGGAGCGAACTCAGGGGCCAGCTCATCCACGACAGCCGCACTGGTCAACGGAGCCATGCTGTCATTGGACATGACGAGAGTGTAACGCAGGGTATCTCCGGGAGAGGCGTTCGCTCCCGGGTCCTCGCCTGTGGTCGCATTGACGACGAACTTCTCAAATGAGACCGCAAGCGATGTTGTCAGCGTGGTGGTAGCAGGACCAGTAAAGTAGTCATTGACCGGCACATCGTTGGCGCCGGTACGCTCAAAGGCATTGTCACCATCAATGCCGGTCCACTGGACACTGGCACTGTTGGTCAGGTCTTGGCCTGGCAGTACGTTATTCAGCACCAGCACGTCATAGGAGAGGGTCACCGTGGTCCCTTCCACCACGTCGACATCGGCGGTGGCGTCGGCCAGGCTCCAGGTCAGGGTCTGCGCGGTGGTGCTGCCGTCGCCGATGACGGCCGGATCGGCGATGGTGTTACCGGTACCGTCCACACTGGCCGTGCCGCCCTGGTAGGCCAGC
>JBFFNE010000050.1:0-20201 GCA_041563315.1 Thiohalomonadaceae bacterium
CTCGGTCACTGACGCAACCAACCCATCATCACAGCCCGGATACAGAGAACTGATCGCCTCATACAAGCCGAGCCCGATTATATTGCGGATAGCCGCGACCTCACGCGGTTCAAGACCCAGGTCATTGATCGCCCCCTGCATACAGGCAACGATGCGGGCCTCGGAGTCCATCAGGGTACCATCCCAGTCGAACACCAGCAGGTTCAGTCGATGTGTCATGCCTTGGCTTCCAATCTTGATAACAGGGTTTGCAGGGTTGCTTCCAGCGGTGCCTCCACGTGAATGGTGGCACTGTCAGGTAAGGTGAAGCGCAGCTCCGCCGCATGTAAAAACAGACGTTTCAGACCACGCATGGCCATCTCGCGATTAAATGCCGCGTCACCATATTTATCGTCACCGGCAATTGGATGGCCGCAGAACTGGGCATGCACACGCACCTGATGGGTGCGTCCGGTCACCAGCTTGACCCGCATCAGAGTACAATCCTTATAGATAGTGATGGGGGTAAAGATACTCAAGGCGGCTTTACCATCTTCACTAACCCGTACTACCCGCTCGCCGGACTTGAGCACATTCTTGCGCAAAGGGGCCTCGACCCGCCGCTTGCCACCTTGCCAGCGTCCCTGCACCAGGGCCAGATAGTGCTTATCCATCCCCCCTTCCCTCAGCAACTCATGAAAGGCGCGTAATACGCTACGTTTCTTGGCAATCACCAGGCATCCACTGGTGTCCCTATCCAGACGGTGAGCCAGCTCAAGAAAACGGGCATCTGGCCTGAGGGCGCGAAACGCCTCTATCACGCCAAAGCTCACGCCACTGCCTCCGTGGACCGCCAGACCGGAAGGCTTGTTCAATACCAGCAAACCCTTATCCTCATAAAGAATATTTTGTTCTATCAGCTTCAGGACACGGTTGCCAGGAGATACCGGCTCACTGGTTTCGCTCACACGAATCGGAGGAATACGCACCATATCCCCCATTCTTAGCCGATATTCTGGCTTGATCCTGCCACGATTGACCCGGACCTCCCCCTTGCGAAGGATTCGGTAAATCCGGCTTTTGGGTACACCCTTGAGAGTTTTAAGCAGGAAGTTGTCGATGCGCTGGCCGACCCCGTCCTCACCTACCTCAATCTCACGGACAGAAGTTGCTTGATTTTGGCTCATCCGCCCATGATAGCAAGACGGGGCATTGATGCACCATCCCAACACTGATATAGTTCATGTGCCTCAAAGAGGATCCGGTGCTTTTGGCAAGAACAAGGCATACCCGCCGGATGTACAATGAGCACAATGAATTATGACGCCTGCCGAGGTTCGACAGGCGGTTTTGGATAAACTGTGTAACAGGGAAAAAAGAACCTGCTACACCCAAACAACAGCGCTCCCGCTTCCGTAACCGGAATGGCTGGACCAGCTACGCAGAGTGAAACGTCTGCTGCCACCTATTGACTACCCTGGCAGCGAATGATTTGCAATCCGCACGTAGCGGATTGTCGCTCTGGCGATCCCGCGTCCCGAGAGGGGATGGTGGTTGAGCGCCTGTGAGAGAGAACATGAAAAGAATGCTATTTAACGCAACTCAACCGGAGGAGTTGCGTGTCGCGCTGGTTGATGGCCAGCGACTCTACGATCTGGATATCGAAAGTTCCACCCGCGAACAAAAAAAATCCAACATATACAAAGGCCGAATCACCCGTATCGAGCCCAGTCTCGAAGCGGCATTCGTCGATTATGGCGCCGAACGCCACGGCTTCCTTCCCCTCAAGGAGATCTCCCGTAGTTACTTCAAACCCAATGTCGAGATCTCCGGTCGCGTCAGTATCCAGGAGGTCATGAAAGAAGGTCAGGAGGTCGTGGTCCAGATCGACAAGGAGGAGCGTGGTAACAAAGGGGCGGCGCTAACCACCTTCATCAGTCTGGCTGGGCGCTATCTGGTGCTGATGCCCAACAACCCCCGTGCCGGCGGTGTCTCCCGCCGCATTGAAGGCGAGGATCGCAGCGAAATCCGCGACGCCATGAGCCAACTCAACATCCCCACCGATATGGGAGTCATTGTCCGTACGGCCGGTGTTGGTAAGAGTGCCGATGAGCTGCAGTGGGACCTGGACTATCTAGTACAAGTCTGGAGCGCCATCGAGGAGGCCGCTGCCCAGCGCAAGGCCCCCTTCCTGGTCTACCAGGAGAGCAATGTCGTCATCCGCGCTATCCGCGACTACCTGCGAACTGACATCAACGAAATCCTCATTGACGATGAAGAGGTCTACGCTCAGGCACGTGACTTCATGGAAAAGGTGATGCCGCAGAACCTGAACAAGCTCAAACTGTATCAGGATCGTGTGCCGCTGTTTACCCGCTATCAACTCGAATCCCAGATAGAATCGGCTTTCCAGCGTGAGGTGAGCCTCCCCTCCGGCGGTTCCATTGTTATCGATCATACCGAAGCACTGGTCTCGATTGACATCAACTCCGCACGCGCCACCAAGGGTAGCGATATCGAGGAGACAGCCCTCAACACCAATCTGGAAGCTGCCGATGAGATCGCACGCCAGTTGCGCTTGCGCGATCTCGGTGGCCTTGTAGTGATCGACTTCATCGACATGGGCCCCTCCCGCAACCAGCGCGAGGTGGAGAACCGTGTTCGCGATGCGCTGAAGATGGACCGCGCCCGTGTACAGGTCGGTCGCATCTCCCGCTTCGGCTTGCTGGAAATGTCCCGCCAGCGTCTACGCCCCTCACTGGGAGAATCTAGCCAAATCGTCTGCCCGCGCTGTAACGGCCAGGGCACCATTCGCGGGATCGAATCACTCTCCCTGTCTATTCTTCGCATCATCGAAGAGGAGGCCATGAAGGAGAAGACTGGTCAGATCACAGCCCAATTACCTGTTGATGTCGCCACTTTCCTGCTGAATGAAAAACGTTCGGTGATTTCCGAGATCGAATCTCGCCAAAGGCTCTCGATCATCCTCATCCCCAATGCCCATCTGCAAACCCCACATTACGAGGTCCATCGGGTCCGCAGTGATGAGCTGCCCACGCAGGAAAAACCAAGTTACGAACAAGCAGCCCCGGCAGAAGAAGCTGTCGATAATATTGTCAAGAAAGCTGAGATTAAGCGCGAAGAGCCTGCGGTGAAGATGGTCAGTCAGACAACCGCTCCTCCGATTGCGGCGGTGCAAGCACCACAGCCAGCGGGCAAGCCCAGTTTCCTGCGCCGTCTGTTCGGGGCTTTCATCGCCGCTGAAGAAGAACCCACAGAGGAAAAAAAGACGGCCGGCAAGCCCCGCGGACGTCAAGCCCCGGCACAGGAACGCCGTGCGCGTGGCCAGTCTCAGGAGCGAGGCGGCTCACGTCGCCGCCGAGACCGCCAACCATCCAAAGCGCAGCAGCAGGAAAAAGCAGCCAAGGCAGAAACAGCTAATGAGCCCTCGGCAAAACAGGTGACAGAACAGGAAAGCCGTCCTGCTGCGGCAGATACCGGTGAGCGCGGCACGCGCCGCGGCAAGCGAGGTGGACGACGCCGCGGTGGACGACGCAGTAGCAGTGCTGCTGAAACAGAGAGTGCAGTCGAGGCAACAAAGAGCGAGACGCTGACATCCGGCGAGCCACAAGCAGAAAAGGAGAGTCCAAAGCAGAGCCCCAGGGAAGATTCACGGAACCGTCGTCGGCAACGTACCCGGAATGTGGTTGAGAGTCCTGCCCGCATTGCCGCTCGTGAAGGCACCAGCGTAAGTGGTGATAAACGCCAGACGCCGCCACGGAAACAAGAGACCGCAAGCCCTGCGGATGAAGCCGAGGAAAAGAGCATCGCAGCCGAAACCGCTCCTGAGCCGGTAGAAGCCAAGGAACAGCCGAGTACCAGGACGACATCAGAGCAAGCTGAGACGACGCAACACCTGGAGGAGCCCATCCCGGAGCACGCCGAAATCATGCCCGTAAAAGTCGAAGCTCAACCGGTGGTGGAAGCTGAAGCGGAGGCGGCCAAGAACGAGCAGCAACCAGCGATGGGAGCTACGCCGGAGCATGTCGAAGCTGAGGCTGCGACCGAGCCAACACCGGAGCCGGTTGAGAGCAAGCCCCGGCCAGTAACAGAAGCTGCTCTGGAGGAGGCCGAAGCAGAATCCGCTACCGAGGTAGCACTGGAGACAGTCGAAGCTGAGCCCGCTACCGAAGTAGCACCGGAGATGGTTAAAACTGAGCCAGCAGGCGAAGTTGCTCCGGAGCCGGTTGAGAGCAAGCCCCAGCCTGCAACGGAAGCTGCTCCGGAGGAGGCCGAAGCAGAATCCACTGTCGAAGCAGCACCGGAGCCTGATAAAGCCAAACAGCCGCCCAAACTACAGCAGGTTGAGACACGCAAGCCGACCGAGAGTCGCGTTAACGATTCTGATCCCTCTTCGGATATCAAGGAAAACGATTCCGGCTCCTGATCGGGCATAATGATCACAGCAGGTGGCACGATTACGCCACCTGCATCATCATTTACCCCCTGCTACTCCACGCCGCCGAGCAATTTAAAAGTATTGTGCTAGTCTGATAGAAAAGCAGATGTCAGACAAAAGGTATAATAACTAGCTTGCCTGGGGGGATCGGAGTGTCACACAAGAGTCGCTTCTCGAAACTACTGCTGTCCCTCACACTCTGTTACAGCGCTACCCTGACAGCCAATGAGTACAGCCTGGCTATCCATCCTGTGCTGCCGCAAGAACAGACGCGAAAGAGCTTTCAACCACTCGCGGACTACCTGTCGAGTAAAACAGGTCACCGTTTCACCATACTCACTACCAGCAACTTCCTCGTCCACTGGGAAACCGTCAAGAAGGGCACATACGATCTGATACTCGATGGCCCGCAATTCACCGGTTACCGGCTGGAAAAAATGGGCTACAAAGTATTAGCAAGGTTTCCGGAAGTCGTCAGTTACACACTGGTGGCAGGCGAAAAAGAAATGATCCTGGAACCTGAAGAACTTATCGGCAAGCTCATCGCCACTACACCCTCACCAGCACTCGGCGCTTTGCGTCTGCAGGAACTCTACCCCAACCCCTTGCGCCAGCCCCGGATCCTGGAAAGCAACGATTCAATCACCGCTGCCAAACATGTTCTCAATGGCGACGCACACGCCGCCATTATTCCCGCATCAATGGTGGGAGCCTATCCGCAACTGAACACCGTAATAAATACCGAACAGGTTCCCTCACCGGCAATCTCGGCATCACCCAAAATGGAAGCAGAGGCACAGCAGGCAGTCAGACAAGCACTACTCGATGCAGAGCAGAGTGTTGAGGGGAAAAAAGTGCTGGCGTTGATCAATATTACACGGTTCGAAACGTCGGACGGGAACGAATATCGCCCCCATGCGGCGCTGCTGAAAGAGATGTGGGATTACTAAGAAAGGCAGGCGCTGCAAGGCGACGCCTTGAAAAACTACAGATGCTGGTGGTGTATATCTGTCATCAGACCATTCGAGGCCGCCTCGACCATCTCGTACACCCGGTCAAAACCATCAGGTCCGCCGTAATAGGGATCCGGTACCTCCTCTTCGCTGCGCTGTGGTGCAAACTCCAGGAACAGGCGAATTTTGTGCTGCTGTTCGGCAGGTGCGCTGTCCATCAGAATACGGTAATTATCCCTATCCATGGCGAGGATATAGTCAAACGTCTCAAAATCGGGAAGACCCACGCGACGCGCGCGCTGACGGCTAAGGTCAATGCCATGGCGCAGTGCCGTTTGCTGTGATCGAGGATCAGGTGGTTCTCCCACATGATAGGCATGGGTGCCAGCAGAGTCCACCATAATCCTGTCCGAAAGCCCATCCTTGCTAACCCGGTCCTCAAACAGCCCATGCGCCAATGGCGAGCGACAGATATTGCCCATGCAGACGAATAAAACGTTTATCTTTCTCGAATCCATCTCAATTTCCGAATCGGATTAACAACAGAACTTGCATTTTGCCACACCGGCCTAAACTACTACAAAGAGACCGAATCCACAGTTCAGGAAAATCAGAGTGCCTGTGTACACCGTGCAGCAATTACGTAAACTGATCGGCAAAGAGGTCGTGCACCAGGGCACATCTTGTCGAATCATCGAGATTCTGGAACATGAGCCGGCACTGGTGCTGCAATCCAGCGGACCACGCGAAGGAATCCAGGACAACCAATTCGGTGATCCGCACCGGCGTGTAGCTGAGGTTTACACCATTCCCCTCTTCGATGGGCAATGCCCCGGCGAAACCCATCCCGACTTTCTTGCCCTTGGTCTAGCCCTGGAGTAGAGCGCGCACGCGATTTAAATCCTCGAGCGTATCCACTCCCGGCCCCGGCACCTCCTCGGCCTCGGCCACATGAATCCTCCCGCCGTGCCACAGTACCCGCAACTGTTCCAGCGACTCCATGCGTTCCAGCTCGCAAGCGGATTTGGTGACATACTCCTCAAGGAAGCTAACCCGATAGGCATAGAGACCGAGGTGACGGAAGTGGATGGCCTTTTCCGGTAGGTCTTCGGTCGTTACCGCGAAAGCATCCCGATCCCAGGGAATCACGGCCCGGCTGAAATAGAGCGCGTTGCCCTGACTGTCCATCACTACCTTGACTGCGTGGGGATCAAACAGTTCTGCCGAGGTGTGGATCCGGGTGCAGAGGGTCGACATATCGGCGCCGTGCTCACCATCCAGAATCTGCGCGACCTGTGTTAACAGGCGCGGCGGTATCAGCGGCTCATCCCCCTGCAGGTTGACGACAATATCCTCACCCTTGAGTCCAAGCTGCGTGGCGGCTTCGGCCAATCGCTCTGTGCCGGACTGATGATGAGCGGCAGTCATACAGACTGCGCCGCCAAAGGCGGTGACCGCCGTTTCGATTCGGGAGTCGTCGGTAGCCACGGTTACCGAGGCGGCGCCGCTCAGTTGTGCTCGTTCGTAGACATGCTGCAGCATCGGCTTACCGCCGATATCAAGTAAAGGCTTGGCAGGCAATCGAGTAGATGCATAGCGTGCCGGGATAATGACATGGAAGGCCAATCAGAAGTCCTCATCCGCGCCCAGTTGCCGCGCCTCATCCTCGAGCATCACCGGGATGTCGTCGCGGATTGGATAGGCCAGTCGATCGAACTTGCAGATCAGCTCTTGCTGGCCCTTGTTATAAACCAGAGGCCCCTTGCAAATAGGGCAAACCAGGATATCGAGTAATTTTTTATCCATTTACTTTCTCCAGGGCGGCAAGCAGGTGCTTGCCAAATTCATCAGAAAGTCGGGCAGTAACCGGCATATACCAATGTCGATTCCCGGCATAGTTGAAATATTTTACCGCATCCTTTTCCGTCATCAGAACCAGGTTGGCATCGTTAAAATCGAGCTCTCCCTGGCAGTAGGGGTGGTGATCGGGAAAAGCATGTTCAATCGGTGTCACTCCCAACGCGCGTAGCGTATCAAAAAAACGGGCGGGATTGCCGATCCCGGCAACGGCGTGAACCGGTCCATCAGAAAATGATGAAACAGGCTTGGTCTTGCCACCGGTCAGGAGTATGGCCTCTCCCACCTGGAGTTGCATGGCCCACTCCCCTTCCCTGGCCTGGCCGTTGGCGACAACAAAGTCGACCGAAGCCAGGCGCGCTTTGGGCTCACGCAGAGGTCCTGCGGGGAGACAAAGACCATTAGCCAGACGACGCTCGCCATCGAGCACAGCGATCTCGATATCACGCATCAGGCGGTAGTGCTGCAGGCCATCATCACTAAGAATGATATTGACGTCATGTTCGGCCAACAACTGTCTGGCCGCAGCAGCACGGTCGGGCCCGACCACCATGGGACAACCGCTGCGCCGCGCCAGCAGCAGAGCCTCGTCGCCTACCTGCCGCGCATCGGAATCAGCGCTGACGGTTTGCGGCCAGTGGAGCGCTTTGCCGCCGTAACCACGGCTGATCAATCCGGGGCGATACCCTCTCTGCCGCAGAAACTCGGCCAGCCACAGCACCAGCGGTGTTTTGCCGCTGCCACCAACCGTGATATTGCCGACAACAATGATCGGGACCGCCAGCCTTTCACTCTGCAGAACGCCAAGGCGATAAAGCCAGCGGCGCAGGATCACCAGCAGGCAGAACAGGATAGAGAGCGGCCACAACAGCCAGAGCCAGGGGCTTTTTCGGTACCAGTGCTCGTCAATCCGCTTCACGTCGACAGGTTTCAGGGATTTTCCTGGAACTGCATATTGTACAGTGCGGCGTACTGCCCACCCTGTTGCAGAAGTTCCGCGTGGCGACCGCTCTCGACAATGCGGCCCTTATCCATCACCACGATGCGATCGGCATTTTCAATGGTAGAGAGGCGATGGGCGATCACCAGCGTCGTACGGTTTTCCATCAATCCTTCCAACGCCGCCTGAATGTGGCGTTCTGACTCGGTATCCAGTGCCGAGGTCGCCTCATCGAGGATCAGGATGGGGGCATCCTTCAACAAGGCACGGGCAATGGCCAGGCGCTGACGCTGTCCACCGGAGAGCAACACCCCGTTCTCCCCGACCAGAGTATCGAGTCCGTCAGGCAAGTCACGAATGAACTCCATCGCATGGGCCACCTCGGCGGCGGCGCTGATCGCCTCGCGGCTCGCGCCTTCCAGGCGGCCGTAGGCGATATTGTTGGCGATGGTGTCATTGAACAGGGTGATATGCTGGCTCACCAAAGCGATCTGATCGCGCAGCGCAAGCAAGGGGAATTCACGGATATCCTGCCCATCGATAAGAATCTGACCAGATCTGACATCGTAGAAACGCGGCAGCAGACTCGCCAAGGTCGACTTGCCGCTGCCTGAACGGCCAACAAAGGCGATACTCTGCCCCGGCTCTACATCGAAGGAGATCGCTTGCAGAACCGCCCCCTTATCCTCACGATAACTGAAATTCACGTCACGGTATGAGACCGCTCCCGCACAGCGCTGCAACGTACGGTTCCCGTTGTCCACCTCGGCGGGTGTATCAATAAGGGCGAAGATACTGTCCGCAGCAGCGATACCTCGCTGCAGGTTGGCGGTGATCTGTGTGAGACGTTTCATCGGCGCCAGCAGCATCATCATTGCAGCGATAAATGACATGAACGTGCCTGGAGAGAGTGACTTGTCGGAGACCTGTTGCAACGCAAAGTAGAGAACCACCGCAGCACCAATTGCTGCGATCAACTGGATCATCGGCACACTGGCGGCACTGGTCAACTCCAACTTCATGTTAAGACGACGGTTATTCTCGTTCGCCTTTTCAAAACGCCCCAGTTCATACTGCTCACCACCAAAGGTCTTCACTACCCGCTGGCCCTCTATCGCCTCCTCGGCAATTTGGGTGACATCTCCCATCGAGTGCTGAATTTTACCGCTATAGCGACGGAAACGATGATTAATGACAGTAATAACCTGGGCGATTAGCGGCGTACCGATCAACATAATAAGAGCCAGCTCCCAACTGTGATAGAACATCAACATCAGGAGAACCAGCACAGTAAGACTATCGCGCACCAGGATGGTGATCACATCGGTGGTGGCGCGTGCCACCTGCTCGACGTCATAAATCAGCTTGGAGAGCAAAGTACCCGAGGGTATTGAGTCGAAAAAAGAGACCGGCAGGCGCAACAAGCGCTCGAACATCTCTCCGCGCAACTTTTTGATCACCATGCGTGCCGCCCACGCCATCCAGTAACCGGACAGGAAGGTGGCAACGCCGCGCACCAGGAAGATGGCGACAAGCACATAGGGGGTAAGTGTAATGATGTCCGGGTCGCGCTCAACGAAGGTGCCGTCCAGCATCGGCTTGAGGAAATAGGCAAAGACCGCCTCGGTACTGGCAACCACCATCAGCGCTACGGCGGCGATGAGAAAAACCTTCCAATAGGGTTTGACGTAGCCGAGCAGACGGCGATAGAGAAGTTTGCCGTCGCTACCAGTGTTGCTATCGGTCATTAATTGCTATCGCCCGGCTTGTTAGTGGCAAAGGTCAGATTGACGAAACCGAGCTGGCGCGCGGCATCCATTGCGGTGATAACCGACTGGTGAGGGGTATTGCGATCAGCACTGAGAATAACCTGCGGTTTTTCCTGCTCGCCAGCCGCCTCCTGGATGGCCCTTTTGAGGGTATCAATTTGGGTATTGATGACCTCTTGGCGATTGACAAAATAGCGCCCCTTGTCATCAATACTGATCTCAACCACCTGTTTTTCGGTCTGCATGGGCTGGCCGCTGGCTTCAGGCAGCTCGATACTGATCTCGGTCTCCCGCTCAAAGGTGGTAGAGACCATGAAAAAGATCAGTAACAGGAACACCACATCGATTAACGCCGTAAGATTGACATCCGGTTCTTCACGGCGTGGTGTCATCAGACGCATCAGGCGCCCTCCTCGCCGGTTTTACGCTCACCATGGATCACCTCAACCAGTTTCAGCGCCTCCTCTTCCATCCGAATCACCAACATTTCGACGCGGCCACGAAAGTAGCGGTAGAACATCAGGCTGGGAATGGCCACAGAGAGACCGGCGGCGGTAGTGATTAGGGCCTCGGAAATCCCCCCGGCCAGCACGGTCGGGTTTCCCACCCCCTGGGCGGTGATTGCTGTAAAGACCTTGATCATGCCGATAACCGTGCCAAG
The DNA here is from genome assembly GCA_041563315.1 of Thiohalomonadaceae bacterium. GTDB lineage: Bacteria > Pseudomonadota > Gammaproteobacteria > Thiohalomonadales > Thiohalomonadaceae > JBFEYJ01. The sequence goes on from JBFFNE010000050.1 coordinate 10,619, forward strand.
CAGGCCGAGCAAGGGGGTGATGGAGGCGATGGTGCCAAGAGTATTTAGGAAACGCTCGAGCTCAAGCACCACTTGACGGCCGCTCTCTTCAATAGCCTCCTTCATTACCTCGCGCTCGTTGTGCATGTTGACCAGGCCGGCGGCAAGGATACGACCAAGCGGTGAACTGCTGCGAAGAAGCTTAATATGCTCCGCGTTCAATTCATGTTTCTGGTGCAATTCCCAGACCTGGGCTACCAGATTGTTCGGCACGACTTTTTCCTGCTTCAGCACCCAGAATCGTTCCCCGATGATGGCAACGGCCACCACGGAACAGAGAATAATGGGCAGCATCAACCAACCACCTGCGGTTACCAGCTCAAACACCTTATTTTCCTTCCCTTAACACCTTGAAAATCAGGAGGATAATGTAACAAAGTGCAGCCGCTGCGCATAGTGTTCAGTATCACATTACACCTGCATTTTTCTCTCCGGGCATCACGTCCCCAGGGAAGTCAGGTAAAAAATCAGTTAACGACTATGCCAATAACGGCGGGTGTGCTTACGCCAGGCCCGCGGCTCAAGCCTGCCATTGCCGAGTGTCAGACTCACAGCACCGCTCTGATAGCTGACGATCTCCTGCACGCCCGCACGGCGATAGCGTTCCGCAATGAGTGGCCGCGGAAAGCCGTACCGATTTCGATAGCCGACCGGATAGAGCACCCATAACGGTTCTACCGCCGTGATAAACGCCTCGGTTGAGGAAGTCTTGCTGCCGTGATGCGGGGCCACCAGCACCTGTGAGGACACTCGGGCAGCACTGGCCAGCAGTTCCTGTTCCGCCCGGGCCTCAATATCGCCGGTCAGCAAAACACGCTTTCCCCCGGCCGTGATCTGGAGGACACAGGAGTCGTCATTGCCCCGACTCCTCTGAGAGCGCTCTGGAGGATGGAGCATGGCGAAATGCACCCCATCCCACCACCACGATTCGCCGTGATGACAGCTCTCCGTCCCAGTCCAAAAGATTTTCTGCGGCACACTGGTCAGCAGTCTCGACACGGGAATCCTCTCGGTCAGGGAGCGGGCACCACCGATATGGTCATTATCACCGTGACTGATCACCAGGACATCCACTTGCTCTATCCCTCGCTTGCGCAAAAAAGGCACCACCACGGCCTTACCCGTGTCAAAACCGGAAGAAAACCGCGGTCCGGTATCAAACACCAAGGTATGCCGATGAGTCTGCACTACCGCAGACAATCCTTGTCCCACATCAAGCAGGGTAAACTCAGCCGTTCCCGGAGCAGGGGCCACAGGCTGCACCAATAAAACCGGCAACAGCAAGACTATGCCCAGGCGGCGCAACGGCCAGCCTCTCGGCATCAGCAACCACACCACTCCCAAAAAGGCCGGCAACAGCGTCCATAACGGCGCCGGCCGCGCAAGCACCGGCACATAACGGTTTAACCCCTCCAGCGCCGGCCACGGCCATTGTACAAGCACTGCCGCCATCTGCAGCAGCAACTCCCCGCCAGTTCCCCATAACAGCAGCACGGCGGTGCCCAGCAGGGTCAAGGGAACCACGAGAAAGCCCACGAGTGGCACCGCGATCAGATTCGCCAGCGGCGCACTCAGCGAACCCTGTTGAAAGAACAGCAACAATAGTGGTAACAGGCCAATACCCACCAACCACTGCACCCGCCCCCACTTCCACCACACACCATTGCTGCTGAGCCGCCCCCCCATCCCAAACAGAATCAGGGCCACCGCCGCGAAAGAGAGCCAAAACCCGGCAGCCAATACCGCCAAGGGTTGCCACAGCAAAACTAGCCAGCATGCTAGAAGTAGCGACCGCCAGGGGGCGAGTGGGCGTTGCCAGAGAATCGCCCCAAGCACAAGCGCAAGCATCAGCATTGCCCTCTGGGTGGGGAGCGAGAAACCGGCGAGTGCAGCATAGGACACCCCGGCGAGCAACGCCGCCAATGCCGCAGCCTTGGGAGCGGGGAGCCACAGGCAACACCCTGGGCAACGACACCATATCAAGCGAACCAGAAAGAAAATCAGCCCCGCCACCAGACCGACATGCAGGCCGGAGATCGCCACCAGATGGTTGGTGCCACTGGCCAACAAGACTTCCCACTGGCGGTCGCTGATAGCCTCGCGCTCCCCCAGTGCCAAGGCGATGATGATCCCCTTTGCAGGATGTTCCCCCAAAGCCCGGCTGAGCCGTTGGTGCAGGCCGAACCGAAATCGCTGTAATGGCGCCGACCAGCGGCTTTCACCCAGCAGCAGGTTCTGCTGTGAACGCCGCACATAGCCAGTGGCGCGAATGCCATGCTGAAACAGCCAGGCCTCGTAATCGAAGCCGCCAGGATTCATCATGCCCCAGGGGCGTTTCAATTTAACCAGTAACTGCCAGCGCTGCCCCGGCGCGAGATGCTCGGGGTAATCGTTATACCAGCTCAGACGCACCCGCTCCGGCACTGTCACCGCCTTACCGGCATAACTTGCTTCATCAGGGGCAAAAAGAAAACGGACCCGGCGTGTCTCCTGACGTGGTAATGAGACAATCACACCGGATAGAAGCAACTCCTTTCCCTCCAGCTCCGCATCGAGCCCTGGCTGCAAAGCCCAGTGCCCATGACAGGCAGCCCAAAGAAAGCCGAAGCACGCGGCGGCCAACACCCCGAAGGCGGGTTGGCGGCGAAGGCCGGAGAGTAGCATCAGGAAAACGAGAAAGATCCCGGCCAGCCAGTGCCAGGAGGGGAGTTGGTCAACCTGTTGTAAAACCAGAATGCCCAGAATAAATGCTATCGTCCGTGAAAGCATAGGTTCCTAATTGTGAGCGAATTAGCGATAATAGAAAAAATTTCTTATTCCACTACTGTTTCCATTCATGCCGAAGAAGCTTATCAAACGTTTCCTGCCGGATCACCATGTGATTCGTGAGCACAGGCATCTGCGTTTTTTCGGCACCCTACTCCATGATCCCAACCTGTGGCACCTCAACCGCCGCTCTGCCTCCGGGGCCTTCGCCGTCGGCCTGTTTATGGCCTTTGTCCCGATTCCGTTTCAAATGCTGTTTGCCGCTGCGGGCGCGGTGATGCTTCGGGTGAACCTGCCTCTGTCGGTAATTCTCGTCTGGCTCACCAATCCGCTGACCATGGCCCCGATCTTTTATTTCAACTACCGGCTTGGAACCTGGATACTGGGGACACCACCGCACAGCGGTGGTTTTCATTTCACGCTGTCATATGAATGGCTGGCAAATGAACTTGGGAGGTTCTGGGAGCCGTTCCTTCTCGGCTGCTTTGTTACAGGAGCAGTGAGCGCGCTACTCGGCTATCTTACGGTACGGGGCTTGTGGCGGCTGCACCTGGTCAAGCATTACAGAGCCCGCAAACGACAATTCCTTGCTCGCAAGCGTCAGGGAAAAACCGAATAACCCTCTGGGCGAACGATCCTGCTCACGAACTCTCCTCGCTCAGCTGACCGTCAACCATACGCAACACCCGGTCCATGCGCCGTGCCAATCCACTATCATGAGTTACCACAACAAGACTGGTCTTGAGCTCCTCGTTCAACTCCAGCATCAGTGCATAGACCTGATCGGCGGTGCGCTGATCGAGGTTGCCTGTCGGCTCGTCGGCAAGGATACATTGTGGCCGCGTCACCAGAGCACGAGCAATGGCGGCGCGCTGGCGCTCACCACCGGAGAGTTCTCCGGGCTTGTGCGCCAGGCGCTGGCCGAGCCCCACCCGTTCCAGAATCGACGTCGCCTGAGCCCTGGCCTGAGAGGTGGACACGCCGCGGATCAGTAACGGCATGGCCACATTTTCCAATGCAGTAAACTCCGGCAACAGATGGTGAAACTGGTAAACGAAGCCCAACGCTGCGTTGCGCAGACGCCCGCGTGCCGCCTCATCCAGCTTGGCCATCGCTTTACCGGCGACAAAGACCTCCCCCGCTGTCGGTGTATCGAGCCCACCCAACAGATGCAGCAAGGTGCTTTTTCCAGAGCCAGAGGCGCCGATGATAGCGATACGCTCCCCCTCAGCGACAGAAAAATCGACCTCTTTTAGCACCTCGACCGACAACGGTCCCTGGTCGAAGCGCTTGCTCAGCCCGTTACAGGAGAGGACCGTATATGCCGCCATGGTCTGCTCCTTATTCATAACGCAGTGACTCCGCAGGCTGGGTGCGTGAGGCGCGCCACGCCGGGTAAAGGGTGGCAACCACACTGATCAGGAAAGAGACCGCGCTGATTTTCACCACATCGTCCCAATGCAGCTCGGAAGGAAGGTCACTGATGTAGTAGACATCAGCGGGCAGGAACTGCATTCCGAATAGCTGCTCGATAGCCGGTACGATGGTCTCCACATTCAACGCGAGAGTGACGCCACCGATGAGACCGAGCAGCGTACCAACAAAACCGATCACCGTACCCTGAACCATAAAGATGCCGAGAATGCTGCGCGGTGTTGCGCCCAGCGTGCGCAAGATCGCAATATCTGTCGTCTTGTCTGTCACCACCATCACCAGAGTGGAGACAATATTAAATGCTGCCACCGCAATGATTAACAGCAGGATAACGAACATCACCGTTTTTTCCGTCTTGATGGCGCGGAAGAAATTGGCGTGGGACTGGGTCCAGTCGCGCACCTGATAGATGCCCGGAAGCGACTCGGCCAACTCACGGCTAACGAAGGGGGCGCGAAACAGGTCATCGAGCTTGAGACGCAGTCCAGTCACCCCATCGCCCATGCGGAACAGGGTGCGGGCATCATCAAGGTGAACCAGCGCCATGGCGCTGTCGTACTCATACATCCCCACATCGAAGATGCCACTGACACTAAAGCGTTTGAGCCGTGGCATGACACCAGCGGGTGTGACATTTGCGCTGGGAGTAACCAGGGTCACCTTATCACCGATCATCACCCCGAGAATACGTGCCAGGTCGATACCAAGGATGATGCGATACTCCCCCGCTTGCAAATCATCGATACTGCCACTGGACATCTTGGCGGTCACATCGGAAACCTTCGGTTCCTCATCCGGCAATACACCACGAATGACACTGCCGTTGACCTGCTGACCATGGATCAGCATCCCTTCCTTCTGAATATAGGGCGCACTCCCCACCACATGCGGGTGTTTATCTGCAAGCACAGCCAACTGATCCCAGTTCGTGAGCCCCTCACCATAGCCGCTGATGGTAGCGTGCGAGGTCATACCGAGGATGCGCTGGCGCAGCTCCGTCTCAAAACCGTTCATCACCGATAGCACGGTGATGAGCGCGGTCACGCCCAGTGCGATCCCCAGCATCGAGGTCAACGAAATAAAGGAGATAAAATGATTACGGCGCTTGGCGCGGGTATAGCGCAGGCCGATAAAAAGTTGTAGTGGTCGGTACATGGGCGAGCATTAAACCATAAAAGCCGCCTCAGCGGCAGATAACCGGCAGTGCTTTTTCCAGCACCACCTCCTCAGCCGTGACCCGTGCACGGTAGGCCAGCGCCTCAACACCGTTTGCCAGCGCCTGACGCAACGTCTCGCCATAGAGCGAATCAATCTCATCAGCAGGACGCACCTGCGCCACATCGCCTCGCTGTACACAGAACAATATCACAGCCCGTTGTCCCTGTGCCGCCATGGCCATCAGTTCACGCAGGTGTTTGCTGGCGCGGGTGCTTACCGCATCCGGAAAGTAGCCGAAATTTTCATGGTCACAGGTAGTGACATTCTTGATCTCCACGTAACAGTCACGCCCGTCAGCATGCCCGCTGAGCAGCAGGTCGATGCGACTCCCCTCCTCGCCGTACCTGACCTCCTGACGGAGACTTTCGTACCCCTGCAGTGCAGTGATGACGCCACTTTGGATACCCTCCTTAACCAGGGCGTTGACGATGCCGGTATGCACTCCCACCATCACGCCCTGCAGATTCTCGGTCACCTCCCAGCTATAGCGGTATTTGCGCTTGGGGTTGTCCGCATCACGCAACCAGACCGTACTGCCCGGATCAGCACAACCGGTCATCGCCCCGGTATTGGGGGTATGGACGGTTAGGGTCTCGCCGTTGGGCATCTCCACATCGGCGAGGAAGCGTTTGTAGCGGCGGATCAGGGTGGCCGGTTGCAGCGGGGGATCGAATTTCATTACGTCGTGATTCTTGCGTCTGAAAAGGGCATTCTAACAGCAGACTACCATGAGCGGCTCACCTGGACTCCCGCCTTCCTGGAAGGTTGCCGATTGCACAATCAGCCCCCTATCCCTCCGGGAGAGGGTTGGGGTGAGGGGATCGAATCCATCTCCGTGAAACTCCCCTCTCCCTATCCCCTCTTGAGGGATAGGGGACCATCCGTTAGGAACGGCAATTTAGAGATTGCAGCGTCCAGCGAAACGACATCCAAGTCTCGGTATTCAGAAGGTTCTACTCCACTTTACCCTGCCCCAGCACCTCAAAGCGGCGACTCAGCCGGTTACCCTGCTCATCGACCAGGGTCAGGGTATGGACACCGGCAGTCGGCAGCAACGCCTGCTGATGGAAGCTGCGGGTGGTGCCCAGGTACTCGTCGTCCAGGTGCCAGTAGAGCTGTGTCTCCGGATTTCGGTGCACCGCCTCGAACACCACCCGGCTCGGTTTGCCGTCGAGGTCCACCGGCACATAGACGCGGGTGTTCTCCGCCGGGTAGAGCAGGTCGATGGGCGAATGGCCTTCGGCCAGTTGTGCACGGCAGTCGGGGCGGAACGGCGGCAGGGGCCGATACTCGGGATGGCGCTTGCGGTAGTAGTGCGCCTGTCCCGGCGGCAGCACAAACCAGCTGGCATGACGCATGGCAGCAACCGGCTCGCAACCGCTATGCACCCGCCAGCCGCCGCTGCCGTCCAGGTGCACGGGGATATGGTGCGGGCTGACCTGCTCGAAATGGCTGGTGTCCGGTAGCCACTGGGCCTCACTATCGCAACCGTTGAGGGCGAGATAGCCATCGTCCTTGCAGGTGGCCACCTGCTTCATGCGCCATAGTGGCTGCTCGAACCACTCCCCCTCCAGTACGCCGAAGATCTCGAACAGCAACGGTGCGGCGGCGGTGGTGCCGGTCAGCTCCGGCACCCCTTCCCCGCTGGCGTTCCCGGCCCACACCGCCACGGTGTAGCCGTCATTGCTACCGATGGCCCAGGCGTCGCGCAGGCCGTAGCTGGTACCGGTTTTCCAAGCGATGCGCCGGGTACTGCTGAAGTTCTTCCAGAAACCCTCGGAACCCGGGCGGTTGACCTCCAGCAGCGCCTTGAGGGTGAGCCAGGCGGCGCCCGGGGAGATCGCCGCCTTCTGCGGTGTCTCCTCCTGTCCGACCAGCCAGCGCGGCTGGCGATACACATCGGTATCGGCCCGCGACAAAGCGGCGAGATTGGCATAGGCCGCCCCCATGTCCCACAGGGTGGTCTCGGCCCCGCCCAGGATCAGCGACAGGCCGTAGTCATCCGGCGGCCGAAACAGGGTACTGACACCGAGCTTTTCCAGGTAGTCATAGAAACGGGGAATGCCGTGACGACGCAGCATCCGTACCGCCGGGATATTGAGCGAACGGCTCAGCGCCTCGCGCGCCGGCACGGCACCGCGATAGGTGCGGTCGTAGTTTTCCGGGATGTAGCCGCCGTACTGGGTCGGCAGGTCGGCGATCAACATTGACGGGGTGATCTCCCCCGCATCGAGCATCGCCGCAAACAGGAAAGGCTTGAGGATGCTGCCGCTGCTGCGCGGCCGCTGGATGAGGTCGATGGCAAAGCCCGATTCATCCGAAGCCGAAGCGGAGGCGTTGCCCACATAGGCCACCACCTCGAAGCGGCGGTTATCGATCACCAGCGCCGCCACGTTGTCGATGTGCCGCGACTGCAACTCCTTTCCGTAGTGCTGCACCATCGCCGCAACGCGCCGCTGCAAACCGGCATCGAGCGTGGTGACAAAACGGCGGCTGTTGCCGTATCGCGTTGCCAATGTCTCCAGCTGGTGCGGCGCCAACCGCGGCATCGCCGAAGGTCGCTGCGGCAGCGGCTCGTGCAACGCCAATTCCAGCTCTAGCGCCGACAGCCTCCCCTCCTCCTGCAAACGCTTGAGCAGCCTGTCGCGCTTTGCCTGCAACTGCTGCCGGTTGCGGCCCGGATGGATCAGCGCCGGATTGTTCGGCAGCACCGCCAGCATGCACGACTCCGCCCAGCTGAGCGCCGCCGGTGCCCGCCCGAAATAGCGCCACGCCGCCGCCTCCAGCCCCACCACGTTACCGCCGAACGGCGCGTGGGCCGCATAGAGGGAAAGAATCTCCGCCTTGCTGTAACCCAGCTCCAGCCGCAACGCCAGGATCATCTCGATCAATTTCTCGACATAGGTACGCTCCGGATTCCCCCGCGCCAGGCGCATCACCTGCATCGTCAGGGTACTGCCGCCGCTGACGATGTGGCCGGCCTTGAGGTTCAACACCACCGCCCGGCCCAGCGCCAACGGATCGACGCCGGGGTGGCCGTAGAAGCGCTTGTCCTCAAAGGCGATCAGGCACTGGGAGAATTTCTCCGGCACTTCCCCTGACATGGGAAACCGCCACTGCTCGTCTTCAGAGATCCGTGCCCCCAACAACACCCCGTCCCGGGTCTGCAACAGCGAGGAATAGGTCACGTCAAACAGCGGTCGGGGCAGACTGAACCAGAAGACGACAGAGAACGCGAACAACGCCAGCCCCCATCGCCAGCGGCGGCGCAGGAGATCAACAGCGCGGGCAAGTATCCCCAGGTTAAACAGCGTGGCCAAAGGAAGTCTCACCAAAAAAGAAAAATACTGACAGCAGCTTCAACACCAATTATTCCTAATCGAGACCTCGTGTGTCATACCCTGACACTTGAAACTCCTACCCCGCATCTTAGAATCAGCGAAAAGAATCATGCAATGGAAACATGACACGCCTTACGCTGCTCGTATTATTCCTGTCTGCACTCTTGCCCGTCGAGCTAATGGCGAGGCCAAAGACATGCAGTTACGACACCTATCAATGGAGCACGCACGAGAAGCGCGCGGTCAATCGTATCACCGTTGTTCATCCCTACAGTGAAATCAGCGAGGAAGAGATCGATCCCATCACCGGGTGCACTGTATGCCAGGAGGATCAGGTGGAACTGGCCCTGCCCGGCATTGAACCGTTTCGTGTGTGCAAGATCGTGGCGTCAAACATCGAAAAGGCACTCCGGGATTCGATGAATGCCAACGTGCCGATTCATACCGTAATCGGTTATCGTGTCGGTAAAACAAGAGGTGAAGTCGATAAAAACGGACTTCGTACCCGTTTCAGCAACCACTCCTTCGGTGTCGCCATCGATATCAATCCCGAGCACAATGGCCTTTATGATCAGTGCATGCAGTTCAATCCACGCTGCCGTTTGATCCGCGGTGGGCCATGGCAACCCCACACCGAGGCAGCAAGCCTAAGTGCAAGTGGCTCCGTGGTTCAGCGATTCAAGCAGGAGGGGTTTCTCTGGGGCGGCGAGATCCGTGGTCGACAGAAGGATTTTATGCATTTTTCGCCGAGTGGGTATTAAAGTTTGATCTGACCCCACTTATTC
>JBFFNE010000051.1:0-20076 GCA_041563315.1 Thiohalomonadaceae bacterium
ATTTTTGTCTCAGTTACGAGTTGTTTGAGCAGTACTGGCGCCTCCTTTATCCAATCGACAAAGCTGTGCGATACCACTTCCGTGATCCCAAGCTCTTCCACGACACGCTTGAGACCCTCCGTGTCATGCCAATCGACGTCACTCATGTTAGGCAACCATTTCGCTTCAGGGTGGCCGATGGTTACCTTATGCGGTTCTCCAGGAGCAGGACGCATCAGGTAAATCCCATAACCTTCCCTGGTATAGTATTCAATATCCTCCTGGAAGCGCTTCTCTGTGCCACCTCCTCGTCCATGACATAGCAGCAGGACATTATTCTCCTGCTTCAGTCTCAGCAACCGGGCCCAGTCGATTTGGCGATAGATTTCACCCAACGGTTCTCTCTGTATAAATTCAGCAACATCCGCCAGATAGTTCGGATGCTTTTTTTTCACCAATTTGAGTGCATTGTTTGCAAGTACTGCCTTTTCCCCCTGGAATGAGACACTTCCCCAATGCCTGACAAAGACATCAGTGGCGATCACATTTTGCCAGCCCTGCTTTATCGCACGCTGACAGAAGTCATTCTCCTCGCCGTACCCTTTTCCGAAGGTTTTTTCATCCAGCAGACCTACCATGTCGAGGCAGTCACGCTTGATAAACATGCAAAACCCGACGCCTGTCGGTGCCTCGACAGTGACTCCGCTGTTAGTCACTGCCAACACCCCGTCGAGTTCGCTGTAAGGAATCTCCAGCGGGTAGGGGTTATCATGGAGAAAGTAGGGGTAGCTACAGATAGTAGCGTTGTTCGAGAGAGGCGTTACTGTTCCCACATGAACATTTTTTTCAGCTATAACCTTTAACCGGTCCAGCCATCCGGCATACACCTCGGTATCGGAATTCAGTATGACGATGTCACGGTCATCGTGAAAAGTAAGCCCTCGATTTACGGTTTGTACAAAGCCGAGATTCTTATCATTTTCAATAAGTGTAAACATCCCGCGTGCCGCAAACCCGCTCAAATCCTCTACTAGGCTCTCGTCAGGACTGGCATCGTTCAGCACAATCAGCTCATACGGTGTCTCACACCTAGAGGCAAGGACACTATAGATACACCGCAGCGTTTCTGCTCGTCCCTTGTAGACGGGTATGACTACATCGACTAGAACGTTATCGCCATGCGCCTTTGCCTCGACAGCCTGCCACTCCTCTTTATCAGGAAGGAGAGCCACCGGCACATTCTCACCTCGATCCATCGGATAACACGGGTAGTATGCAGGCACAGTCCTTCTGCCTTCATACCGGCCATGCTTCAGGTAATGGATCAAGGGATTAACACTCGCCTCACTCACATCGGGATTTTTTCTCAGATAATAGGCACCGTCGAACTGGGCACAGGGAGATCGTCCTTCCATGCCACCCCACTCAAGATAATGCAGCAGCGGATTGATTCCAGCTCTGGCCACATCTTTGTTATTCTTCAGGTAAAACTCCACATCGAACCAGGGGCTGGGAGTCGTTTTGCAAAAACAGCCGACGTATGAAAAATGGAGCAGCGTGTTAATGCGCTTGGTCCAACCCGTAGTGGACTTGCGGTAACAGTTTGGATCAAACACCGCCACGGGTGCTCTCCCTTCGCTGTCTCCATACACCACATAATGAGACAAGGCATTCATTCCAGACTCGGCGATATCGGGATTATTTTCCAGGTAATACTGCTCATCGAAGAGGCAGGTCTTCTCCACCAGCTGCGAAACTACTGCGCGGTAGATACTGACTAATCCTGGCGCGAGGCAGATGACACGCAAACACCACAGGCATGTCAACATGAACTCCCCTTTAAGTGCCCTCAAGATATTTCGTAACCGCATCTCTCTTTACTTCCCTATCGCGTTCATTTTCCCACGCAGAGTTTCTGCCTTTAGCAAAAGCCTAGTAGTACAACGCGGTTTTTCCGGTCGGTACTGCCCCTATTTACATGGACACACCACCCCAGAGCGAAGGTAGGAGTTGACCTTAGAACACCCCCTTATCCGCCAGGCAACAATGCAAAGGTCAGGACAGGAAGTGAGCGTGCGTGTGCTCCCTTCAAGAGGAAAGATTTACGATGGTTTTACAGGACGACGAATGCTGGGAACGAAGCCACATCGCCAGGGATGGCGTTCAGAAGCAATATGGATGGACCGGCACGCTTCTTTTTCTCTGACGTTACAGCCCGAGGATAACTTTGGTGCTAACCGCGATCTGATAGAGGATCTGAGTCAGGTCCTTGGCGATTTGCCGTGATTTGACATCGATCTTCGGTAACACCAATATCTCGTCACCGGGCCGGATCGCTTTGCTTGTTTCAGCGGACGGCTGCTCCCACCAGAAAAAATCGGCGTCATGGTATGGCGTTGTTTCGCCTTCACTGAAACTGCCGTCCCGATGGGCAATCACCAGTCTCGCCGCATCCGCATTCTGCGTATAACCGCCGGCATACCGGATATAATCGTTGAGCACCATCCCGGGATCGTAGGCAATGGCGTTGGGGAACAACACCTCGCCGCTGACCAGTACCAGGCCGTCTCTGGTCGGCACCTGGAGGATGTCGCCGTTCTCCAGCAACAGGTCATTGCGTTGTTTTGCCTCGGCAATATAGACCTGGCCCGCCGGCTCAACCTCTTTGGCGCGTTCCACCCAGCGCAGGATGAGATCGGCCTCTTCCTTGCGCAAGCGGGCTTCATCGCTGGTGCCAGAACGTGCCGTCAGGGCGGCACTTTCGAGACTCTTGAGCCCCGCAAGCAGCATCCTTTTCTGCCGCTCTTTGACGCTACGGCGATAAAGCTGGATGCTCTTGCTGTCTGATCGTTCGGAAAAAGTGATTTTTTCCATCAACTTACCGAGTCGTGTCCCGTAGGGCAACACATACTCCTGCGCACTCAGATGTTCTCCCTCGACCCGCACCGTGATTGTTCCCGGCTTTTTATCCGCGGTGAAGTCCAGTTCATCACCGTTCTCAAGATAAACATTCTCGGCCTTCTCCAGAGGAATATACTCGATATTTCTCACCGTTCCTGTATTGCGCACGATTCTCACATGCGTTGCCCGGGCGAGGGGATTGGCCAACACCATCAGGTCTGCCACCGTGCGCGCGTGTACATCGAATTCGAATTCTTTGGCGTTCTCAGCAAGCCCAGAGACCTTAACGGTATTCTGTCGAGGGGTAACGAATATGACATCACCATCGGAAAACTGAATCAGCGGCAAAGAACCGTTTAGTAAAAAATTATAAAGATTAACGGTCGCGCGAATATTCTCTCCCCGTTTAATCTCCACCCGCAGAAAAGATCCTCGCTCAGGATCGATTCCGCCAGCCTGATCCAGGTAGTGCAACAGGCTATCCATACTGGTGCCCTGATAGAGTCCTGGCCGGTGGACATAACCACTGACAAACACCCTTACCGGTTGTGCCGCAGCAAGGCTCGCGTAACTATAAACATTAGCACGAAATACTTTGTGCACAGAGGCTTCCACCACGCGCTGCAAGTCCTTGTTACGTACGCCAAGCACTTTCACTGGACCGACATGTGGCACAAAAATGTTTCCCTTTGGGTCTACCAACAGGACTGAATCGAATTCGAACCCACCCCACAGTCGAAGCTGAATCCGGTCCCCAACAGCCACGGCGTAATCCGGGTTAAACTGAGTCGCCCCCTCACGGGCAAAGGCACCCGTAAAAAGATGTGCTCCGAAAACATTACTGGTAAGGTTGGATCTGTAATCTGCCGCTTGCGGCATTAACATAGGCGGTGCAGTCATGCTCTGTTGACCTGAGGTATTCACGTCGGTGACAGAGCCGATACCATCGCCATCCATTTGAGTAAGACCTAAAGCTGTATTAACACCTAAAGGGTCTACTGATTGAGCATGGAGCGATGGGTTGAGCAGCAACACAAGAAATAACAAAAAGAATCTACGCATAGACTAGTCCTTATGATCGCGAATAATCGCCGCCAACAGGTGAACGATACCCGCCAGTATTATTGCCGCCAAGATGAAGACAACGAGATTGTAGATACGTCTCGGCTCCAGCGGATATTGAGGTTCAGTCGGCGCTTGCAATATGGACACTTTTTTAATTATGCGTGTGGCTTCCACTCTCCCCTTTTCCAACGCTACCAGGGCTGTCTTATATACATCCTCGGCAAACTCGGCGGTCAGTTGCAACCGTTGGAACTCGTCAACGGCGATATTCAGGGATTTTCCTGCAGGAGCGGCAAGACGAGAACGTTCCTGCTCTATCTGTTTCTCAATCGCCTCTATCTCAAGACTGATTTTTATCACTGCCGGTGCCTGCTGACTAAGATATCCCTGCATCGCACCTCGGCTTGCCTTCAGTTCCGTAAGTCTGGCCTCTAGCTTATTAATAGTACCTACCATGCTCTCTACCGTTCCCTGCGGAGAAACCAGGCCATTGTTATTCTGGAATTCGATGAGTTTCTGCCTGGCCTTAATTGATTCCAAACTTCGCTGCTCTACCTGTTGCTCAAGGAAACTAACCTGCTCATTCGCCAGTCGATGCGCCAGTTCGTTCATGTAGCGCTCACCTTCCTCCACCAAAATTGAAGTAATAGCCGTTGCCACCTCCGGATCGTAGGCCTGGGCCTTGAGCACGAGAATACCCGCCCGCTCGTCAAAATCGATACTCACGCGACTAAGATAATATCGATGAAACAACTCCATCTCCTGCTCCATATCCCACATGCGCGATAGAATGTCGTATCTCCTGTCGCTATAGTGAGATCGAAGGTCGAGCCGTGCGTCGAGTTTTTTCAACATATCCACTGACAGCAGGTAATCGCGTAATAAAAATTGATCCGCATGGCTTCCACCGGTCACTCCGCTAATTAGGGAACTGAAATCCACCGTTTGTGAGCTCGCCATGTCAGTGCGCTGTACGATGACATGCGCTTCGGAGACATAACGATCGGAGGCGATCCCCCCCCAGTAAAGTAACGCCAGCAATGACACTATCGCGGCTGTGCGGAAGGTACGTTGACGTAACAGCCTTGGCGCCGTCCAGCCCTGAGCCCATGAAACCACACGACGTCGTGTGCGCGTATAAGGACTTTCGCAGGCATCCGGCATCATTGGGGTAACGATTTCCTGTAATGTCTGAGGGCATCTTTCACATCATCAAACCAGTACGCCCCCCCCTCATGTAGCCAGATCCCCGCGCTGCAGACTTCCCGCATAATCCCCTCCTGGTGGGAAACCAGGATCACTCCGGCACGATCGATCAAGTCCCGAAATGCCCGCTGCGCCTTCTTCTTGAACGCAGCATCACCCACGGCGGTCAGCTCGTCGGCCAGATAGACATCGAAGTCAAATGCCAGGGAGATAGCAAACTTCAGCCTAGCCTGCATGCCCGTAGAGTAGCTCTTTACCGGCTCATCAAATGCGTCACCGATTTCGGCGAATTCCTGAATCCCAGCGATCCGCTCCGGAATATCCTCCCCATGACCGTGAATGCGGCAGATAAACTTGGCATTCTGTCGACCGCTTAGCGATCCCTGTAGCCCTCCACCAAAGCCCAACGGCCAGGAGACCCGACACTGGCGCTCCACATGTCCACGGGTAGGCTGATCCACACCGCCGATTAATCGCAACATGGTCGATTTGCCGGCGCCATTGCGGCCAACCAGTCCCACGTTAATCTTCGGTGGAATAGTCAGGGAAACGCCTCGCAGCACCCATTTTCCCGGGCCATGATCAGACTGATAACGCTTGTGGACATCATCAACAATTATCATCGTGTAGCTAGCCTCCGTGCATAACGGGACTGTAATGCGAGTCCGAAAAAGATACTGGCCAAGGCAAAACCATAAAGGTATGACATGCTCAACTCAGGCACTGCCTGATAGTACGGCGCAAACCCCAGCCTTGCCGCCTCAAGCCCGTGCGCCAGCGGATTAAGCATCAACCACTCACGATAGGGCAGCGGCACTTTGGTAAT
This sequence comes from Thiohalomonadaceae bacterium, assembly GCA_041563315.1. GTDB lineage: Bacteria > Pseudomonadota > Gammaproteobacteria > Thiohalomonadales > Thiohalomonadaceae > JBFEYJ01. Next base: position 5,978 of record JBFFNE010000051.1, read on the forward strand.
AGGAAAGATCACACCGGAAAGAAAATAGAGCGGCGTCATCGCAAGAACGATAATCCTGCCCAGTTCCGGTAGCAGCACAGTGGTCACCGAGCCTGCCAGACCAAAGCCAAGACCAATAAGCCACATGCCGAAAAAAGCCTGCAGCACAGCAAGAGGATCGGCCGGAATGATGCCCAGGCCAAACAGTCCGGCGCCGGCAAAAAGTACCATTGCCACCAGCAACATCAGAAAACCTTCCAGCGCAGCACGACTCAGTACGGTGTCCACCGGCTTGACCTGGCGGTAAGCAAACAACGCCTGGTTGGCGACCACTGCCTGCATCGACTGGCTGGCCGCCCGCTTGAACATGAAAAAAGCCAGCAGCCCCAGCATCAACCATATGGGTGTCTCGATTCCCCCTACCACACGCAGGCGCACAACAGTAAAGATGAACATCAGGAACACGATATGCACAACTGGCTCAAGTAGCAGCCACAACCACGCCGCACGGCTACCGAAAAGACGGAATAGCGCCTCTCGCAGTATCAGGGCCTTCCATACACTGAGGGCGACTTGCGCCGAAGCTCGATTTGCCATGATGTAACACATATTTATTATGTGCCTGAAGTGTAGACGCAGATTTTTCAACTGGCACCTCAGCCACACACGAGCCCAGTCCAGCCCAAGCATCACCGCCCACAGACAACTCACTCCTTGGCGCGGAAGACGCAAATCAGCATTAACCTATTGATATTAAATATATATTAAACTCAGTAGATATAATGTATCTGGTGAGAGGGTGGGGTATGGGCGTAGGAAAAGGCCAGGATTCGGGAAGATCGGAGCATCGCATCAAGGCTGCAAATTCCGCACTTATGCCGCTCTGGTACGCTGACGATCTGAGATTTTAGTCAAACAGGCTAAGGGGTAGCCATGCCGAAGGAAGGTGAACTAGATGACGTGATTGACAAAAGCCTGTCTGGATCCGGCCCGTGGTAAAGGCCTAACAAAAAAGGCCCGGTAATACCGGGCCCTGTTTTTTTGGCGGAGAGGGAGGGATTCGAACCCTCGATACGTTGCCGTATACACACTTTCCAGGCGTGCTCCTTCAGCCGCTCGGACACCTCTCCAGAAAACTGATTTACTTGCCGCAAATAACCTGTGCGTTACGTTGCGACGGAGCACGCTGGCGTGCTCCCTGCTCCGGGCTTCCTGCGCCCCGAACTTCCTGTTCTTCGCCCTGTTGGGGCCAAGAAAGGTGCGAAAGATTAAACCAGATGGCCTTGTTGTGCAAGTTTCCTGCACTCCGCAGTTTGAGCGTGATTCCCCCTTATACATCTATGGATTAATCGGTAGAATGTAACGACAACAATAAATAACAGGCAAAATGGAAGCCAAAATATGCCAGAACAGACAAAAAACGTAATTCAAGACATTGAAGCCGGTACACTTAACGGCTTGTTTCGTACCCGTGCTCTTCGTACTCCCGATTCCGTTGCCTATCGCTATTTTGATAAAACAGACAATGGGTGGCACGACTCAACCTGGCAGGAGATGGCTCTTGAGGTGGCACGCTGGCAGAAGGGCTTGGCCGCACTTAACCTGGATCCCGGCGATCGGGTAGCGCTGAGCCTGAAAAACTGTCGGGAATGGGTGATGTTCGAACAGGCCGCACTGGGCTTGGGTCTGGTTGTGGTCCCGCTCTATACGGATGACCGCCCGGACAATATCGCCTTTATCGTGGACGATGCGGCAATCAAATTGATCCTGTTGGAGGATGTCAGGCGCTGGAAACATCTGGCCCCGGCACTGGAGGGGCGCCCCTCGCTGCAGAGCGTGGTTATCCTTCACGGTGAGTGCAACGGGCTTATCGATGAGGATGAGCGACTGGTCTGCGCAAGCAACCTGCTGCCTGCCGGTGAACACACCCTGCAGACAATCCCCGAAGATCCTCATGCCTTGGCGACCATCGTCTATACCTCGGGCACGACCGGTCGGCCAAAGGGGGTAATGCTGAGCCACTACAACATACTGTCGATCGCCTACAGTGCGACGACGATGGCGGCATTTCTTGCCGAGGATACCTTCCTCTCATTTTTGCCGCTATCCCACACCCTGGAGCGCACTGGAGGCTATTATCTACCAATGATGGTTGGCGCTACGGTCACCTACTCCCGCTCGATCAACCAATTGGCTGAGGACCTGCAGATTATCCAACCGACCGTCCTCATCTCCGTTCCGCGCATCTATGAGCGCATCTACGGCCGCATCAAGGGTCAGTTGGCAAAGAGCCCTGCTTACCGCCGCTGGCTGTTCCATGCGGCGGTGGCAGTAGGCTGGCGCCAGTTTGAACGTCAGCAGGGGCGGCGTCACTGGCACCCTAAACTACTGTTCCAGAGCCTGCTAAAGCGCCTTGTGGCAGAAAAAATAATTCAGCGTCTTGGCGGTCGGTTGCGTTTTGCTATCAGTGGCGGTGCGGCTCTCAGCCCCGAGATCGCTCATACCTTTCTCGGCCTCGGCGTTCCTGTCCTTCAAGGCTACGGACTGACAGAAACCAGCCCGGTGATCAGCGTTAACCTACCCGATGACAACGACCCGACGAGCGTAGGGGTGTTGTTAAATGGCGTAAAGGTGCGTATTGGCGCCGATCATGAGTTACAGGTCCAAAGTCCCGGCATCATGCTGGGCTACTGGAACAACCACAAGGCTTCCGCTGAGATGATCAGTCAAGCTGGCTGGCTGAACACCGGTGATCAAGGCTATGTTAAGAATAACCATCTCTACATCACCGGCCGGATCAAGGACATTCTGGTGTTGTCCAATGGTGAGAAGGTCGCCCCCGCTGACATGGAGATGGCCATCGTCCTCAATCCGCTGTTCGACCAGGTGATGGTGATTGGCGAAGGGCGCTCCTGGCTGTCGGCGCTCATCGTGTTTAACGGGGAGCAGTGGTCTGACTTTGCCCGAGAGCACGGCGTAAACCCCGAGGACAGCAACAGTCTGACCGACAAGCATGTGATCACAGCGGTATTGCGTCGTATCACCCAGCAGCTGCACGATTTTCCTGTCTACGCCAAGATCCGCCGTGTGCACCTCAGCCTGGAGCCATGGACTGTCGACAATGAACTGCTGACACCCACGATGAAGGTCAAACGCAATGTGGTGCTCAACCGGTTTAAGGATGAAGTGGAACAACTGTATCTCAGTGGAATATAGAGGTATCTCTTCGCAAACCGGGCAACCTGTCTATCTGGGCACATAAATTACCCAGGTGGGTGGGGGGTCACCACACCGTGCCTCCTCATCCAGCAGCTATCAGCGCGGAATTTAGGGAAGGTTGTTAGTGATGAAATTATTGCGATCCACCTCAAAGTAGCCGTGGATTGTCTCACTGCGCCCGTGCATATGCAGTTCGCTCACCGAGAAAATCAGCGACGACCCACGATCACCGCTTACTGCCGTCTCTCCGGCAACCAGCCTCACCCCCGCCAGATCGAGGCGGCTGCGCGAGGCGTGTACCGCGATCCGGCCGCGGATCTCGCTGGCCGTAACCGTCAAATCAGAACCGAGTGCAGTCAACCCAATTCCCGCCGTCTGCCCTATTTGGCTATTTTCTATCTTTACGGTGGACGATACCGCCTGCAGGCTGCCAATGGTTGCATCGCGGATGACCACTCCCGAACAGCCGTCCAGCACAATCCACTCGAAGTGTCCCTCATAAACCATGTCACGCTGCCGGCGACACTCAATTTGGCGCTCTCCCTGGAGCGCCAGCCTTTGTTGCGCCTCAGCTTCTGCCTGTGCTGGCCCAGCCCGCCTCGGTTTAGCCTGGGCAGCCGAAAGAAACGCCAGCAACTCCCGGTTAAATGGGGCGGCAGCCTCACTCATTAACGAGTGACCGGCACCGGCAAACGTTATCAGCTTGGCCTGCGGCAGGCGTGCCTTCAATACCTTGGCTGTACGCAACGGCGCTATCTTGTCTTCCTCCCCCCACAGCAGCAACACCGGTCCGCGGATTCGCAGGAGGGCATCACTCAAATCTTCATTTGCCAGAGTAAAAGCCGCAACCACCTGAGGCTGGGCTTCGATCAACTCATGTTCGATAAGCTTACGTGCGAGGTATTCATTACCCAAGCCGGCAATGCCCTCAGCCTTGGTGATGAACTTGTTGACCATCCTGTCGAGAAATCCGCCGAAACGCTCGTCAGATACCATATGCTCCGTCGCCCAGGCGGTCGCCAGCATTCGCGCATAGGCCGTGCGGTGCAGCACCCCGGCGACATCCACAAGCACCAGTCGTTCGATATCTTCAGGATTATCCGCGGTATAACGCAGCACGATAGCCCCCCCCATGGAGTGGCCAATCAGATGAAAGGGCCGCTTGGCATAACGCTTTGTGATATACCGGATAAAGCGGGCATAAGCGGAAGGTGAATAATAATCCGGGCCTTTGTCCGATGCGCCGAATCCAGGTAGATCGAAGCTCAATACATGGTAGTGACGGGCAAGGGGCTGGATTTGCCGCGCCCAGTCCCGCAAGGCCTGGCCATTAAGACCATGAACCAGGACAACCGTTTGCTTTGCCTCCCGGTTGGCCTCATAGATACAGGCACGCTGGCCAAACACCGGCTCATCAATACATGTCGTTCGAACCGACAGATCGGCAGGCACCTCGGAGCCAGGCACTCCCATTGGCTGGATCAACAAAGATGCGCCCAGCAAGATCACCTGAACAATAGCCAATTTTTTCACCCGAACAATTCTCCCACCCCTTAGTTTGCCATGGTTTCCCGGGACACATCACGCGAACATGATGATCCTTTTATTCTCTTCCCGGACTCAATGATACAGAAGGCGTGGTTACGCCTGCAGTGACCAGTTTCTGGTTCAGGAAGCATCACTCACAACACACTAGCGGGAAGAACAGGTCGACCAGGCTACAAAGGATTGGCGCTATCAACGGTGAAATAGCCGTGAATCGGTCCCTGATGAAACGGACTACTCAGGGTAGAAAGCGAGAACAGCAGATCAGAGCGCCTCCTTCCCGCCACCGATACCTTGTGCCCGATCATCGAAACCGCCGCCATATCCAGACGACTACGGGAAGCGATTAGTGCGACATCCCCTTCGATATGGGTCGCAGTAATTTCCACCTCTGAGCCGGTCACCGAAAGGCCGAAAGCACCACCGCCCAGATTACTGTGAAGAATAGTGAGACGAGAGCTATTGGCTACCACCTCCCCCACACGAGCATTGCGGATTACCACATCATCACAATCGTTCAATGTAATGCGCTGGTAATAACCACTGAATACCCGCCCTTTTTCACCACGACACACCACCTCATCCACTAACGGCAGCTTTTCCTGCGGGTAGGCGAAGTCAGGCCGATACAAGGAGATGTCACTAGTGAAAAAGGCCTCCAGCGCACGATTGAACACATCAGGCTTGTCCTGCATAGGCTGGTGTCCGACTTGCGGAATAACCAGCAACTGCGTGGTGGGAAGGCGTGCCGCCAGGGTATAGCCGGTACGCAAGGGTGCAATATGATCGTTTTCACCCCAGACGATGAGTACCGGTAAAGCCAGGCCGGCTATAGAATGACTGAAGTCCTCATCAATCAACGCCTCAGTAGCCAACAGCTCCGGCTTGATCAACAGGTCGAAGGGGTCATTCTCCTGCGACAGGGGCTGCGCGGTGCTCTCGTCACTATAGTTATCTATCCTGAACAAGAGTTTGGTAACCAGCTTTTCCAGGACACGGTTAAAGACCTCGCTCTCCCCTTCCGAGCGTTTACGTTGACTCACCAGCGAACGGATGAAGGCGATTCGCTGCAGCACGCCCGCCACATCAACCAACACCAATTTGCTAACCTTATCAGGGTAATCGACGGCATAACGCAGACCGATCACCCCGCCCATCGAGTGGGCAAGAATGATCACCGGCCCGCTCGCATATCGCTGGGTTAGCTGCCGTAAGGCGAGACTAAGCGCATTTACCACACCCTCGTCGGCCACTTCGCTAAAGCGGTAAAAGCTGTCCAGTTGAAGTGACAGCACATGGTAATGGCGTGATAGATAGGGTATCTGGCCTTCCCAGTCCTCGACCGGATCACCGTGCAGTCCGTGGATCAGAACGATGGTCTGTTCCGCCGCCGGGTTGAACTCGTGAGCGCAGACGGCATGCTCCGACTTCGGCATGTCAATACAACGCAACTTGCCCGTACTGCCTGCCTGAGCCGCAGACCACGCGACCATCGACATCAGGAGAAAAAGAGAGAGAGCAGAATGTTTTATCGCTGCGCACAAGCGGCCATGATGCACCAACAGCTTGAGACCGTGATTTTTACTCACCACACTTATCCTGTCATTTCACAAGGCTTGAGCCTCAACGCCTGGCTCAATCTTTTTGCCTGCACTCTTCAGTGAGCTAAGCGTAGTACATGCCTGTGTTGATAGGCTACCTGACACGCCCAACGCGACAGTGATAACCCGTTTTTTTACTGCCCTCTACCGATTAATCTCTTACTGCCAGGTTGATCCCCTCCTCCATCACCTGCACCAGAAACTCGATCTGTTCCGGGGTGATGGTATAGGGAGGCATCAGATAACTGACATTGCCCAAGGGCCGCAGCAAGGCGCCGCGTGACAGGGCGTGTTGATATATCCGGAGGCCGCGGCGCTCCTGCCAGGGGAAGGGCTCGCGTGTGCTTTTGTCCTTAACCATCTCTACTGCCAGAGTCATACCGTGCTGACGGACATCGGCCACATGAGGATGATCATTGAGGTGCGCCGTCGCCTCCGTCATCACGCGCGCCAACTTACGATTGTTATCGATCACATGGTCCTGCTCGAAGATATCGAGTGTCGCCAGCGCTGCGCGGCAGGCGAGCGGGTTGCCGGTATAGCTGTGGGAGTGGAGAAAGGCCGTAAGTTTTTCGTAGTCGTCGTAGAACGCCTGGTAGACCGTGGTATTGGTCAGCACCACCGAGAGAGGCAGGTAACCGCCGGTGAGCCCCTTGGAAAGACACATAAAGTCCGGCGTGATAGCCGCCTGCTCGCAGGCGAACAGGGTGCCGGTACGACCAAAACCGACGGCGATCTCGTCAGCAATCAGGTGCACCCCGTGACGGTCGCAGGCCTCGCGTAACAGTTCCAGATAATGTGGGTCATACATGCGCATGCCACCGGCACACTGAATCAGCGGCTCGACAATCACCGCACAGACCTCATCAGCGTGCTGTGCCAATGCCTGCTCCATATGCTCGAACATACGCTCGGCCACATCACGGCAACTCTCCCCCTCTTCGCGCTGATAACAGTCCGGCGAAGGGACCGTGATCGCCTGCATCAACAGCGGCTCGTAGGTGGTCTTGTAGAGCGACACATCGCCGACCGACAGCGTACCCAGGGTCTCACCATGATAGCTGTTGGCAAGGGTGATAAACCGGGTCTTGTTCGTCCGTCCCAAATTGCGCCAATAATGAAAACTCATCTTCAACGCTACCTCGACCGCAGAGGAGCCGTTGTCGGCGTAAAAACAGTGGTCCAGTCCCGGCGGAGTCATCGCTACCAGGCGCTCGGAGAGTTCCACCACCGGCTGATGGGAAAAACCGGCGAGGATCACATGCTCCAGCTCATCAAGCTGCGCCTTGATCGCGGCATTGATGCGCGGATTGGCATGCCCGAACAGGTTAACCCACCAGGAGCTGATGGCGTCGATGTAGCGTTTGCCCTCGAAATCCTCCAGCCACACCCCCTCGCCGCGCCGGATCGGGATGATCGGCAGCGACTCATGATCCTTCATCTGCGTGCAGGGGTGCCATAGCACCGACAGGTCACGTTTCATCCAGTCGCGGTTATCCATCAGTGCAGTCCATAGTTGAGGGCGATGCCGGCAAACACCGCCAGGCCGAAGTAGTGGTTATTGAGAAAGGCTTTAAAACTGAGTTGCGGATCCCGATCGCGGATCAGGTACTGCTGATAGAGGGCAAAGCCGCTCGCTGCCACCAGTCCCAGCCAGTAGGGCACACCCAGTTCGAAAGCGATGCCACCGGCGACCAGCATTCCCAAGGTCAGCAGCTGCATCAGAGCGATGCCTAGGCGGTCGTAACGCCCCATCAGGATCGCCGCCGACTTCACGCCAATCTTGAGGTCGTCCTCGCGGTCACAGATGGCATACATGGTGTCGTAGGCGAGCGCCCAGAAGATATTGGCGACAAAGAACAGCCAGGCGTTGGCCGGTACCTCGCCGGTCTGTGCAGCAAAAGCCATCAGAATGCCCCAGCCGAAGGCGACCCCGAGATAGGCCTGGGGCAGATGAGTGATGCGTTTCATGAAGGGGTAGCTACCGGCGAGAAAAGCCCCAGGGATAGCCAGCAGAATGGTCAGGGTGTTGAGCTGCAGCACCAGCACCAATGAGATCAGGCTCAGCACCACAAAGACCCCCACCGCCTCGACCGGCTTGATCGCTCCGCGTGCCAGTGGCCGCTGTTCGGTGCGGCTTACATGGGGGTCGAACTCACGGTCGGCAAAATCGTTGATGGCACAACCGGCTGAGCGCATCAGTATCGTGCCGAGCAGAAACACCACCAGCACCAGCGGAGTGGGCCAGCCCTCGGCGGCGATCCACAGGGCCCACAGAGTCGGCCACAGCACTAAGTAGATACCAATGGGGCGGTCCAGGCGGGTCAGGCGGATATATTCAGCAAAATGCTGTTTCAGGCTTAGTGCTGTCATGGCGTTGCATCAATTGGACAGCTGCACAGTGTACCGGTTTTGTTACAGATTCTCACGAGGAGAGGTTGGCTGGCCAATCTTGTTCTATGGTTTTGATAGACACTGGTAATCACTGCAATGGCTAGATGATACAAAACATTCACCGCCTTATCCCCTTGCTACCCTTGCTGCTCGGCCCACTGCTGGCCGGTTGTGAGCAGACGCCCCCTGCTGCCATGGCAGGTATCAGTGCTGTGGTTGAGAAGGAGAGCGCACAAAAATTGCGCATTTTGCGGCCACGCCAGGTATGGGGAGTGCTTCCCACCAACAGCTCTCCAACCTCCGAGGAACTGAAACTCATCGAACGCTTTGCCGCTAACGTAGGGATGGAGCCGGAATATGTCTATGTGGATCGTTACGACCGGTTGATCCCCCGCCTTCTCAGCGGTGACGGCGACATCATTATCGATAACTTGACGGTCAGCCCCACGCGCAAACAGCAGATCGAGTTTACCAGCCCCATTACCTACGTTAGTGAGCAGATCATCGCGCGCAAAGGCGAGGCGCCAAAAGGGCTTCGTGATCTTGGCGGGCGGCGCGTGGCAGTCCATGCCTCCAGCACCTACTACGAAACACTGCAAACAATGCTAAAGCAGCGTTATCAACCACGCTTTGAGATCCAGCTAATCGACGAATCCGTCTCTACCGAAGCGATCCTCATCGGCGTCGCAGAAGGTGTGTATGACTTGGCGTTGGCCGACAACAACCTGTTCCAGATCATCAGCAGCTATCGCAAAAATATCCAGGTGGCTTTCGATCTCGGCTCGGTGCGAGCCATAGCCTGGGGAGTCCGTCCCGACAATCCCGTGCTGCTGAGCAGGCTGAACGACTTTCTCGGGCAGCACCATCTCGCCTCACAAGAAAAACTGGTTGCCAGTGACGACCTGGCAGCGATCAAACAGCGCGGTGTGCTGCGCGTACTGACCCGCAACAACGCCACCACCTATTTTCTCTGGCATGGCGAACTGTTCGGTTTCGAGTATGAGCTGGCCAGGCACTTTGCCGAGTCGCATGGTCTGCGCCTTGAGATGGTGGTCCCGCCAAGCCGGGAGCAGCTGCTGCCATGGCTGCGACAGGGCAAGGGGGACATTATCGCCGCCTCATTAACGATAAACGACCTGATTGAGAAGCAAGGTGTCCGTTTCAGCCGTCCTTATAACCAGGCATCAGAGATCGTAATCAGCCGTAGTGATGAGATTGGCCTGGAACACCCTGAAGCCCTTTCCGGTCGCACCGTGGTGGTACGCCGGAGCAGCTCATACTGGCAAAATCTGAAGAAGTTGCAGGCACAGGGCATTCGACTGTCCCTGCGTGCAGCACCGGAGGAGCTGGAGACCAGCGAAATTATTGCCCGGGTCGCCAGCGGCGAGTACGACCTGACGGTGGCCGACAGCCACATACTCGATATCGATCTGACCTGGCGCGATGATGTCAAAGCCGCCTTTCCGCTCGATGCGCCGCAGCAACACGGCTGGCTGATACGCGAGAACAATCCCCAGTTACTGCAGGCGGTCAACGACTTTTTCAAAAAAGAGTACCGCGGCCTGTTCTACAACGTGACCTACAGAAAATATTTCAGGAATTCAAAACAGAACCTCCGCCAGGTCGCCCTGCACAGCGAGGTGTTTAACGAGACCCGTATCTCACCCTACGACACACTGGTACAAAAATATGCCAAAGAGTACGGCTTCGATTGGCGACTGCTGGTTTCACAGATGTATCAGGAGAGCCGGTTCGATCCGGAGGCCAAGTCATGGATGGGGGCAATGGGATTGATGCAAGTCATGCCGCAGACGGCGATGGAACTCGGGCTGGAAGATTTACACCACCCGGAAACCAGTGTCCATGCCGGGGTCAAATACCTGCACGGTCTCATGCGCAGTTTCGAACCTGAACTGGGAGTCGCTGACAGAACCTGGTTCGCTCTGGCCTCCTACAATGCAGGCATCGGCCATGTAATCGACGCACGCCGGCTGGCACGGCAACTCGACCTGGAGCCAAACCGGTGGTTCGGCAACGTTGAAAAGGCCATGCTGTTATTATCAAAAAGTGAATATGCCAAAAGCGCCAGGCACGGCTATGTACGCGGTTATGAACCGGTAAACTATGTGCGCGAGATCCGCGACCGCTACCACGCCTACCTCCTGCTCGCCGGTAGTGGCAGCAACGCACGACAACACGTGATGCTCAACTGAGCCTGTATTGCGGCCGTGCCGACCTCCTGCTGGCTCCCAGCGTTTTTTCCCGAACCTTGGCTGGTAGAGAGTTGAAGGGTGCCAGACTATTTCGTCTTTGGCGGCCGAATAAAAAAGACAACCAGGGCCACTACGACAACCAGAATAATCAATTCAATGAATATCATCACATGCTCCTGCGGGCAGAGTATGCATAACATCGCCTAGCACCCGGGCCACCGCCGCCGCATCTTCCATGTGCAGATGGTGACCTCCCGGAAGCGTAACCACCTCAAGTCCCTTCACCGCAGCACATCGTGCAGCGGTAGTGGATCGCGACACTAACATCCCCGGTTCTGCCATCACCAGCACTGTCGGCACCTCAATGGCGTTCAGCACCGCCAACACCTGTGCTTCGTCGTAATAATGAGGGGAGGAAAAGGTCAGACGTGGATCATGACGCCAGCATACGCCGCCATCATGACTCTCCACCGTCCCTCGTCTTGTCAGGCGCAGCGCCATGCCCGTGGTAAGGTCACTATTACTGGCACGCCGTGTCGCTGCCTCCTCCAGGGATGGATAGCGGCGAGGACGCCTCTTATCCTGAGAGCCATGCTGGCGCAGATAACGACGCAGCCGCTCCGGTTCATTGACCGGGTTGCCGCTCACCGGTCCCAGCCCCTCGAGCAGCAATAGCTGCGTGATGCGTTCCGGCATGGCCGCAGCAGTAAAACTGGCTACTGCCGCCCCCAGGGAGTGCCCCAACAAGGTAAACTGCTTCCAGCCAAGGGCATCGGCAGCAGCTAATACATCGGAAATATTGTCTATAAAATGGTAGGCGCTGCCAGGCGGTCGATGCTGCGAATGACCATGGCCTGCCAACTCCAGGGCGACCAGCTGAACCCCTTCCAGGGTGGCACCAAGGGCATCAAAAGAGGCTGCGTTGTCCAACCAGCCGTGCAGGGCGAGCACCGGCGTTGCACCCGCCTCCCCCCATACCCGGGCGGCAAGCAGTAATGATCCCGCCTGTAGTGTGATATCCCGCGATGTTCTCACCTCTGACCGCGTCCCCATGGGCTATTTACCATTCAGGTAGCGCCGGTCATCGAACGATCCGATCCATTCGGGACGAAAAAGCACCATACTGGTTGCCAACATGCCGGTAAAGAACGCCTCGGCAAACACCATCATCGGGGAGAAGATCAAATAATTGTCGCGGATAACCTCGAAACGGTATTGAGTACAGCAACCCAGAAGCAGACTGACCAGCAACATCGTCACCCCCATCGTCAAGCCGGCACAAAAAAAGGCGTTAAACAGGGTATAAATGAAAAAATGTCTGGGGAGAAAAAGGATCGAGATACGAAACACCGCAAAACTGAATAGTACCGGAACCGCAGCCATCACCAACGCATTGAACGAAAAGCTGAACCATTCAATATTCCCGTAGAGCGCCTGTCCGACCAGAATCAGAGAGAGACTGAAAAGCGCGAACTGCCAACCAAACATCAACATCAGTAGCGTTGCGCCCAGCAGATGAAAGCTCATGCCAGGCTTGATCCCCGCCTTGAGCGTCCAAATCACCAGCAGCGCTACCGTAGCGCCGAGAAACACATGAAGGTTCTCGCGACTCCGGATTTTATACCAAGGAGCCGAGTACAGTGCCCAACCGAGCACCATGGCATAGACCAGGTGCGCCAGCCAGTAAAATAGCTCAGGAAAGAGGTCGGCGGTAAAGTTCACGATGTTCGCCCCAAAAACGGGATACCCTTACCAATTATGGCAGAAATCCGCCCACACCACATTCGGACAAACAAAAAGACCGGTATATACCGGTCAGAGGGGGAACGCTCAATCGTCGTGCAATGGTGCGGGGCGCCCCAGTACCGCTATGGCATTAATCTGCTGCCCAACGGCAGCAAGCCTCGCTTGGCACTGCAGTAGCAATTACCAAGCCCAGGGTTTGAATCTCTATTTACTGCCACTCTTGCTACGATAATCGGTGATCGCCGCCTTGATGGCATCCTCGGCCAATACCGAACAGTGAATCTTCACCGGCGGCAACGCCAACTCCTCGGCAATATCACTATTCCTAATCGTGGCCGCCTCATCCAGGGTTTTGCCCTTGACCCACTCGGTCACCAGGGAGCTGGAAGCAATGGCCGACCCACAGCCATAGGTCTTGAATCGCGCGTCCTCGATGATCCCATCATCATTGACCTTGATCTGCAGGCGCATCACATCACCACAGGCCGGCGCGCCAACCATTCCGGTGCCCACATGTTCATCATCCTTGTCAAAATTTCCCACATTGCGGGGATTTTCGTAATGGTCGAGGACCTTGTCACTATATGCCATGTTCAGTCACCTCTCGGGCGCATACGCCAGCCAAATTGCCAGGAAAAACACTAAAAATCACTGGGTTAATACCTGAGTAATATGCTCAACTATATGTGCGGAGCACGATCCTGTCAAGGGCGATGGAAAGAATCAGACATTCGAGCAGTTGGGTTCGCGGACTTCGCGATAATTGTTACGCAGGCAATACATCAACACCTCATGCAGCAGCTGATTGACCTGACGCTTCTCGTCCTTGGCAAAAGGGCTGGGTTGTTCAATCTCGTAGCGCGCGGGAATACGCTGACACCCCTGATAACAGACCACCTCCACCACCTGGGCATCATGATAGAGGCGCAGGTGCATCGTCAGATCATGCAACCACGCATCCCCCACCAGAAACGGCTTGGTCAGTTCAATGATGCCGGTATAGCGCCAGCGCTCCAGAACCAGGAGCTCCAGCGCGTGCAGGCCATCGGTCCCGGACAGACAGTAGCGATCCCCTCCCGACTCCATCTCGGGAACCAGGTGCTGCAGCAGGCGATAATTCTCCTCATAAACCCACATCGGGCTGCGTGGAGAGCTGTCGGTGATGGTATGACTCATAATGACTTGAGGTGTGAGAACGTAAAGATCACTCTACCACAGGAATGCCTGCGTCGCAGGTCCCACTACCGCACAAAATGAAAGCCACGACGAGATAAACAAGCACTGCAATATAGCAAATCATAGATGCCCGGAAAAAACCGCATGATGGCCAAGCCAGAAAAAACAAGATAACAGATGATGGCGCCCCGGAGAGGATTCGAACCTCTGGCCTTCCCCTTAGGAG
>JBFFNE010000052.1:0-19958 GCA_041563315.1 Thiohalomonadaceae bacterium
CTTACGGTTTTGTGCGCTAATGCACACTATTTGAAACGGGTGGGAAAGGCCGTGTGTTATCAGTTTGTGTGACGCAAATGTTGCGCTTCATACGTGCAATTAATTTGTGTGCCAGCGCACACTTTTTGCCTGCCTTATTAAGCATTTTAAATTAAGTGAAGGCTTTTAATGAAAACTGTCTACCAGTTCCTCCTGATTTTGGTGATGGTTAACAGAAATATTGAAATATGAATATAGACTCTATAATCAACAAGAGCGAAAAACCTCATATGTCCATGGAGGAAAAAAGAATGAACAAAAATGAAGAGCTTTACGTTACCAATGCAGCCACTAAAACTATGGCTGAATCCACAAACGTAACACCCCCGGAGGTAACAGAGATGGAAAACAATACTGCACACAAGAAAGCTGCCGGTAAACCTTCACAAATCACCATGGCATTGCGCGACGGTTTGATTGCACTGGCCGGATTAGGTGTTGCCGCAGGTGGTGTCATGAACCAAGAGATCACCATGTGGTGGGTAGGCGCCTAACCCTCTAAAAAGAGATGCGAGGCTGTCTGAGCATCTTAACCTGATAATGCAGGCATGGATTTATAACAACTCAGTGGCTTCTTGCTTTTTCAATAGTACGCTTTAATCAAAACGTTGGTTCTTCTTAATCCGGGTCAGAGAAAACATCATATACATGATGGCTTTCTCTGACCCGGATATCTTTCATGCTCACCAGTAAAACTGCAGTCTCGCGCAAGCCGACATGCTCTTTCACGCAAACTCTATATCTTTATCACTGTTGCTGAAATCGTTGCCGTAGTCTGCTGATAGTCGCATGTTTATGAAATGTGGCACTTGCGTTGGTTGTCAGTGAGTGGATATAGGGACGGGTACAAACCAACCCAAAATTACTGTGCTTGCCGATAGGTGTTAATAATGGACTTAAAATGACTTATTTTCTCTCCGCAAACGGCTTTTTTGTCCATTTTTTCCTTGTTACACATGCGCTTGCTAATTTTGCGATAGTTTCTGAATTCAGTCAGCCTACGGCTGTTACATGCCAGAGCGAGTAACTTTATGGTTACATTATGTCACTTAATGACAAATTGATGGGCGTCAGGTCTTGCATCGAGCATTGAAGAAGGGGAATATTCAGGATAAGCGAATAGTCAGAAACCATCTTGGGGAGAAACCATCTTGGGGACACCCATAATTTAACTTGACTTCATAATGCGCCCGAATACACTGAACTCAAGCCGTTCCACGTTTTCAAGGAGGAAAACCAATGACCCGCGCCAGAAACCAGCTTATCTCACCTGAAACCACCCCCTACTATCATTGCATCAGCCGATGCGTGCGCCGCGCCTTTCTTTGCGGCGAAGATTCACTCACTGGCAATAATTACGAGCATCGTAAAGGTTGGGTCATCGAGCGGCTACGTGAACTGGCCGATGTCTTCGTCATCGATATCTGCGCCTATGCCATCATGTCAAATCACTACCACCTGGTACTGCGCATTAATCTGGACAAGGTCAATGAATGGACCAATCACCAGGTGATTGCGCAATGGAAAAAACTCTACAGCTTGCCCGTGCTGGTCGTGCGTTACCTGCGAGGGGAATGCACCTGTGACGCCGAACGTATCAAGGCAGAGGAAATCATCAACATCTGGCGAGAGAGGTTGGGTGATATCTCCTGGTTCATGCGTAGCCTCAATGAAAACACCTGGCACGCAGAAGCAACGAGGAGGACAACTGCACCGGGCGATTTTGGGAAGGCCGATTCAAAAGCCAGGCACTCCTGGATGATGCCGCGGTCCTCACCTGCATGAGCTACGTGGACCTTAATCCTCTCCGGGCCGGGATGGCAGCCACGCCAGAGGACTCTGACTTTACTTCGATTCAGCAGCGGCTCCGAGAACTGACAGTTGAAGCTCGACTCACGTCAGGCAAGACGGACGACAAGCAAATTCCCACTATCCCGTTGATGCCCCTCACGCCTCAAAGCCAGGACCCACATCCCAATGCCATCGGCTTTTCGCTAGGGGACTACCTGGAATTGGTCGATTGGGCTGGTCGGGCTGTACGTGAAGGCAAGCGCGGCGCTATCGATAGAAACGCACCACCAATCCTGGTGCGCCTCAATCTCGACCCTTACCGTTTTGTCGAGCACCTTCAGGGCAAGGCCTCGACAGAAAGCCCAACGATGCTAGGTAAGGCAGAAAAGCTCAAACAGGCTGCCAGAGACCTTAGCCGATGCTTCATCAAGGGGATAAGTGAGGCACAGCGTTTATATCGAAGTCCGCTACCCACCTGAAGATAACCCAATGTCTTTTCAAAACCGAGTCACTATCCGCTGATGGTCTTGAGGAGAAGGGCTATCGTCACGGATTGGCTGCAAAGGTAGTCAATCTTGATAAACAGCAGAACTCAGCCGGTTTTCGCAATCACCCGTCCATAACCCCCAGCCCATCCACTGCAAATACCAATATGCATGCAAGATATTAGTTTTCGTTTGGTTGAAAGTATTGGGTGTCCCCTTAAAGTTTCTTAAAGTTTTTGCAGGGTGTTGTAGGGGCTGAGGGTTAGAGACCCTTGGCACCCGATTAGGTGAAATGTTGCAACTAATCATAAATGACTCGGTGTTTGATTTTTTTTTCAGTTAAGCATTTGCCGTATTCTTCAGTATTCGCCTTGTGGCCAGCATCTAAGCATTCAGCAACAGCATTCATATCATCCATTGATGGGCTTATACCACAAGAGCCAAACCATCTATTTCCCAGGGTATTGCAACAGCCACCAAGAAGT
The DNA here is from genome assembly GCA_041563315.1 of Thiohalomonadaceae bacterium. Classification (GTDB taxonomy): domain Bacteria; phylum Pseudomonadota; class Gammaproteobacteria; order Thiohalomonadales; family Thiohalomonadaceae; genus JBFEYJ01. Next base: position 2,801 of record JBFFNE010000052.1, read on the forward strand.
ATTAGAGCAGACAGTACAAGTGATATATAAATGTTCCTATTCATATGTTCACCTAACGCCAAACTAAACCGACCGCTGTAGCGATGCATGTTTTGTGCGATTTATGCACAAAACATGCATCGCGGAAGTGGGTCGGTTTGAGTGCTTTGTGTACGCCTAGTATGGGCATGAACTAATGAGGTGGAAGCCCTCTGTAGGAAGGTCACCATCCTTAGCGTTTTATACCGTTATTAGATGCTAACTACTAGTGAATGGCAAGCCCCCTCTGTCAGGATAGTTGTCGTCCCGTTAGTATAGGATTCTAAGAATCCAAGTGAGGGAAAGTGTTGGATGTCCCCTTAAAGTTATTCTTTCGCTGATGAACGGCACTACACGACTGGGGTGTCTGATTCAACAAAATACGTCTTCTGGTTAGCGAGCTGTTACATCACCTGCTGACACTCGTAAACACCACCCAGGACGATGTATTCGTTTTCCGCCTTGAGGTAATGGGGAATCAGGTCGGAGTAGAAGACGATCTTGCTAAACGGCACCTCAATGCTGAAAACCTGGTCACCGAATTCCGATGCGCGTTCGATACAGCTGCTGAAAGAGTTGAGGTTGTTGAGCAGCATTAAAGGCTTGTCGTTCTTACTGTTACCCGACTGTTTGAGCTGCTCGATATCGTTGCTGCCGCGATAAAGGCTGAGGTGGGTTTCTCCCTGGCATTGACGATGCAATTCATACTGGCAATAGGTGTAAAGCAGGTCGAGTTGCGCCTCCAGGGAGTTGGTGTTGTAGAGGCCGACCGCATAGGCATGTTGATAGGCATGATAACTTTCGTCATCAGTGGAGTGGATAGGTGTTTGATGGAAGCGCGGAATGAGGCCAAAGCGCGATTCTACCCACCCCTTGAGTACCGCTGCATCCCTTCCTTCGGCATCGAAGGCCCAGCCCCGTAACAGTCTCAGGTAATCCGCTTTGCTGCGATCACATTTACTCGCTTCGGTGAGCCCCACCTCATTCGGCGCATGCAGACGAAAATGCACCGTCATGTAATCAATGAACTGTTGTGCCCGATTGCCTGAGTCGTTGATTGCATCAAGCCGGTACATCAGATCATGGTGCAGCGCATCAACACCATCAATCAACAAGCACGTTGGATGTTGTTGAAAGGTCAGGCTGCCAAGGATTACCGCAGGGAGATTACAGCGGTTAATCGGCAGGTAAGCCTGGCGGGGCAGGGTGGCATGATCCTGATGTTGTCTCATGTTCTTTGTCGTTATCCATACAGCTGCTGCGGGTTTGTCGTAGATCAAACCTTACACTCTCGTGCCGAAAATAATAATAAATACAATATCTTCAATAGGTTATGAAGTTATTTTCTGGTTGGCACACTCCTTGCGCTAGAGACCATGACATTGGTCAACACCCCAACGCAAGGAGAAAATACCATGGCTTTACGTCAATGTGCGATTTACGGCAAGGGTGGAATTGGTAAGTCCACCACCACTCAGAATCTCGTCGCCGCTCTCTCTGAGGCCGGCAAAAAGGTCATGATCGTCGGTTGCGATCCTAAGGCTGACTCCACCCGTCTGATCCTTCACTCCAAGGCCCAGACTACTGTTATGCATCTTGCTGCCGAAGCCGGTACCGTCGAGGACCTGGAGCTGGAAGATGTACTGTCCGTCGGTTACGGCGACATCAAGTGCGTCGAGTCTGGTGGCCCTGAGCCGGGTGTAGGTTGCGCCGGTCGTGGCGTCATCACCGCCATCAACTTCCTGGAAGAGGAAGGCGCCTACGACGAGGACCTCGACTTTGTTTTCTACGACGTTCTCGGGGACGTGGTATGCGGCGGCTTTGCCATGCCCATCCGTGAAAATAAGGCCCAGGAGATCTACATCGTGGTTTCCGGTGAAATGATGGCCATGTACGCGGCGAATAACATCGCCAAGGGTATCGTGAAATATGCCAGTTCCGGTGGTGTTCGCCTCGCAGGCCTGATCTGCAACAGCCGCAACACCGCTCGCGAAGATGAGCTGATCGATGAGCTGGCTCGTCAACTCGGCACCCAGATGATTCACTTTATCCCGCGTGATAATGAAGTGCAGCGTGCCGAAATTCGCCGCATGACTGTCATCGAGTACAACCCGAAGGCCAAGCAGGCCGATGAGTATCGTACCCTCGCCCAGAAGGTAATCGACAACAAAAAATTTGTGATCCCCACCCCATTGACCATGGATGAGCTGGAAGAGGTGATGATGAGTTTCGGTATCCTCGAAGAGGAAGACGAGTCCATCGTGGGTAAGACCGCTGAAGAGCTGGCCGCTGAGGCTGTCGGCAGCTGAGTGGATAGGGCCACAGGGGTTGGAGAGCATTGGCGTATGTCGCTGTTCTCCGTCTCCCGGCCATCATATCAGCGGTTAAAAGCAGTTGAGTAAACGATAGGTCCAGGGAATTTGATTCAAAGTTTTCTGTGACCCTGTGGCAATGATTTCTCTATACGTCCACCGGATTAGGTGGCGATAACAGGAGATAACACAATGGCAATAATGACGCGTGAAGAGACTGAGGCGCTTATTCAGGAAGTGCTCGAGGTTTATCCGGAAGATGCGAAAAAGGAACGTGCAGCGCACCTCGCGGTGAACGATCCGAATGCCGATAAATCCAGTAAGTGCGTTACGTCCAACAAAAAGTCCCTACCTGGGACCATGACCATTCGTGGTTGTGCTTATGCCGGTTCAAAGGGTGTGGTATGGGGTCCAATCAAGGACATGATCCATATCTCCCACGGTCCGGTTGGCTGCGGCCAGTACTCTCGCGCAGGCCGCCGTAACTACTACGTCGGAACCACCGGAGTGAACACCTTCGGCACCATGAACTTCACCTCCGATTTCCAGGAGAAGGACATTGTGTTCGGTGGCGACAAGAAGCTGGGCAAATTGATCGAAGAGGTCGAAGTCCTGTTTCCGCTGAACAAGGGTATCTCCGTTCAGTCCGAGTGTCCTGTCGGTCTTATCGGTGATGACATCGAGGCGGTCTCAAAAAAGGCCGCTGCTGAGCTGAACAAACCGGTTGTACCGGTTCGTTGTGAAGGCTTTCGCGGCGTCTCCCAGTCACTCGGTCACCACATTGCCAACGACGCCATTCGCGACCACATGCTGGACAAGGATGTAAAAGAGGGCGGGCCGTATGATGTGGCTGTTATCGGCGATTACAACATCGGCGGTGATGCCTGGGCCTCCCGTACCATTCTCGAGGAGATGGGGCTGAACGTTGTCGCTCAGTGGTCTGGCGATGGTACCGTGGCGGAGATGCAGAACACGCCGAGTGTGAAGCTGAACCTCCTGCACTGTTACCGTTCGATGAACTACATCTCCCGTCACATGGAAGAGAAATTCGGGATTCCGTGGTTGGAGTATAACTTCTTCGGTCCGACCAAGATCGAAGAGTCACTGCGCAAAATTGCCGCTCACTTTGACGAGACCATCCAGGCCAAGGCAGAGGAAGTTATCGCCAAATACAAGCCGCTGATGCAGGCGGTTATTGATAAGTATAAGCCGCGTCTTGAAGGTAAGCGGGTCATGTTGTACGTCGGTGGTCTGCGTCCGCGTCACGTTATCGGGGCTTACGAGGATCTCGGTATGGAAGTGGTTGGTACCGGGTACGAGTTTGGCCATAACGACGACTATGATCGCACCACTAAAGAGATGGGCAACGCGACCCTGATCTATGACGATGTGACCGGTTACGAGTTCGAGGAGTTCGTTAAGAAAATCAAGCCTGATCTCATCGGCTCGGGGATCAAGGAAAAGTACATCTTCCAGAAGATGGGTGTTCCTTTCCGTCAGATGCACAGCTGGGATTATTCCGGTCCCTACCATGGCTACGACGGCTTCGCCATCTTCGCCCGCGATATGGATATGACCCTCAACAACCCCTGCTGGGGCAAGTTGAAGGCGCCGTGGAAGAAGGATGCTGCCAGTGAAGCGGATAGTGCAGCTGCGTAACCGTTAGTCATCGATCACGGTGCCCGGCAGCGTGACCATTTGATGATGTTTATTAGACCGCAAGGCGCGAAGGTCGCCTGGGAATAAAGGATTTTTCTTTGTGCCTTGCGGTGAACTGTTTCCTTTACAGCCGTTGTCCATGGATTAGTGGCGCGGCAGGAGAAGAGTTATGCCTCAGTCAGCTGATAAAGTAATGCCTTGTTTCCCGCTGTTTCGCGAGGAGGAGTACAAGACCACCCTCAAGAACAAAGCGGAAAAGTACGAAAACAAGGCTCCACAGGACAAGATCGAAGAGACCTTCCAGTGGACCACCACCATGGAATATCAGGAGCTGAACTTTAACCGTGAAGCCCTGACCGTAAACCCCGCCAAGGCGTGCCAACCGCTGGGCGCCGTACTGTGTTCACTGGGTTTTGAAAAGACCCTGCCTTATGTGCACGGTTCACAGGGTTGCGTTGCCTACTTCCGCACCTACTTCAACCGTCACTTCAAGGAGCCGGTATCCTGTGTGTCCGATTCCATGACGGAAGATGCAGCGGTATTCGGTGGGCAGAAGAACATGTTCGCTGGCTTGCAAAATGCCAAGGCCCTGTACAAGCCGGCGATGATCGCCGTTTCCACCACCTGCATGGCCGAGGTTATCGGTGATGACCTCAACGCCTTCATCGGCAATGCCAAGAAGGGCGGCAGCGTACCGGAGGAGTTCCCGACCCCGTTTGCCCATACCCCAAGCTTCGTTGGTTCTCACACCACCGGTTGGGACAACATGTTCGAAGGGATCGCCCGCTACTTCACCCTTAACTACATGGAAGGTAAAGAGGTCGGCAGCAACGGCAAAATCAACATCGTGCCGGGCTTCGAAACCTACCTGGGTAACTACCGTGTTATTAAGCGCATGATGGATGAGATGGGCGTGGGCTACACCCTGCTGTCTGATCCTTCCGAAGTGCTGGATACACCGGCAGACGGTACCTTCCGTATGTACGAGGGCGGTACCACCATCGACGAAGTTAAGGATGCGCCCAACGCCAAGGACACCCTGTTCCTGCAACAGTGGCAGTCCACCAAATCGGAAAAATTCACCAAGGGTACCTGGAACCATACTACCCCGAAGATTGATATCCCGATGGGCCTGGAAGCCACCGACGACTTCCTGATGAAGGTTGCCGAAATCACCGGTCAGCCGATCCCTGCCAGCCTGGAGCTGGAGCGCGGTCGTCTGGTTGATATGATGACCGACAGCCACACCTGGATGCACGGTAAAAAGTTCGCTCTCTACGGTGATCCGGACTTCGTCATGGGCATGACCCGCTTCCTGTTGGAACTTGGTGCTGAGCCTACCGATGTCCTCTGCAACAATGCCAACAAGCGTTGGGCCAAGGCCATGAGAAAAATGCTGGAAGACTCGCCCTATGGCAAGGACACCCAGGTTCATACCAGCAAGGACCTCTGGCACTTCCGTTCGCTGATGTTCACCAACAAGCCGGACTTCATGATCGGCAACAGCTACGGCAAATTCATCCAGCGTGACACTGTGTACAAAGGCAAAGAGTTCGAGGTTCCGCTGATTCGCCTTGGCTTCCCGATCTTCGATCGTCACCACATGCACCGTGCGACTACCTTGGGTTATGAGGGCGCCATGCAGATCCTCACCACCCTGGTCAATGCGATACTGGAGCGTCTCGATGAAGAGACCCGTGGCATGGGTACCACCGACTACAACTACGACCTTGTTCGCTAGGTTGTAGCCGTAAGTCATCGGTATAGGTCTGTCGGATCAGTGCAGTATGATCCGACATAGGGAATAGCTGACAGGGATGTCGGGTTACGGCGCATGACAAGAGCAGTTTGTTCAAGCCGTTATTGCGCCTAACCCAACCTACACGATGACATTAATTGGAAAGGTGGAACTTATGCCAAGTGTAATGATTCGTGAAACAGACAGCGGTGCTCTCTCCTTCTATGTCGCCAAGAAAGACCTGGAGGAGACCGTCGCAAGTCTTGAATTCGACAGCCCGGAGAAGTGGGGTGGGGAAGTGGAGTTGAGTGACGGTTCAAAGTTCTATCTGGACCCGATGGAACCGGCGCCGAAGCTACCCATCACCCTGCGTGCAAAGAGACTGTAATCAGTAAATTGTTGCCTGGTCAACAAAATGCATTCCTAACCTTGAAACATGTAACTGGAAGTGACTGTCATTGTGAGGAACGGTAATGACTAAGCAATCAGGAAGTGCGAGAGGCTCGACTTGAGATTGCTTTGAACTTGCAATGACAAAAACCTGGCTAAGTCTGTATTGGGGTTTGGATCACTTAAATATAGCTGGAGGAACTGAACCATGGCCATGACCATCGTAGCTGAAGAGTGTACTTCCTGTGGTGACTGCATGCCTGTCTGTCCCATGGGTGCTGTGTTGAAGAAAAAAGGTACCTATGTCATCGATCTGGATGCCTGCACCGAGTGTGAAGGGGAGTTCGACGTCCCGCAGTGTGAGGATGTCTGCCCCGTTCCCGATTGCATCATCCCGGCGTAATGACTATGAACGGAATTTCCATATCCCGCGATGTGGCGCTCCGTATCGGTCTGGCGGCCCGTGCCCTTCCCGACATTGAATCAGCCAATCTGATGCAGGTGTTGGTAAAGGCACTGGGTCTGCCGCTTACCGAGGAGAAACTCAGTCGCCTCACCGTTCGCGAATTGCAGGAAGCCGCGGACACCCTGTTCAACGATACTCCGCTGCCGGCAATGAAACTGGCACTTGATTTTCTCTGGGGTAAGGGCGACGTTGAGATTAGCGACGCCGCCTTGCCTACCCCGATGACGTACAGCGAAGGTGATCTGCCAGGCTCCATTCGTGTTGCCGTGGCGTCCAACAACGGCGAAAGGCTGGACGGGCATTTCGGTTCCTGCGCCCGCTTTCTCATCTATCAGGTTTCTCCTGAGGACGCGCGGTTGATTGCCATCCGTTCACTCGCCACCACGCCGAACAATAGTGAGGACAAGAACGCTTGGCGTGCCGGGCAGATAGCCGATTGCGATGTGCTCTATGTGGTCTCTATCGGCGGCCCTGCCGCCGCCAAGGTGATCAAGCAGGAGATCCACCCGATCAAGTTTCCCAATGGTGGGGATGCGGTGACGGCCATTGCTGAGCTGAAAGAGGTTCTAGCGACTAACCCTCCGCCATGGCTTGCCAAGATCATGGGCAAAGCCGCTGAGGAGCGGGTGCGCTTTGAGCGTGAAGAGGAAGCTGTTGAATGATTATCGATGAGGCCATGGTTGCTGATGTCGCTACGCTGGCCAGTGCCAGGCCTGTCGATGAGTTGCTCAGGGAAGAACTTAAGCAGGCCTTCCCCGGGATCCGTTTTACGGTGTGCAGCGAGGACGACATCCACACGGGGAAGCCTGTATTGGCAGCGGATGGTTTCGCCATTTTTCTGGTCGGCAGCAGCGATCACTGCTTGACCTTGACCAATGACTTTTCCCTGGCTACAGGGATTGTGATCGCAGATACCTGCGAGGATTAATGACAAGAATATCCTCGTTTTCTTTCATACAGGGGGAGGCCACAAGGATGGTACCGTTCTATATACCGCTGGATGCCAAACTGGCACTGGCAAAAATGAGTGTGATCTATGAACGTGAGGTCGGCAGCAAGATAAAGATGTCACGCGATGAAGACATCGTCAGTTTGATCAACTTTGCGGTCGACAGTTTCAATGAAGAAATCATTCGGTATCTGGACGCTTTCATCAGTTACCTGGGGCCGGGTGAGGTGCGACAGCTGGTGGCGCAAGGGGCCAATATCTATCGTGGTGCCATTGTGCCGGAAGAGAGTCTCGACGTTGAACATTCTGACCCCAAGGAGGGTGATGGCGTGAGAATGTACCGTGGCGTTCCGCTCCAGGGTGGCATCAAGCCGACGTCGCCTCTGGCTGAGCATGTCAGTGAGGAGAAGCCGTCACCGGAAAAAAAACGAAAGGTCTATCGAGGACGGGTTATCGAGGATTAGCATGAAAGAGTGGGAGGGTTACTGGCGGATCCTGCAGTGGAACCGTCTGGCCGATAGCCGGTTCGAGGAATCACACGAGGTGGCTAGTCGGTGCCGTATCGCCTGGAAGCAGATGGCCGCCATCGTCCCGCCTGAGTCCCGTTTGCCAAAAGAGTTTCTCTATCCGCTTCGTGGTTACAACCGCCACGAACCTGTAGCCCTGGAGTTGTTTGCGGATATGCGTCGCCTGATTCTCTGCATTAGTGATCTCAGGGATTATTTGCAATTGATGCGAAGAAACGCCACAAGGCAGTAACGCGGCGTCAACAGGTGGAGGATGTTCCCATGTTTGCCGAAACGCATTGTCGTGAAATCGATACCCTTCACGAAGAAATGAACAACCTGACTGCTGTCATGAGCATGGCGACAGATAAGGATTTCCCAGTGCTTTTCGCAAAGTTCATCGTCCATACGGAAACGCACTTCAATACGGAAGAGAAACTGATGCGTGAGAGTGGTTTTGTGCATGCATCAGAACATGTTGAGGAGCATCGACAGATGCTGCAGGAGATGCGGCAATTCCAGCAGCGGCGACTCTCGTTCAGGCGAGGCTATGTCGAAGAGCGCCTGCCCGAGCGGCTCAACCTCCATATCATCCGTATGGACAGCCTCCTGGCTGCCTGGCTGAAGAGGTGACCCTGTCCTAATTGGTGATGCCTCTGCCAGGCCCCTAAGCCTTAAGGCATGAGCACAGTCCCCCTGAATTCTTGATTCAGACAGCCTGAAATCGAACAGCCTGTGCTTGGGCAAGGCGGCAATTGTATGGAACTCACTACCGTTATATCCTGTAGGAAATAACGCATCAAAAGGATTTAACGATGACGGGAAAACGCCAGAAAAGGGCTTCTGATAGCACCGTGGATGGCCGGCTCTGGGTTGATAAGGCCGGAGAAACGTTTCTTGGTCACGGCCGTATCGCGTTGTTGCGGCAGATTGATGAACAGGGATCGATTTCGGCCGCTGCCCGCGTCATGGGCATGAGCTATAAGGCGGCTTGGCAGGCGGTCGATGCGATGAACAACCTGGCCGACAGGCCGTTGGTCGATCGTCAGACGGGAGGCAAGCATGGCGGTGGTACCTCGCTTACCGAGGAGGGTCGTCGTGCGGTCGCAATGTTCGACAGAGTCGAGGAGGAGTACCGCGGTTTTCTTTCCCGACTCAGCGAAGGGATCGCCGATTTCGACCGGTTTAATCAGCTGATGCGGAGATTTGCCATGAAAACCAGTGCCAGAAACCAGTTTTTCGGCAAGGTGGTGAAGGTAACCAAAGGGGCGGTCAACGGCGAGGTCGAGCTAGATATTGGCGAAGGTGATCGCATCGTCGCGATGATCACCAACGCGAGTATCGAGGACCTGAATTTAAAGAAGGGTCGCGAGGCCTACGCCCTGGTCAAGGCCGCCGCGCCAATTCTGGTGCTGGCTGAGGATGCGCTGCGTACCAGTGCCCGTAACCGGCTCGGCGGCACCGTTGCCAGTTGCATCGAGGGTGCGGTCAACGGCGAGGTCGGGCTCGATCTCGCTGGCGGCAAGCGCCTGACCGCGATCATTACCAACGAGAGCATCCGTGGTCTCGGCTTAAAAGAAGGTGCTGCCGTCTGCGCCCTGATCAAAGCATCGAGCGTCATCCTCGCGGTCAACGATTAATCTCCCACCCAAAGGAGTAAAACATGAAAAAACCATTTGCGGTGAAACTCTGCCGTGTCAGTTTGACTATGGGCCTGTTTTGTGCGGCGAATCTTGCCTGGGCAGACGACATCAGCATCGCGGTGGCCGCCAACTTCACCGATGCCACCCGCAACATCGTGTCACTGTTCCAAAAGGCAACCGGGCATACCGTCAAGGTCAGTTTCGGTTCCACCGGGAAACTGTATTCCCAGATAGAACATGGTGCGCCTTTTGGGGTCTTTCTCGCCGCCGACAGCAAGCGACCGAAAAAGGCCGAGGCGGAAGGTCTGGCGGTAGAAGGAAGCCGGTTTACCTACGCCATAGGCAAGCTGGCACTATGGAGCCCGAAGGCTGGGGTGTTTACCGATGCCGAGACATTTCTGAAAAAGGGGGACTTCAACAGGGTCGCAATTGCCAATCCAAAAACCGCCCCCTACGGCCTCGCCGCACAACAGGTGATGGAACACCTCGGCGTTTGGAAAAACCTCCAGGCGAAGCTGGTTCGCGGTGACTCTATCGCGCAGACCTTCCAGTTTGCTGCTACTAGCAATGTGGAAGTAGGTTTTGTCGCCCTTTCCCAGGTGAAGGTATGGAAGGAAAGCCGCGGAAGTATGTGGGAAATACCGCAGGCTTATTATGAGCCGATAGCACAGCAGGCCGTGTTGCTGAAAAAAGGCAGCGATAACGAAGCCGCCAAGGCCTTTATCGAATTCCTCAAGGGTCCCGAAGCGCGTGCGGTGATCACCGGTTACGGTTATGGTGTGTAATAAAAGAACAGGTTTCAACGCAAAGGCGTAAAGACGCTAAGGGCACAAAGGAAATGAATGCTATAAAATTCCTGGGATTTACTATCCACATGCGCTTCGGCGATGTCATTGCCGGCGTCGTAACAACAACCTCGCTGGCTCGAGCTCTTTTTATAGCATTAAGCGTTGTTCTTTGCGGCCTTAGCGTCTTTACGCCTTTGCGTTTAAATCTTTCTTTTCTGGAGTTAAACCATGGCATTTGACTGGCAGCCGGTTTGGCTGACTTTGAAGCTGGCGAGTGTGACCACGGCATTCCTGCTGGTGGTCGGCACGCCCATCGCTTGGTGGCTGTCACAGACCCGCTCACGGCTAAAGCATCCGATTAGTGCCGTTGTGGCGCTGCCGCTGGTGTTGCCACCAACGGTGCTTGGTTTTTATCTGCTGATTTTTTTGGGGCCGAGCGGTCCGGGCGGACAACTGACCCAGGCCCTGGGGGTCGGCACATTGCCGTTTACCTTCAGCGGATTGGTTTTCGCCTCGGTGCTCTACTCACTGCCGTTTGTGGTGCAGCCGCTGCAGAACGCCTTTGAGGCGCTGGGAAGGCGGCCACTGGAGGTCGCGGCCACGCTGCGCGCCTCAGTCTGGGATCGCTTCATTCATGTGGCCGTACCCTTGGCACGGCCCGGTTTTCTTACCGCCATGGTGCTGGGTTTTGCCCACACAGTGGGCGAGTTCGGGGTGGTGCTGATGATTGGTGGCAACATTCCTGGCGAGACTAAGGTGCTGTCGGTGGCGATCTATGATCATGTGGAGACACTGGAGTACGGACAGGCACACATCCTCTCGGCCGGCATGATCGGCTTCGCCTTCCTGGTGCTGGTGACGCTCTATCTGGTTAACGGACGAATTAGCCGGGGTGAACAGGTATGAGCCAGATTGAAGCGCGCTTTCAGGCACACATGGGGGCTTTCAAGCTGGATGTGGATCTGCAATTGCCGGGACGGGGTGTGAGCGCCCTGTTTGGGCACTCCGGGTCGGGCAAGACCACCCTGCTGCGCAGTATTGCAGGATTGGAGAAGTTTACCGGGCGGCTGATTGTCAACGGTGAGGTGTGGCAGGATGAAAGCTGCTTTCTACCGGTGCACCGCCGGCCACTCGGGTATGTGTTTCAGGAGGCGAGTCTGTTTCCCCACTTGAGCGTAAAAAAAAATCTCATCTTTGGGTTGCAGCGTATCCCGCCAACGGAGTGCCAGATCGAACTGGCGCAGGTGGTGGAGTGGTTGGGCATTGCGCACTTGCTAGATCGCAAACCATTGCACCTTTCCGGTGGAGAACGCCAGCGTGTGGCGATTGGCCGGGCGCTGTTGACCAGCCCGCGTCTGTTGCTGATGGACGAGCCGCTTTCCGCGCTGGATGATCGCAGTAAGCAGGAGATTCTGCCCTATCTGGAGCGGCTGCATGATGCGCTTTCGATCCCGATCATCTATGTTAGTCACTCGATCGATGAAGTGGCCAGGCTGGCTGATCACCTGGTATTGCTCGAGCAGGGCAGAGTGCAGGCCTCGGGCCCCATCGCCGAGGTGATGACGCGTCTCGACTTGTCGATTGCCAGGGGACAGGAGGCCGAATCGATCCTCGAAGCAACGGTAGCGGCCCATCAGCCGGAGTTTCACCTGACGCAACTCGACACGGCCGGTGGCAGGGTGAACACGCGCCTGCTCGATTCGGCGGTGGGAAGCCGTCAGCGGGTGCGGATCCATGCCAGGGATGTGAGTATCGCCCTGACACCTCAAACCGATTGCAGTATTCTTAATATGCTGTCGGCCAGAGTGCTTGAAATGGCAACGATGACGGAATGGCAAATGCTCGTACGCCTTGGTCTGGGGCCGGATGCATCGGTGCCCCTGTTGGCAAGGATAACCATAAAATCCTGCACCCAGCTGGGTCTGGAACCTGGCAGGGAAGTGTTTGCCCAGGTGAAAAGTGTGGCGCTCGCGGAGTAGCCACAAAGGCGCTCGCGATATGTTAGAGTGGCGCGAAAGAGTTTGCAGAAGGAGGGCAACATGCTTGTGCCAAAGGCCGCGTGGAGAAAAACGGGAATGGCTGCAGTGCTGCTACCGTTGTTGTTTGCCGCGTTCCCTGCACAGGGGATGGAGGTCGAGGAGCTGATCCGCCATATCGACCGTCTTTGGCGCGGTGAAACCTCGCACGCCACCATGTCGATGACGGTTAAGACCCGCCGTTATGAGCGCACCATGACCATGGAGGCCTGGTCCCGCGGCAAGGATTACTCCCTGGTCGTCATTCGCGAGCCGGTCAAGGACCGAGGCATCGCCACCCTCAAGGTAGAGGAGAATATCTGGAACTACCTGCCGAAGATCAATCGAGTGACCAAGGTTCCTGCCAGCATGATGGGCGGCTCCTGGATGGGGAGTCACTTTACCAATGATGATCTGATCAAGGAGAGCACCTTCGAGGACGATTACACTTCTCAGATCAGTTTTGAGGGCGAGCGGGACGGCAAGGCGATCTATGAGGTGACCTCCTTACCCAAACCCGATGCCGCTGTGGTATGGGGCAAGGTGGTGATGACCATTGATCAGCAAAGCCTCGCCCCCCTCCAGGCGCTTTACTATGACGAGGAGGGCGCTTTGGTGCGAACACTGAGCTTTGAGCAGCACGAACAGATCGAGGGGCGCACCATTCCCATGCGTCTGTCGCTGCAACCGGAGGACAAGCCTGACGAGTCCACGGTTATCGTCTATCACGATATCGAATTCGGCGTGCCGCTGGAGGAATCTTTTTTCTCTTTGCAGAACCTTAAGCAGCGCCGTTGAGCTTTATCCATGCAACACCTTCATAACGCTTCCGTGCTTAGCCGTTTACCGATGTTGCTGTTTATCGCCTGGCGTAACATCTGGCGAAATCCGGTACGCAGCATTCTTACGATTTCGGCACTGGCTGGCGGCCTGATCATGGTGATCCTCTATGCGTCACTGCTCGAGGGGATGAGCCGACAAATGGTGAAGTTTGCCACCGAGATCTCTACTGGCCATCTGCAGATTCACCGCCAGGCCTTTGTCGATGATCAGGACCTCTATGCCACGTTGCCCTGGTCATACATGACCCGCATCGAACAGGACATTCCGGGGATACACGTGGCGCCCCGTCTTTATGCCGCCGGCCTGGCCAGCACCCGGGACACCTCCAACGGCGTCCTGATCAAGGCGGTGGACCCTGAGCGAGAACCCCAGGTTACCTTGATGCTCGATCATGTGCGGAGCGGCCAGATTGAGTTCGGTCCTGCCTCACCCAGTGCCGAAGGCCTGCCGCGAGACAATGTGGTGATCGGCGCACAGTTGGCGAAGAATATGCAGATTGGTCAGGGCAGCGAACTGGTGCTGGTCACCCAGGCGGCTGATGGCAGCATTGGTAATGCTCTTTATCGGGTCGCAGCAGTGCTCAAGCCACTGGAGCCCAATTTCGATCGTATGGGTGTGCTCATGTCGATCAAGTCCTTCCAGCAACTGATGTATCTGGAGGATGGCTTTCATGAGCTGGCCATCAAGTTGAATGACCCAACGGCGCTGGAAACCGTACAGGTGGAACTCAGGGAAGAACTCAAGCGTTTGGTGCAGCAACAGCCGCTGGACGAACTGAGCGGGGCACCAGTGGTGCGCAACTGGCGCGAATTGAGCCCAACGCTGGCTGACATGTTGGAGCTGAGTAATACCTTTCTGCTGATCGTCGGTTTTATTGTCGTCGGGCTGGCCTCTCTGGGGATGCTCAATACCATGTTGATGGCGGTGCATGAGCGTACCCATGAATTTGGCATCCTGCTTGCTCTCGGCATGAAACGGCGCTGGTTGTTGCTGATGGTGCTGCTTGAATCGTTCTTCCTGGCGTTGGTGTCGGCGCTGGTCGGCTCGCTACTCGGGGTGCTTATCGCAGGGTATTTTGAGGAGCATGGCATCGACTTCAGTGATTCAATGCCCGATGGCTACGATTGGGCGGGGATGGTATTCGAACCGGTAATGACCGCTTATCTGCAGCCCTACGATGTGGTTTATGCCAGTGTTCTGATGATTCTCATTACCCTGTTGGCCTCACTGATGCCCTCGTGGCGCACGGTGCGGTTAAAGCCGGCGGAGGTGATGCGATGAGTGTGTTGCCGAAACGTCAGCACAGTCATCTGCCGCTGCCCATCCTTCTGATGCTGGCCTGGCGCAATCTCTGGCGCCATCGTCGTCGCACCCTGATTACTCTGAGTTCCATCGCCATCGGATTCGGTCTGGCGGTGCTATTTATCGGCATCGGCGACGGTAGTCACAATTCAATGATCCGCAATGCCATCAATCTTGGTGAGGGCCATCTGGCCGTACAACCCCGTGGCTATCTGGAGGCACCGGCCAATCATAAATATCTGTCTGACGGCAAGGCGTTGGCAAAAAAGATCGAAGCCCTGGGAATTGCCGGCAGCGTCGAGCCGCGTATTTCGCTGCAGGTCCTTGCCAGTACCGCTAACAATTCGGTGGGCGCCGCGCTGGAAGGGATGGCCGCTGCGGGTGATCCGAGGGTGGCGATGCTCAGGCCGCAACTCATCGAAGGGGAGTGGCTGGCCCCGGGCGATCTTCGCGGCATCGTGATCGGCGATGGTATGGCCGGAAAACTCAAGGCCAAGGTCGGCAGTAAAGTGGTGCTGATGGCCGGTAAGGAGGGGGGGGATTCCCAGGCGCAGCTCGGACGGATACGCGGTATTTTTGACTCCCGTGTCGAGGAGCTGGACGATTTTCTTGTGCTCAGCAGTCTCGGATTTGCACGCCGTTTTCTCGAAGGGGAGGGCGCGGATCCGGCGCAGGATCCGGTCACCCGTTTCTCCGTTTTTCTCGATGATCCCGACACCCTTGAGCATGGGAAAACTGTACTCAAGCAGGTGGTGGCAAACGATCGTATTGCGGTCCTCGACTGGCGGGAGATGATGCCGCAGCTGGTGCAATTTATCATCATCGATGATGCGGGCAATTATGTCTTCCTCATTATCATTTTGGTGATGGTCGTGTTCGGCATTATCAATACGGTGTTAATGAGCGTGCTCGAGCGCACCCGCGAATTCGGCCTGTTGCGCGCACTGGGGTTGAGCCGTCATCACCTGTTGCTGCTGGTGTTTTGCGAATCGCTGCTGCTCAGCCTGCTGGCGGTGGGAGTTGGCTGGGTTGTTGGTGGCGGCACGCATCTTTGGTTTTCCACCCACGGCATCGATTTCTCGGCGCTGATGGCAGAGGGCACGTCGATCATGGGGACCTTCATGGATCCGATTATCTATACCGAACTGTCTCACGAGCGTGTGACGCAGCTGACGGCTATCGTCTTCATCGCCACGCTTGCGTCCGGGATCTATCCGGCGATCAAGGCGGCGCGGGTGACACCGGTGGAGGCGTTGAGGACGTGAGGGTAGACATGCATTTGAGTCGGAGTCGCTGTCGCGACGGTTTGAATTTGATGCGGGGGGCTGCCCCGCACGCAGGTCACTTTCTTTTGCGCGGCCAAGAGAAAGTAACCAAAGAGAAGGCCGCCCTCTGCATCACCCTTCAGGCTAATCCTCCCTCCGCGGCGATGCTCGGCGATGCAGAAGGGAACTCCGCCCGTGCCAGCGTTGAGCTTTTGCGTTTCAGAGGCTAAGGCAAACGGCGCGTTTTTCTTCCCGTTAGGCGTAGCCGAGCATCGGAGTTATTTTAGGGAAAGTGAGGGCATATTTGAGCGAGGCAGTTTTATCGCCTCGCGAGTTGCGCGAACGGCCTGAAATGACGAGAAGGCCGCTCTTGCACATCCGTGTGTTTCGCGGCACTAGTGCATCCTGCACGTCGCACGGAAACCGCGTTAGCGGCAAGCCTTCGGGAGATGTTTTTGGGTACTTTTGCCGAAACAAAAGTACCTCGCCTTGCGGTGCGAGAACCGCGTTCAATAAACTGTCGCGATAGCGACTCAAGAACACTGTAAGGTGAGTGTTAACACGGGAATAAATTCATGGCACTACTGACACTCAAGGATATCGGCAAACGCTACCGTCAAGGCGAGGTGGATGTGCAGGCGCTCAACCATATCAACCTCACGGTGGAGGAGGGGGAGTTCGCGGCGCTGGTTGGCCCTTCCGGATCGGGCAAGACGACGCTGCTCAATATCATCGGCGGGCTCGATGTCCCCAGCAACGGCAGCGCCCACCTCAACGGTACCGACATCAGTCAGTTGAGCGAAGGCCAGTTGTCGGATTTTCGCCTGTTCCAACTGGGATTTATCTTCCAGGCCTATAATCTGGTGCCGGTGCTGAGCGCGCTGGAGAATGTGGAGCTGGTGATGGTGCTGCAGGGGCGCTCCCTGGATGAGCGGCGCGAACGGGCGGAGCACTATCTGGAAATGGTCGGCCTCAAGGCGATCATGCACCGGCGCCCTGCAGCGCTTTCCGGGGGGCAGCAGCAGCGCGTCGCTGTGGCACGGGCGCTGGCGGCAGGGCCGCGGCTGGTGCTGGCCGACGAGCCGACCGCCAATCTCGATTCGGAAAATGCCACCGCACTGCTCGATATCATGCATCGGCTTTCCCACGAAGAGAAAACCACGTTTCTCTTCTCTACCCACGACCCCCGGGTGATGGAACGAGCGGAACGCATCATCACTTTGCGCGATGGTGTTATCGCCAGCGATGAGCTCGTTGAACAGCA
>JBFFNE010000053.1:0-19600 GCA_041563315.1 Thiohalomonadaceae bacterium
CCTTTCGTATACCCCCTCACCCATCTCAACAGGATATCCGCCGTTCTCAAACTGCATAGGGCCGATAAATGTGGATTTTGCTTTTGCATGAACGTTTCCATTAAACGCAACCAAGCACAGCGTCAGAGCAATTAATTGGCATGTTCTTGTCATAATTCTTCCTTCCCTTATTGGAGTGACAGTTACTAAGTCCGTTGATGCTGTCAGGGAGGTTCGCGCTCGGTGTATTTTCGAGGGCAATATATGAAGAACAGCTTCCTGATAAGGGGAGCGCATACAATGACGAGACGTAACCACCGCTCACGCTGTTCCCAGCTTATCGCAAGGAAAGAGAGTGTAGGTGTGTGTGAGGGGGGGGCAAAGAGCAATCCATTACAATCACTATAAACGCCGTTAACAGCGTCTCCTGTCCATTATGATTTCAACCTACCACAAGCGGCCGCATATAACCAACCGGCTGGCACACAGCACCCAGATGCGTAACCGGCTAACTTGACTTGCCAGCCGATGATTACCATACTTCTCGCATGGTAATCGAGCCATGCAATGAAACAAGGAGCTTCAGATGGAGTTGAAAAAGTTAGCCCTTACCCTGCTCGCCGCCCTAACCATTACCGCCAGTGCCTTCGCCTATGCGGCGTTCCCGGCAAGCGGCTCTGAAGGTACGATCGAGAAAATTACCGTCCCGACCACTGATGGCGACACCTCACCTCAATGGCGTAAATGTCCACCATTTTGCTAACCTGAACATAAGCGTGTAACGAACAAGGGGCGCACGAGCGCCCCTTGATTTGCTGCTATACCGGCAGAGGTATTAGCGCTGGCCGCGTACCTCTTCCTCCATCTGGTCCAGACTGGTGTGGCGCACATCCTTGCCCTTCACCAGATAGATGACGTATTCGCAGATATTGCGGGCGTGATCGCCGACACGCTCCAGCGCGCGGGCCGCCCACATCACATCAAGCACGCGGGTGATGGTGCGCGGGTCTTCCATCATGAAGGTGATGAGCTGACGCATGATCGACTCGTATTCCTTGTCGACCTTGATGTCCTCGCGCGCCACATTGAGGGCCGCCTCCACGTCCATGCGGGCAAAGGCATCGAGGGCATCGTGCAACATTTGCCTTACGTGGTTGCCCAGGTGCTGCAGCTCCACGAACTGACTCCTGTTCAATTCCGCATCAGCAAGCCGCACGGCCATGCGGCCAACACGTTCGGCTTGATCACCGATACGTTCCAGATCGGTAATGGTCTTAATCACCGCGACAACCAGGCGCAAATCGCCGGCCGTGGGCTGACGACGTGCCAATACCCGGCTGCACTCCTCGTCGATGGCCACTTCCATGGCATTGACTCGGTAATCACCGCTAATGGTTTTCTCACCCAGCGCCGAGTCCCCCTCCACCATCGCACTCACCGCATCCAGCAGCTGCTGCTCGACCAATCCACCCATGGCCATGACGCGGTTACGGATATCCTCCAGCTCCGCATTAAACTGCTGTGAGATGTGCTGCCCGATATTCATTTTATCCATAATAATTTCTCCACTGCCGCGCCTTCATTGATTAGCCGTAGCGACCGGTGATGTAGTCTTCCGTCTGTTTTTTAGCCGGGTTGGTAAACAGCGTGTCGGTGTCGCCATACTCGACCAGCTCCCCCATATACATGAAGGCGGTGTAATCGGAAACGCGCGCCGCCTGCTGCATATTGTGGGTCACAATAACGATGGTGTAACGATCCTTGAGCTCGTAGATCAGCTCCTCGATCTTCAGGGTCGAGATCGGATCGAGGGCCGAAGCCGGCTCATCGAGCAGCAGCACTTCCGGTTCAATGGCGATCGAGCGGGCGATGACCAGACGCTGCTGCTGACCACCGGAAAGTCCTAGCGCGGAGTCGTGCAGCCGATCCTTGACCTCATCCCACAGCGCCGCGCCACGCAGCGCATTCTCCACCACATCATCAAGTTCGCGGCGGCTGCGCTTGCCCTGAATACGCAGACCATAGGCTACATTCTCGTAGATCGACTTGGGAAACGGATTGGGCTTCTGAAACACCATGCCGACACGCCGGCGCAGTTCCGCCACGTTGACGTGACGTGCATACATATCCTCACCGTCCAGCTCGATAGTGCCCTTGATGCGCACGCCATCAACCAAATCATTCATGCGGTTAAAGCAGCGCAACAGCGTTGACTTACCGCAGCCGGACGGACCAATAAAGGCGGATACACGCTGCTTGGGAATATCCAAATTGATGTTCTTCAGCGCCTGTTTCTCGCCGTAATAAAGATCGAGATCCTTCACCTGGAGAGTAATGCTCTCACTCTTCAGGCTCAGGTGGCGTGGTTCGCGATCCAGCGCGCTGATGTCGACACCATGTGTCGGTACTGCTGAGTCGTTCATCGCTCTTCCTCTAGTGTTCCAGGGCGCGATATTTCTCGCGCAGGTGATTTCGTATAGCGATCGCTGCCAGATTGAGCAGGATGATCACCACCACCAGTAACAGTGCGGTGGCATAAACCAGCGGTCGCGCCGCCTCGACGTTGGGGCTTTGGAAACCGACGTCGTAGATGTGGAAACCCAGATGCATGAACTTACGATCCAGATGCAGGAAAGGCGCGTTACCGTCCAGCCCCAGTGAAGGCGCCAGCTTGACCACACCTACCAGCATCAACGGTGCCACCTCACCGGCGGCACGGGCCACGGCAAGAATAAGCCCAGTCATCATTGCCGGGCTGGCCATCGGCAGCACGGTGCGCCACAGGGTCTCGGCCTTGGTCGCGCCGAGGGCGAGGCTACCTTCCCGGATCGAGCGCGGGATGCGTGACAGCCCCTCTTCCGTGGCGACGATGACCACCGGCACCGTAAGAATCGCCAGGGTCAGCGAGGCCCATAACAGACCGCCGGTGCCGAAGGTCGGTGCCGGCAGCGCTTCGGGGAAAAACAGCTGATCGATATTTCCGCCAAGGAAATAAACGAAAAAACCCAGACCGAACACACCGTAAACGATGGAGGGGACACCCGCCAAGTTATTCACCGCAATGCGGATGAGCCGGGTCAACGGCCCCTGTTTGGCATATTCACGCAGATAGACCGCTGCGATCACACCGAAAGGGGTGACGAAGATCGACATCAGGATCACCATCAGCACGGTGCCGAAGATCGCCGGGAAGATGCCGCCCTCGGTGTTGGCTTCACGCGGATCGTCGCTGACGAATTCCCACAGCTTGGTAAAATAGAAGCCGATCTTGGTAAACAGCCCCATCTCGTTGGGCCGGTAGGCACGCACGACATGGGACAACGGCACCGCCACCTCCCTGCCATCCATCACGATGCCGGTCAGACTGTCGCGACCGATCTCCTTATAGAGATCATGCAGCTGCTGCTGCAATCCCTGATACTGCTGTTCATACGCAGCACGTTCTGCCTCGATTTCCGCATAACGCGGATCGCCACGGGCCACCTCATCCAGCTCCAGGCGACGTTCTGCCAGGCGCAACCGTTCGATCTGATAGTTGATCGCACCGATCTCTTCCCGCTCAATCCGCTTGATCTGAGCGCGCAGCACGGAGGCACGCTCGAGAAGCGGCTGCAGAGCCTCCCACGCCGCCTCGCCGCTGGCGATCACCTCACCGCCCTTGCTGACACCCTTGAGATAACCGTAAAAGTTACCCCACTCATAGCGCTCCAGCGCGAGCAGTGTTTCAGGGGTGCGCACATCGCGAAGCTGACGCTCCAGCACCCAACGGAAATCCAGCCCACCGGTGTCGCGGTTGCCGGTCTTGAGCAGCAGTCGTTTTACCGTATCGAGCTCCTGCGGCAACGCCAAACCGCCCTCTCTCAAGCGGGCCGCAGGGACGATTTCACTGCCGTGGATTTCGCCGATAAGGTGGCTCACGCTGCCATCGACCTCGACATACTCCGCCTCCATGATCGGCTTGGCCCAGAAATGGCCGAGACCTCGGGAAGCGATCAGGAGCAGCAGCGCCACCACCATAATGATGCTGGTGCTGACGGCGCCGGCATTGAGCCACACCCAGGGTGAGCCGCTGCGGAACCACTGTTTGAGATTATTCATCATGACGTGTATCCGTTACAGGCTGCTGTACTTGCGGCGCAGGCGCTGGCGCACAATCTCCGCCAGCGTATTGAAGACAAAGGTGAACAGGAACAGGACCAGGGCTGCCAGGAACAGCACACGGTAGTGGCTACTTGCTACCTCTGACTCCGGCATCTCCACCGCAATATTGGCCGACAATGTGCGCATTCCCTCGAAGATGCTGAAATCCATCACCGGTGTGTTTCCCGTAGCCATCAGTACGATCATCGTCTCCCCGACGGCGCGCCCCACCCCAATCATAATGGCCGAGAAGATCCCCGGACTGGCGGTCAGGATCACGACCCGCATCAAGGTCTGCCAGGGAGTGGCCCCCAGTGCCAGCGAACCGAAGCTAAGATGACGCGGTACACTGAAAATAGCGTCCTCGGCGATGGAGAAGATGGTCGGGATCACCGCAAAGCCCATTGCAATGCCCACGACCAGAGAGTTGCGCTGGTCAAAACCTATACCGAGCGAGTCGTACATCCATTTGCGCATGTCGCCGTCAAACAGCCCCTCTTCCAAAGGCAGGCTGATGCTGTAACTGAACCAGACCAGGAGAATGATCACCGGGATCAGCAGAGCGGCCTCCCAGCCGTCCGGTACCCGACTACGCAGGTTGCGCGGCAGGTTATGCCAGGCGAAGGCGAATAGCAGGATCCCCAGCGGCAACACCAGCAGCATGGCAAACACACCGGGCAGGTGGCTCTCCAGAATCGGCGCCAGCCACAGGCCGGCGAGGAAGCCGAGAATCACCGTCGGCAACGCCTCCATGATCTCGATGGTCGGCTTGACCACGCTGCGCATGCGCGGTGCCATGAAATAGGCCGTGAAGATCGCCCCCAGGATCGCCAACGGTGCGGCAATCAGCATGGCGTAGAAAGCGGCCTTGAGGGTGCCGAAGGCCAGTGGGGTAAGACTGAATTTGGGTTCGAAGTCGTTACTGGCCGAGGAGGATTGCCAGGTATATTCAGGCTCGCTGTAGCCCTCGTAGTGCACCTTGCCCCACAACGCCGACCAGGAGATCTCCGGGTGCTCATTGTGTACCCGCCAGAAGTGGATCTGCCCCTGACTGTCCTCGGCTAGGAAGGTATCGGAACGGGGGGCGTTGGCCAGCCGTACGATGGGGTTATCGGCCACCTGCTCCACCAGCAGGTTACGATGGGCGGTACTGTGATAGATGCCGACCTTGCCCGAGACGTCCCCCAGCAGGAAACCCTTGCGGCGAACCTCACTGGCAATGGCGCTGATGCGCTCATCCTGCGAATGAAACTCGCGAATCCGTGTCAAATGAAACTGGTTGTGCTCATCACGAACCGGGAACCACTGCACCACGCGGCCATCGCTGCTCCCAGCCATGAGGGAAATCCCGCCGAGCAGCAATCTCAGACTGCTCAGGCTCTGTCCCTTCGGCAGCAGGGAGATTCGCTCCAGCAATCGCACATCACTGCCATCGACCCCGAAATGCAACAGAGCGCCTTCGGTACTGGCGACGAAGAAGCGGCGTTGGTCCGGTGCGATCAGCAGGAAGTCGGGACGGATATCGACCGCATCAAGCAGTAGTGCCTCGCGCTCCAGGCTCACTTCATCGGAGAGGAAGGAGCTCTCCTTGGTCAAGCGCACCAGCGCCAGCCTACCCGCCTCATCAGCCGCCA
The DNA here is from genome assembly GCA_041563315.1 of Thiohalomonadaceae bacterium. Lineage (GTDB taxonomy): Bacteria > Pseudomonadota > Gammaproteobacteria > Thiohalomonadales > Thiohalomonadaceae > JBFEYJ01. Next base: position 5,754 of record JBFFNE010000053.1, read on the forward strand.
GCACCAGCAGCGCATCCTCGCTATCCTGAAACGCCAGCTTGCCCACCGCCCGGCCATCATCGAAGATTGCCAGGGGCTCCGAACCCAAGGGGTATTCGATCACCGGTGTAATGGCGCGCACGTCTTCCGGATAGCTGACACGGAAACGGTGCTTAACCGCCAGCGCACCGCCCTGCTCCATCCCCAGCATGACCTGGCTGCTGCCCGCGTTACCCGGGGCCAGCGTACGGGTGTTGCCGGCGGCACCAGAAAGAACGAACCGCTCGACGACCTCCCCATCGACCGTGTTGAAGAACACCGCCTGGCCCTCGTCGGTGTAGCGCACCGCCATGCCCGACTGTTCCTCGATATCCAGCCCCAGGGTCTTGCCCTCGCCGGGCATGGGGTAGGCCGCGATCTTCTCGATGCTTGCCGGAACAAACAGCGGGAACACCACATAGAGCAGGTAGAAGAAAATCAGGACGATGGCGATGATTACACCGATACCGCCAATGGCGACCCCGTGGCGAGCCAGTTTGTCCTTGAGCATACGCCAGCGATGGCGAGATGTTGAGGAACTGCCGCTAAGGCTCCGGCGTGTGCTGGATGTGGCTGTGCTTGTCATGCTCGGCATCATATGACTGAAATATGACAATCAGATGACAGCGGAGAATAAATCGGTGACTAACGGATGATCCAACGCACTTTTTCCGTGGAATCGTCGCTACAGCTTTTGTGCGCGCGTTCGTTGATTAAGGGTAGCCAATGAACTCCCCAGGTTCACCAATCGGTTCGGGAAAAGTGGCGACGACCGAGCAGTACCGCGGCACCAAATGACAGGCCGGAGGGGCGCGAGCGGCCCATGTAGCTGTGGATATTACATGAGGCGGTGCGCCGCCTCATCCTTCAGCCCCATCACCTGCTGTGCGAGGGAAATGGCCTGCTCGGTGAAGATATCAAGATCTCGCCAGGCATCAGAGGTATCCAGCTCCCGCTCCATGTTAGGGGCGATGACCTTGAGCAGATACTCGCCATCAGCACTCGGACGGTGGATAGAGAGGACATAAAAACTCGGATCGCTGCTGCCATCCTGCACCATGGCGAAGATGTAGCGGTAGGTGATATCGTCAGCGCTCTGCACTTCGCCCAGAACCACAGCTGAAAAGTCCCCAATCTGGTAGCGGCGTTTAGGGATGGCGGTAGTGAAGCGGGGGCTATTCATTGTTATCTCTCGCCTGTTAACTAAGAATGGTATAAGAAGGTAACTACTCGTTAATTCCTAGATGAGCCTTGAACCAGCCAATTTCAATACCAAATGACACCGATGACCAACATCCTATCTCCCGGCAATGACATCGCCAGTGAAGCCGAACTGCTGGAAGCGCCAGGTGGACCTTGCCTGCGATTATACTTTAGTGGCTGCTTTGAAAGCAGACCGGTCACCTGGGATGCCACCTTCATTACTCTGGCATATTGGCAGGCTGAACATGCACCGAACCGACCACCGCGCAACTTTATCGATATCGGCAGTGAAACCGCTCATGGCATTGCCCTGACTGTGGGACTCGACGTACCCTGCATCGATATTCCCACCGTCCGCAAGGCCATGTTGATGGTGCGGCAATACAAACGCCTGACACGTGGACGGTATGAATTCGGTCCGGTTGTCCTTTAACTTACGGGAGCAGGGAGAATCACCTCGGCATGCAGCCAGGGCGGTATCAGACGGCTGCCTTGGCGCAACGCCCTTTCCAGCTGCTGATAGTTGGGCTCCTTGCTCGCCACCAGCGCCCAGTAGCGTGGGGAATGATTGAGGTGCACGGTGTGACAGAGTTCATGGACAAACAGGTAGCGCACACAATGCGGCGGTAAAAAGAGCAGGCCATAGTTGAGGTTGATATGGCGCCTGGCCGAGCAGCTGCCCCAGCGGCTCTTTTGCCCACGCAAGGTGACACCACTATAGGACAAATCGAGCTCAGCGCTCACCCGGTCCAGCCAGGAAGTAAGATGCAGCTTGCCCTGGCGCGCCAGCCAACGCTTCAGCGCCGACTGCCAGGTCAACCCGCCACTGACCTGCAGGATCCCCTCCTCCGACTCCCGGCAAGAACATCGCTCTCCCCCGATGTCACGATATTCCAGCCGCCACTCGCCGCCAATAGCCGGCAACAGAATTCGATCTGGCGCGGCAATCGCCTGTGGCGGCCCCGGCGTAACACCGACGCGTTGCAGGGTTCGTTGCACCCACGCCTCGTGAGCTTCCAGAATAGCCGGCAGGCGCCGCTCATCGAACCGCAGCGGCACCACCAGCTCCAGCTGGCCGGAATGGTGCACTTTCAGGCGAACATGTCTGGCGCGCTGGCTGCGTCGTATCGTCAGATAACGGCGCCATTCGGCAGGGGAAAAGGGTAGGTCTGGACCACTCATAGCAGGTGCATTATCGCCGGAGCTGCATGGTTAGCCTAGTGTGAAGAGTAAAATTAAGGAGAAGAACGGTCACGAAGTGTGACCGGTTACGCGGCCGCGGGTCCTCGTAACCCTTAAGGTCGCGCACATTCACACTCCCCGAGCCCCCCCATTATGCCATGCCCATGACAGGGGACTGGATGCCGGAGTAAAATGTGGCCATTCTCAACCAGAGATAGAGTAACCCCGACGGCCATGCACAAGTACCACGGTACCATGATCGACAAGACCCGTGACGAACTCGGTGACATCGAGGTCGTGGACGATGTCACATCCCGCTCACTTCACTTTGGCTCCGACCCAAAGCAAAGCAGCATGCTGCTGCGCGATCCAATCTACCTTGAGCTGTCCTATACCCGCGCCATGGCCTGTGCGCTGTTATTCAGCACAAACATCCGACGTTTTCTGCTTATCGGCCTTGGCGGTGGATCACTGGCGAAGTTCCTGCTGCACCACTATCCTGATTGCCAGGTGGACGCCGTGGAATACCGTGAGGCGGTCAGCGAGATGGCCCACCGTCACTTTTTTCTGCCGCAGGATGAGCGCCTAAACATCATTATCGACGATGGTGGCCACTTCATGCGCACCGCGGATATGGATGAGTATAGTGCGTACGACGTCATTTTTGTCGATGCCTTTCTAGGCAACGGCATTGCACGAACGGTCTGCGGCATGAGTTTCTACGACACCTGCCGTGATCGCCTCGCCGAGGGCGGTGTGCTCAGCATGAACCTGTGGAACGGCGATTTTATCCGTGCTCGTGACATGCTGGAGGATATCCGCGACAGCTTTGATGGCAATGTGTTACAACTACCGGTCGAGGGCAAGGACAACATCATTGCCCTCGCCACCAAAGGGCTGCGGTTAAAAAAGCGGCTACGGCAACTCGATGAGCAAGGTAAGGCGATGGAACGGCTGACCGGGGTCGAGTGCGGGGTATTCCTGCGCCACCTGCGCAAGCACAACAGCTGGTTTCACTTCTGATGCTCCACTTAGCACAACTTTCCGCTCGTGTGTTCGCTGAGGCACCTGTTTCAAAGGGGTAACGCCACCTCTGACAGAGAGCATCACCATTCACCTATTATGTTTTCTTATCCTTAGCGGAGCATCAATCCGCTTTTCGCTGCCACGCTACCCCCTACTCCAGGGGAGATTTCACAACAGAATGCCCACCCTGACCGACGGGCAACCAGACGTTTTCCCGTTCAAACCAGCCAGGTGACATCAGGCGTACTGGAAAATTCGTGATGTGGCCAGCGGCGTTCTGAGGGGCTACCCGCGTTAACTGTCATCACACTGGGTTGCACTTGGGCAAAGTCGGACTATTTTTTCTTAACCGGTGGCATCCGCGTACCGCCAGCAAACTGGAGATAAAGATGCTGCAGCACGATAAGAACACGAGAGAATCAAACATCAGTCTGATGCTCTGCTATGGGCCACTCGGACTAATCCGGGCGACCAAGACCCTCATCGGTGAAAACAGCATCTGTGTGGATACCGGATGCATCGCGCTCAATGAACACAGCGAGGTGGAGATCGTCCTCAGTATCCGCAGCGACTCTCACACCAAAACTTACCGCATCCCGGCAACCGTCAGCGGCCGTGACGAACACGGGGTGAAATTGCAGTTCAGGGAGTGTGCCAGAGCCACCCTCGATGCCCTACTCCCCTATGTGACTCGCCACTGAGCAATAACGGCTCCACCCTGGTTTCCCCCCTTGTGGCAACCAGCGCCGTACTCCTCGACTAGCGTAACAGCAGCACCGGCACCGAGGCATTGCGGATAACACTGGTTGTGGTACTACCGACCAGGAAGCGCCGAATCACTGAGTGCCCGTAGGCACCCATGACCAACATGTCGATATTATGAGCCGCGCGATAGTCACAGAGCGTGCGCTCTACATCGCCCTCGATGATGCTGGCAGGGACCTCGAAGCCGGCACTCTCCAGAGTCGACTTCGCCCATGCAATTTGCTCGCGGTTGGCGGCGCTATCGGCACCGACCATCACCAGATGACAAGGCAGGCCACGAAACAACGAACTGGTCGCCACCATCTCTACTCCCTTGCGGGTGGTGGCACTGCCGTCAAAGGCGAGCATCACACACTGCGGCATACTGAACTCGGCCGTGGTAATGAGGGTGGGCCGGTGCATGGTGCGCACCACATTTTCCAGCCGGCTGCCCACATGCTCGCTGAGATGCTCATCATGCTTGCCCAACACCAGCAAGCGAATATCCTCCTCCATTTCAGCGAGGGTTTCGACCAGGCTACCGTGGCGCTGGCGACTGGTGGGGTTGCCAACACCATCGGAGATGGCCAACCTCTCAGCCGCTTCGAGCATCAGTTTCCCCTGCTCCAGCGCGAGCTTACCGCGCTTCTCATCGAGTTCAGCCAGCTCTTCCAGCAGCGCTTCACGGCTGCCCAGTCCGATATTACCACTGAGATTGCTCTGTGATGGATACTCGGATTTTTCCAGTACGTGCAGAAACTCCAGCGGGGCATCCATACGCAGGCTGGCCCATGCAGCATAGTCGCATACCGCGGTAGAGGCATCGGTGCCGTCGATACAGGCGATTACCTTGGTCATTATTCTTCTCCTTGCTCAGTGGCCCATCAGCTTTTCTACCGCATCTGGCTTGTCGTGAACAGCAAACTTGTCAACGATGGTGGCGCTGGCTTCATTAAGTCCGATGACCTCCACCTCGGTGCCCTCGCGGCGAAACTTGAGTACCGCTTTGTCCAGTGCGGCCACTGCAGTGATGTCCCAGAAGTGGGCCTGGCAGAGATCGATGACCACCTTATCCACCGCTTCCTTGAAGTCAAAAAACTCGACAAATTTATCGGCCGAGGCGAAGAATACCTGGCCCACCACCCGGTAGATGCGGGTGGAGCCTTCCGCGTTGAACTCGGAAGTGACGAACTTGTACTGGCCGACCTTGTTGGCGAAGAACATCGCTGCCAGCAACACGCCAACGAATACGCCATAGGCGAGATTATGGGTGGCGACCACGACCACTACCGTCGCAACCATCACAATGTTAGTGCTCAGCGGGTGCTTCCTCAGGTCGGTCAGCGATTTCCAGCTGAAGGTACCGATAGAAACCATGATCATCACCGCGACCAGCGCGGCCATCGGGATTTGCCCCACCCAGTCGCCGAGGAACACCACCATCAGCAGCAAGAAGATACCGGCGCTCAAAGTCGAAAGCCGTCCGCGACCGCCCGATTTGATGTTGATCACCGACTGGCCGATCATCGCGCAGCCTGCCATACCGCCGAGCAGACCCGTACCGATATTGGCAACGCCCTGCCCCTTGCACTCGCGGTTTTTATCGCTGGAGGTATCAGTCAGGTCATCGACAATGGTAGCGGTCATCAGCGATTCGAGCAGGCCCACCACTGCCAGGGAGAGCGAATAGGGGAGGATAATCGCCAGCGTCTCAAAATTCAGCGGCACTTCTGGCCAGAGGAATACTGGCAACGTATCAGGCAGGTCGCCCATGTCACCGACGGTGCGAATGTCGAGACCCAGCACCATGGCGATGGCGCTCAGCACCACGATGGTCACCAGCGGTGAGGGAACCGCTTTGGTGATATAGGGGAAGAGATAGATGATGCCGAGACCGGCGGCGGTCATGGCGTAGACATGCCATGTGACACCAGTAAGCTCCGGCAGCTGCGCCATAAATATCAGGATCGCCAGGGCGTTAACAAACCCAGTGACCACCGAGCGGGAGACAAAGCGCATCAGCGAACCCAGCTTGAGGTAGCCGGCGAGGATCTGCAGCACACCGGTCAGCAGGGTAGCTGCCAGCAGGTACTGCAGGCCGTGCTCCTTCACCAGCGTCACCATCAGCAGCGCCATCGCACCGGTGGCCGCGGAGATCATGCCTGGCCTGCCGCCGGTAAAAGCGATGATCACTGCCATGGAGAACGAGGCATAGAGCCCCACCTTGGGGTCGACACCGGCGATCACGGAGAAGGCGATCGCCTCGGGGATCAGGGCCAGCGCGACGACCATCCCGGCGAGCAGGTCGCCGCGAAGATTACCGAGCCAGGTATTACGCAAAGAAACTAACATTTTCTTCCTGTCATAATAGTCAATGACTTCGCGCTGGGCGCAAGCCGGGATGAGGGGGGTCTACCATAACGCCCCGGGGAGGCGTGCTGTGGGCGTCGATCGCAAATCCCTGCTACCGGTAAGAGACTGTCCCGGTGTGAACAGACACTGCTAGTCCACCTCACGCTTTCGGGAGCACTCTTATGGTGGCGTGGTTTTCATAAGATATGCGTGGGACATAAATTCGTTAAACGTTTTTTAAGCCGCGCACCTTAACACAATTACCGGATGAGGGCACCTGCCATAGCCGCCAGGCAGCTCGGTCCAGGCATTGTGGAACGTAAGGATTGAGTCGCCCAGAAACGAAAAAAGCAGGGGCACTACCGTGCCCCTGCTTCTTCAGGAAATCCTCTGCGAGGAAAGGATCAATCCGTCCAAAAAGTCACTGTAACCAGACCCATCAGACGATTTTTTCAGCCTGCTGCTTACTGCAGTTTAGCCAATTCCTTCTCCGCCACTTTGGCAGGCAGTGGGATATACCCATCTTTGACCACAACTTCCTGCCCGACCTTCGACATTACCATCTTGATGAACTCACGCTCCAGCGGGGCCAAAGGCTCGTTCGGACGCTTGTTCACGTAGACGTAGAGGAAGCGTGAAAGAGGATACTTGCCACTCAAGGCATTCTCGGTATCGGCGGGAATGAAGGCGCCCCCCTCTTTCTTGGTCAGCGGTACAGCACGGACCCCCGAGGTCTTGTAACCCACACCAGAGTAGCCGATGCCATTAATGGAGCTGGATACGGACTGTACCACTGAGGCGGAACCGGGCTGTTCGTTCACGGTGTTCTTAAAGTCACCCTTGCACAAGCCGTGTTTTTTGAAATAGCCATAGGTACCAGAGACGGAATTACGGCCATAGAGCTGGACAGTCTTGCCACCGAGCGCGCCACCCAGACCGAGCTGCCCCCAGGAGGTAATGTCTTCCTTGTAACCGCACTTGCGGGTCGCGGAGAAGATTGCATCGACCTGTGGAATGGTCAGACCCTTAATTGGGTTATCCTTGTGGACATAGACGGCCAGGGCATCGATGGCTACCGGAACCGCCACAGGCTTATAACCATATTTTTTTTCAAAGGCCTCCAGTTCCTTGTCTTTCATCTTGCGGCTCATCGGGCCGAGATTGGAAGTGCCTTCAGTCAGTGCAGGCGGTGCGGTAGAAGAACCGGCGGCCTGGATCTGGATGTTAACGTTGGGATAGAGGCGCTTGAACTCCTCGGCCCACAGGGTCATCAGGTTGGCCAGGGTATCAGAACCGACACTGGAGATATTACCGGAGACGCCGCTGGCACGGGTGTATTCCGGCAAATCGGCATCAACCTTCGCCGCCGCCAGAGCTTGGCCGGCCATCAGGGAAGCGCCAATCACACCGGCAAGAAGAGTTTTTACAGCTTTCATCGAGGAACACTCCTGTTTTATTCACGTTGTCGATAGTGGCTACTATGCGGGAGAAAGATGACAACTTTGTGAACGCTGGGTGAAGTTTAGGTGATCCTGAGAAGGCTTGAGGTCGATGGCCCGGCAATCTGTACGGGGAGAACGTCATTGCAGCGCAGGCATCACTAGCTGAAGCAGTGGCTGCAGTTCGGACTTCAATCCGACAGCGGCGGTTAACGACGCGATGTCGTGCTGAAGCCCGGCCCTGGAACCTGGAACGTTGAACGTATTTACTCACCCCTAAAAGCTAACCGCAAAGACGCAAAGTGCATAAGGTGTTTGCAGTAAATCATTCCGCTCCTGTTCCGGTAACCATGGCCGGTGATTATGTGTTGTCAGGGAATCACAAGGCACTAGTATGACCTGCGACTGTTCAAGCTTTGGTATCCGCACGCAGGTGGCACCATCCCTCACTGACTAGATGTTCCTTTGCGGACTTTGCGTCTTTGCGGTGAGATCGCTTTTCGGGTGGGGAGATTGGACCATTCACTTCACCCCATCCGTTACGATACGGGAGTCAGGGAAATCGCAACTGAAAGTACTTCCCTTATTGAGCGTGCTGCGGATACGTAACGTGCCGCCATGGCGGTTGATCACATGCTTGACGATGGCCAATCCCAGACCGGTGCCGCCGACATCGCGCGAGCGACCCACATCGACCCTGTAAAAGCGCTCGGTCAGACGTGGAATATGCTGGGGTGCGATACCTTCACCGGTGTCACTGACCTCGAAGTGCACTCCCGACTCGTCGCGATACCAGCGCACCACTATCTCGCCCTCTTCGGGGGTATAACGTACAGCATTGGTAAGCAGGTTACTGAAAGCGCTATAGAGCTCTTTCTCTGCTCCATAGATCTGCAACGAGCTATCGCATTCCAGCACCAGCCGCTGCTTTTTTTGTTCAACCAGTGGCTGCATCCCCTCCTGCAGACTCATTAACATGGCGGGGACGGCGACAGGCTCATGTGGTGGACGGCTACCGTCGGTCTCCAGGCGTGAAAGCAGCAGCAGGTCCTCAACGATGTGCTGCATGCGAAATGTCTGCTGCTCCATCTGCTGCAATGAGCGGCACAGATGTTTTGGATAATCCTTCTTCTCCTCCAGCAAGGTCTCGATATAACCACTGATCACCGTCAACGGTGTGCGCAACTCATGGGAGACATTGGCGACAAAATCACGCCGCATCTGCTCCAGTCGCAGCTGCTGGCTAACATCGCGGGCGATCAACAGCCGCTGTTCTTTGCCGTAAGGGACCACCCGGACGCTGAGCATCACGCGTCCATCCTGCGGGGCACTCATGCGCAAGGGTTCGCTGCCAGTCCCCTTGACGAGAAAACGAGTAAATTCCGGATGACGGATCAGGTTGATAATACGCTGCCCCACATCCTTTCCCGCCTGAAAGCCAAGTAGTTGCTGGGCAGCGCCATTGAACCACTCGATGGTGCCATCCACATCAAGGATCACCGTGGCATCAGGCATCGCCGCCGTAGCCTCCTGAAAACGCTTGATCAGGCCAGTGAGGCGACGCTTGCGCTGGCGGTTTCGCAGCTGTTGACGGTAAAGCAGATGGAACACCTCGCCCCAGATCCCGCTGGCCTCGGGTGGCTGGAAACGATGGCCATCCTGTAGCCACCGGTAGAGGCGATAGAGATTGCGCAAGTGCAAGGCAAGGTAATGCCCAAGCACCACCAGCATGAATGCTCCCGAATAACCCAGAGGGAGACCGACAAGAAAGGCTGCTGTCAGCAGCAAAAAAAGCCGCCGCAACTCCGCTGACCAGGGATTGAACAAGCGAGTTCCTTAATTAGACCTGAGCTGAGAAGCGATAGCCGGCCCCACGTACAGTTTGAATAAAACCATCGAAGCCGTCACTCTCCAGCGCCTTGCGCAAGCGACGAATGTGCACATCCACGGTTCGCTCCTCGACGAAACTGCCACGACTCCAAACCATATCCAGTAGCTGCGACCGACTGTAGACACGCTCAGGGTGGGCCATAAAGAACTGCAGCAGGCGAAATTCCGTCGGCCCCATCTCCAACACTTTACCGTTGGCGCTTACCCGATGGCTGTGGGTATCCAGGACCAATCCCTTGATATCCAGCACCCCCTTATCCGGCTCAGGGCTGGCGCGGCGGATCACCGCTTTGATTCGCGCAATAAGCTCCCGTGGAGAGAACGGCTTGGTGACATAGTCATCGGCACCGCTGTCCAGACCGCGTATCCGGTCATCTTCCTCGGAACGGGCAGTAAGCATAATAATCGGCACCCCATAGGTGTATTCATCACGGCGAAAACGACGCGCCAGCTCAATTCCACTGGTGCCGGGAAGCATCCAGTCAAGCAGGATCAGATCCGGCAAACCATCGCTCAAGGCGCGCTCAGCCTGCTGCGCATCCTCCGCTTCGATCACGGCAAAGCCAGCCCGCTCCAACGCCATCGCCGTCATCTCGCGGATCGCCGCCTCATCCTCGACCAGTAATATCTTTTTGCCTGTCATGATTCGGTCATCCCTTAGTCACACAGGTGCCATTAGAGACAAGGAATATTACATACGTATGACAGCAAGCGACCTGATGCCCTTTTAGTTATCCGGTAGGAGCGGCATCGTACCGTGATTGGGTCGAGCACCGCATCATCGCGGCTGGAAGCCGCTCCTACATTCACTTATCTAATTGACTCACATCCCGCACCGCACCACGCGAGGCGGAGGTGGTCATCGCGGCGTAGGCCTTCAGCGCATTGGAGACCTTGCGCTCGCGCTTACCCGGTTTCCAGGCGCCTGGCCCCTTCAGTTCCATGGTGGCGCGCCGCTCGGCCAACACCTCATCGCTGAGCGCCACACAAATCGTGCGATTGGGGATATCGATCTCGATGGTGTCGCCCTCTTCCACCAGACCGATGGCTCCCCCTTCGGCCGCCTCGGGGGAGACGTGACCGATGGAAAGCCCGGAGGTACCACCGGAAAAGCGCCCGTCGGTGAGCAGGGCGCACGCCTTGCCCAGCCCCTTGGACTTGAGGTAGGAGGTCGGGTAGAGCATCTCCTGCATACCGGGTCCACCGCGTGGCCCTTCGTAGCGGATAATCAGCACATCCCCTTCCCGAATCTGATCGTTGAGAATGGCGTGCACCGCCGCATCCTGGCTTTGGAAGATCCGAGCTGGACCAGCGAACTTGAGAATCGAGGCATCCACCCCGGCAGTTTTTACGACACAACCCTCTTCAGCGATATTGCCATAGAGCACCGCCAGGCCACCCTCGGTAGAAAAAGCATGCGCCGCATCACGGATGCAGCCGCCCTCGCGATCCAGATCGAGAGCGGGATAACGCTTGGACTGGCTGAAGGCGACGGTTGTCGGCACCCCGCCGGGGGCAGCGCGATAGAACTCGTGACGTTTGGCATCATCGGTGCGGCAAACATCCCACAGTTCGATGGCCTCGCCGATGTTCGGTGAATGTACCGTGGGCACGTCACGGTTAATCAGCCCGGCGCGCTCCAACTCACCAAGGATAGCCATCACGCCGCCGGCACGGTGCACATCCTCCATGTGGTACTGCTGGGTTGAGGGAGCCACCTTACATAGGTGTGGCACCTTGCGCGAGAGACGATCAATGTCGGCCATGGTGAAGTCGACCCCGCCCTCCTGCGCTGCCGCCAACAAGTGCAGGATGGTGTTGGTGGAGCCCCCCATGGCAATATCCAGGTTCATGGCATTTTCAAACGCCGCCTTGGTGGCGATGGAACGCGGCAACGCCGAGGCATCATCCTGCTCGTAATAACGGCGAGCCAGGGCCACAACGATGCGTCCGGCCTCAAGGAACAGGCCCTCGCGGTCGGCATGGGTCGCCACCAGCGAGCCATTGCCGGGCAGCGAGAGGCCTAGTGCCTCGGTCAGGCAGTTCATGGAGTTGGCGGTAAACATGCCGGAGCAGGAGCCGCAGGTGGGGCAGGCGGAACGCTCGAGGATATCGACCTCCTCATCGCTCTCGTTGGGGTCGGCCGCCGCCACCATGGCATCGACCAGGTCGAGGTGGACCTCCTGCTCATGGAGCACCGCCTTGCCCGCCTCCATCGGCCCGCCGGAGACGAAGACCACCGGGATATTCAGGCGCATCGCGGCGTTGAGCATACCGGGGGTGATCTTGTCGCAGTTAGAGATGCAGACCAGAGCATCGGCGCAGTGGGCGTTGACCATATACTCCACCGAGTCGGCGATGATCTCCCGCGAGGGCAGCGAATAGAGCATGCCATCGTGGCCCATGGCGATACCGTCATCGATGGCGATCGTGTTGAACTCTTTAGCCACGCCGCCGACCTTCTCGATCTCACGCGCTACCAGCTGGCCCATGTCCTTGAGATGCACATGGCCGGGCACGAACTGGGTAAAGGAGTTGGCCACAGCAATGATCGGCTTGGTGAAATCCTCATCCTTCATGCCGGTGGCGCGCCACAGGGAACGGGCACCGGCCATGTTACGGCCGGCGGTGGAGGTGCGGGAACGATATTCGGGCATAGTCTCTCTCTCAGTCATGCGACACACATATGGGTAGTTTACACCGTGGATGCCGACTCAGGTAAACCCGCAACGATCCCATCCCCAGTCAGTGGACCCACACCTCCACACGGCGGTTCTTCTCCCGCTCCTGAGCCGTGTCATTGGAGGCGATGGTCACCGCCGGGCCAAAGCCCCTGACTTTCTGCGGGGATATCCCGTGACTAATCAGAATATCCGCCACCTGATCAGCGCGCTGGACTGAGAGGGCCAGGCTATGCATCGGAATCGCCTCATGCTGGTCAGAAAAACCGACCAGAATGAGTTCTTTAGCCTGCTCCTGCCTGATGAAATCAACCAGGCGCCGGACATCACGGTGAGCCTTGTTATCCAGCATGGCCGAACCACGGTGGAAACGGAAATTGAGCGATAGACGTTTGGCCCCATTGGTCACCGCCAGATATTCGGAGTGTATCCTACCAGCAGTGATGGCAGTGCCAACGATGATCTCTTGAGAGATAAAACCCGTTTCGGCTACCACCAGTTGTCCCTTGCGAGAAAGGGAAAACTCGATAAATTCCCGAGCCACAGGATGAGTTGTCTTCTCGGGTAGATAGAGAAAGAGGCGTCGCGCCAGGGCATAATCCTCGGTCGCAACGGTGAAGTCATCCGGCAGAATCGCCGACTGCCCGCCATCCATCACGGCCAGAGCCTTCGACTGGCGAATATAGGGGAGGCCGACAAATCCGATGCCATTACGATCAACAGAAACCGCATCAGAAAGGTTGGCGTTGGACTCAAAGCGCTTGGCATCCGGCACCAACAGCGCTTTCTTCGCGAATACCAGGGACTTGAAGGTATCGTAAGTACCGGATTTATTATCACGTGCATAGACATGGATCGGGCCGGGGGGTGCGCCGACCTCGCTCCAGTCCTTCACCTCACCGGCGAAGATCTGCCGCAGTGTCTCCTTACTGAGCTGTGTCAACGGATTTTCCGGGTGCACGATCACGGCAATTCCGTCGAGACCGAGAACAAACTCGCTTCCGGTAGAGGTCATGCGCCCCAGTGAGGCCAGTTCGGCCACCTCCTTGTCCTTAATCGGACGGGAGGACATACCGATATCCGCTTCGCCGGAGGCAAGGCCCTTGAAGGAGGTACTGGAACCGTGGGCCTGGATGATGACCTTCACCTTTTCGCCGTTATCCGAAACGGCATTAATCACCATCTCCTCGGCAGCAGTTTGTTTCTGCGTGATCGCGGTATAATGCCGCTGCTCCAACCAAGCCTTGATCAAGGCCGGCCCGAGTTCCGCTCCGATGGTGTTGGAGCCATGCAGGCTCAACAAAGTCCGCTC
>JBFFNE010000054.1:0-19593 GCA_041563315.1 Thiohalomonadaceae bacterium
AACCGCTCTCCAGAGTCAACCGGTCCCGGTGGTCCTTTTGCCTGAGCGATTCCGGGCGGGTTGCGCCTTCGGCGGTGGCCTTCCCGCTCGCACGGCGCCACACTCTCCCACAGGGTCCATGGTTGAGCGCGAACTATACCGACGCAAGTCGCAAGTCGCAAGTCGCAAGTCGCAAGTCGCAAGTCGCCTATCAAACAAACTATTCATTCTTGTCGCTTGTTACTTGTCACTCATTAGCCGAAGAGCTTGTAGAGCGCGATCGGTTTTTCAATCCCGAAGCCTTGAACGTAATCAATGCCGATCTGTTTCAAAGTCTGATGGGTGAATTCGTTTTCGACATATTCAGCCACCGTCTCCTTGCCCATGGCATGGCCGATTTCATTAATCGATTTGACCACGGCATAGTCATAGGTGCTACTACCGATGTCCTTGACGAAGGAGCCGTCAATCTTGAGGTAATCGATAGGCAGCGACTTAAGATAAGAATACGACGCTGATCCGCTACCAAAATCATCGAGCGAGAACTGACAACCGGTCTGCTTGAGCTTTTTCATAAATCGCGCGGCAACTTCCAGATTATTAATGGCGACGGTCTCGGTCACCTCGAAACAGACCTTGTTCGCAGGGAAGCCCGGCTTGTTCAACTTGCTTTCCACATGCTCCATGAACCTGCGATTGCCGACAGAACTTCCCGAAAGATTAATAGAGAGAGATCTGATCCGATGGAGTTTGTCTTTGCGCTCCTCCATCCAGTCAAGGACATAATCAACGACCCAGGTATCAATATCGTTGATGCGATTATAGCGTTCAGCCGCAACGATAAACTCTTCCAGCGGGACCTTGTTTCCCTCCTCGTCCTGCACATCCAACAACACTTCATAGTGTGGCAGGCTGTTCATGCTTTTGCGGGTGGGCTGAATCTTCTGGCAGCGCAGCTGGATCAGGTTCTTCTCGAACAGTACGCTAATCCGACCGACCCAATCGAGGATCGTGCGGCGACTGGAGATTCGTTTATTTTCCACATTATGGATCTGAATGTTGTCACGCCCCATGTCCTTGGCGGTAAAAGCTGCTGCATCGACAGCACTCAGCAGACGACTGCAACTCTCGCTCAGCTCATTGATCTCGACCAGGCCAATACTGGCAGTAATTTTGAACTCGTTATTTTCACAACGAAAATGGATATCGCGAATGGCATCATGCACTTCGGTTGCCAGTTGCAGCCCCCTGCTACGGCTACAGTTGCGAAAAAGGATACCGAACTCGTCACCACCGAGGCGGCCAATTAACGCCTCGTCCTTTAATTTATCCTGTAACACTCTGGTGACTTTACCCAGTAACACATCACCTTCGGCATGACCACAGGTGCTGTTTATGATGTTAAAACGATCAAGATCAAGGTAACAGAGTACATGCGAGGTATTACCACTCTTGGCGTTGACGACCGCCTCCTCCAGCTCCCGCTCGAATGCTTTGCGGTTAATCAATCCGGTCAAATCATCATGCCTGGCCTGATGGGCCAGCTTATTGTGTAAACTCGACAAAAACTGGAAGGTAGCACGCTCGGTAACCGACATGGCTTTTTGATCCAGGCGCGACAATAGCTTGTTGTAGAGAAGGCGTGCTACCTCGCCAAGATCAAGTTCCAGCAATTTGTTGCCGGTATTGTCGGCAAACACATAGCGCGCTTCATCCGCATCGCGCCACACCAGTTTCGCCTGAAGCTCCCCTTTCTCCTCGTCGGTATAACCGAACGTATCACCCGCCTGCAACTCTCCGGCATCCAGCAGAATGAACTGCCAGACACCTGCCGGAACACTAGCCGGCTTTCTCGGTTGCTGGCGGTTATTCGTTCGCAGTTTCTTCGATACCAGTACGGGCACGTAGCGGGTCTCAATGGTATCCGCCGATGCCCCTGAAAGGTGTCCGGCGATAGTGCCAAGCAAGCGGCTGTTTTTTTCCTCGTCGTCAGAGACTACGGAGAGCATGCGCTCAATCCAGTCCAACAACGTCTTGTCAGGCATGACCGCGTTGCTGGAATAGGGCGAAGCCTGCATCAGGCGCGCGTTTAAATGATCGATAACATTCAGGTAGCGTATGTAGACGTCGCTCTCGCCACCGCTCTTCAGCCAGGTACGCAACAACAAATTTTTCCAGCCCGCATCGAGGAGATCGAGCACAACCTGGGGTACCTCGCGCTGGCCGAGGCGATCGTTGAGTGCATCGAGGATCGCATGACGTGCACGATTCAGCTCGCTTTCTTTTTTGCATGGCTGAATCAGCTGGGCAATATTCCTCTCGTACTTCTCCTTAAGCTGATCCTCTACGCTCATAACCTCACTGATGGCATCAACGAAGACATTCGGATCGTTTTCCACCCTGGCAGGTATCGCGTCAAGAATCTCCTCAATGCGCGCCCGTACCGCGTTGGCATACTCAGACTCATCGCCCCGCACGCTGTCACCGACACTCTCCAGCCGATTAAGCAGCTGCCTGGCCGGGTGTCCGTCATCCTCCAGCAGACTCCTGTCAAGTAGGCCGGCCATGAGCAGTGGCACCTCGAGCTTGGTAAACCAGGGCTTAGCATCTGACGCTACATGCCTGTCCTGCAGGATGGAACTGAACATGCCACCGACGTAGGCGACGGTTTCGTTATCGGCGTCACTGAGAATCTTCCCTTCATCGCCGGTCAGTTCGGCAATTTTCTGCTGCAAATAGGGCGCGTGGCCGACAGATTCCACCGTATCACGATCCACCGGTGGTAACGTCAGTAGCTGACCGAGTGCCTGCATAACCTCATTGCCGGAGAAAACACCTGCGGGGTGTGCCGCACTGTTCGCGCTGCGCGATGTGATCTCTTGCTGCAGGCGCATCAATTGCTGTACCCCGTAGAACGAAACCCCACCGTCAGTCACTGCCGGTTGCGTTCCAACTACAGCGGCTCCGCTAGCGATTTCCCCCTTGTCGGTGGTTGCGACGTTAACGGGGCGGGCATAGTTCATCGGGGTAAGTTCCGGCGTTGCAGCCTGCGCAGGGGCCGATCCGGCTTGCGAATCGCTATGGGAGCTTATGCGATCAAAGGCCTGCACGGCCAAAGGCACATCACAAACAGCGCTGGTTTGATCAGGTTGAGCCGCAACGACAGCAAGGTCCGCAGCAGGATAAGGTTGAGAGCCCCGGCTCACCCCTGCCCCTCCATACGATTGAGAATCAGCCTCGAACCTGTCCCTGCACGGTGTGCTGGAAGAGCCCGTAGGGGCTGCCGTCTCCGGCCTTTTGACGACCTCGAGCCGTCGCTCAATGAGCGGAACGATACCCGCGGCAATCAGCATCTCATTGAGCTCTTCGTAGTGCTTTTTCAGGCTGCTGTGGAGCCGTTCCCCCATCGTTGAAAAGATCACCGCCACAGCCACGTCATCGAGACTCAGCTCCTCCAGTGCCGCACGAAACGCCGAGACAATAACTAGAGGTCCTACGGGATTGTTCTCAAGGGTAATGGGGTTGGCCGAAATCGCCTCAAAACGGATTTCAAGAGACTCAAGTACGTCGCTCAGTTCCTGCTCAAGCTTGGAGGCCATGGCGCGCACTGCCAGCCAATGATCAAGTTCTTTGGAGTCGAGTAAAGACAACTCACCCTGCTCAGCAGGTTTCTGGTCAAACCTGCCGCGGTATCCGGGGGTGAAAAGAATTTCGTACTGCTCGTTGATCAACTCGACAAAGTGGGTGGCGATCGCCGCCTTCCCCTGGCGCAGTTGATTGTCCGCGCTGTAAAAGGCCGACTGCCGGTCACCCTCTTTCGTCTTCATGCCTGACGCCTGGAGCGACTCATTGACCTCGGTAAAAAAGCTCGGCAGCACCTCTTGCAGGTGTTCCTCTGTCATCTCCCGACATCGACTTATCAGTCCGTTCCCACGCCCATCGGACGGGGCCCCTTGATGGTTTACCTGACGACCGGAGACTGACTGGCTTTCAGCCAACTGCGACAGGTCAGCGATAGCCTCCGGATACTGTTCGGAAAAAGCAATTCCGACGCCGTTGCCGATCACTCGTGCAACCTTGCCAGCGAGGCGGTGACGTGTCGCCTGGAGCAACATGGGATTGCTGAATTCGATACGGACAAGGTCATCCCTGGCTAACTGGGCTGCCGGGCTCTCATCGTCAGCGTAGAGCAGGTACATGCCGGTGGCGCAGTAATCACGAAGAGTACAGAGACGAATAACATTACCTGGAAAGGTCACCGCGATATCGAGGGTCACCGGAAATCGGGGGGCTGCGCGCTTATTCAAGACAACACTCCATGTGTGACAATGTGTGCATATGAAATATCGGTTCAGCGATTTATTGGAAGAAAATTAATCTTGAAGCATTCATCCCTGTGGGATTCATTATAGACGGCGACACGAAATTGCAAGGCGCAACTGGCACTGCCGTATCACGGCGGGCATAACCTGCCAGAGGTACAGTAAACGAAGATAGAAGCGTGCTAGGGAGAGGTATTCAATACAATAGTGGCAGCGAACCCAGTCTCACAGTCCTCGCCCTATCCGTTGGAGACAGGTTCACTAGAGCACTCTGCAGCCGTGTCTTCTATAAGGGCAGGCCGCGTGAGAGCCGGGGCAGGTCACCACTGAGCCCCATGGCGCGGCGAATCATCATGTGCTTGGCGGGGCCACTGCGATCAGCAAGGGCAAGGCCTGCATTGCGCAGCACCTTAAGCACACGATTATCGTTGCTGAACAGGCGTTTGAACCCATCCATGGCCGCCATCACGGCGACGTTGTCGGCCTTGCGCCAGCGTTCATAACGACGCAATACAGCCAGCTCACCGATATCCTGCTTTTTGGCATGCGCCTGCAACAGCACCTCTGCCAGGGCAGCGGCGTCGGAGACACCGAGATTAAGCCCCTGCCCGGCGAGGGGATGAATCGCATGAGCGGCATTACCCACCAGTGCCAGTCGCTCGGCACTATAGCGATTGGCATGTCGCAGCAGCAGCGGGAAAGCTCCGCGCGGACCGGTCGTCTCCATTCGGCCAAGTCGGTCGCCGAAAGCCTGCTGCAATTCATCGAGGAACTGGCTCTCTGGCATTGCCACCAGTTCGGCAGCACGCGGTGGGGTGGTGGACCAGACGATGGAGCTCAACCCTTGGGGGAGGGGCAGGAACGCCAATGGGCCACTCGGCATAAAGCGCTGCCAGCAGGCATCCTGATGATGTTTCGAGGTTTTGATCGTTGCCACCACAGCGGTCTGCTCATAGGACCAGCCGGTGGTGGTGATACCTGCCTGCTCACGTACCCAGGAGTTGGCACCATCCGCACCCACCACCAGACGCGTCTGCAACTGGCGGTCATCCTGCAGCGTCAGCACGGCGCTATCGGCATAGCGCTCAAGGGTTGCCACCTGGGCGGGGCATATCAGTTCGACGTTGTCGAACTCTGCCATGCGCTCGAGCAAAGCGGCAAGAATTACACGGTTTTCAATGATATGTCCCAGGTTGGGCTCGCCGATATCGGCCGTATTGAAGTCGATCGAGCCGACGCCGGTGGCATCCCAAACATGCATCTGACGATAGGGCGTGACGCGGCGTCGCACCATCCCCTTCCAGGCACCAATTCCGGCGAAAACCTTCTCGGTGGCGCGGGTTATCGCGCTGACGCGGATATCGAACTCCTCTTCCGGCCACGCCACCGGTGCCTCGGCGTTCTCGATGACGCCAATGCGAAGCGCCGTGTCACCCAACGTACAGGCAAGGGTGGCGCCAACCATGCCACCGCCGACAATCAGGATATCGAAATCCATTGCTCTCTCCCTTGTTCCCATTCGTTAAGCCAGCGGCAGGCCCAGTGCCAGACGCGATTGTCGGCCGTTGACACCCATTGCCTGGCGAGTAAACAACCGTCGAGCAGGTGGCAGGAGATCCATCGCTACCATGCCGAGATTTCGTGCCACCACCAGCGGTGTAAAATCGTTGGAAAAGGTGCGGGCCAGGCCATCGGTAAAGCCCATCACCCGCAGGTAATCTGAGCGACGCCACCCAGCATAACCACGCAAGCTCTCCATGCTGCCCGGGTCGGCCCCGTGGTGTGCCGCATCGGCCAGCACCTCGGCCAGCACCGCCACATCACGTAACCCCAGGTTAAACCCCTGACCGCCGACCGGATGGATCAAATGCGCGGCGTTACCGATGAAAGCCAGGCGCGGGCGCACGTGATCGCGCACGAACTTCAACCCGAGTGGATAAGCGCTACGCGGTGAAACCGAAAGCATTCGGCCCGCACGGCGGCCAAGACGTGTTTGCAGGCGCTCAATAAACGCCGCATCACCCAGCGCCAGGTGCTCATCCACCTCGTTATCGTGCACGGTCCAGACCAGGGACCAGCGCCGTTCGCCGGCTTCCGCTCCGGCCATCCATGCTGGCGCGGTATTGGGCAGCAACGCCAATGGCCCGCTTTCGGTAAAGCGCTCGTAGGCGACATTGTCGTGCGGGCGATCACTGACGACGCTGGCGATCACCGCCGTCTGACCGTAGCCGAGACTGAAGGTGCGGGTGCCGAGACGCTCGCGCACCGTAGAGCGCCCCCCATCGGCGGCCACCACCAGGCGGGCTGTCAGCTCGCGCCTGGTGCCCTCATGCTCGATGGTGACCCGGGCAGATGTCTCGTCAATGGCGATGTCGGTCAATCTCGCCGGACAGAACAGCGCCGTATTGGGCAACTCGCCCAGCCCCGGAGCCAGGGCACGACCTATCACCGCCGCCTCGGCGACATAACCCAGCGCCTCGACACCCTCCTCGGCGGCCTCCATCCGGGCAGCCCCAAAGTGCCCACGGTCAGAGACCCTGATGGCACGGATAGGGGTTACCCCCTCCTGCACCATTGCCTCCCAGATCCCCATGCCCTCGAAAATTCGTCGCGATCCCCAGGAGAGGGCAATAGCACGGGCGTCATAACTCGGCTGGCTCCCATCGTTCAATGGCACCGCCTCAATCAAACCGACGCGGAGGCCGGAGTGTTTTAGCGCATGGGCCAGACTGGCCCCCACCATGCCGCCCCCAACAATCAACAGGTCGAAATCACTGCTCATGCCCTTTTTTTCCTTATCTCCGCCCCCGCCATGATCGCCTCAATCTCATTCGGCTCCTTTGGCACATCGCGACTCAACACCTCATGCCCGTCACGCGTCACCAGCACATCATCCTCGATACGAATGCCGATGTTCCACCATTTTTTGGCCACCCCTTTCGTCCCTTCCGCCACATACAGCCCGGGTTCGATGGTCAGCACCATGCCAGGCTCCAGCACACGCCAGGCTTCGCCGACCTTGTAATCCCCCACATCGTGCACATCCATCCCCAGCCAGTGCCCGGTACGGTGCATGAAAAATTTACGATAGGCCTCCTCCTTAATGAGGGCCGGGACACTCCCCTTGAGCAGCCCCAGACTCACCAGTCCCCGGGTCAGCACCTTGAGCGCCGCCTGGTGAGGGTGATTCCAGTGGTTGCCCGGACGCACCTGTTCGATGGCGGCGTAATTGGCTTCCAGCACCAGCTCATAGAGTGCGCGCTGCTCCTTACTGAAGGTGCCATTGACCGGGAAGGTGCGAGTGATGTCCGAGGCGTAGCATTCGAGCTCACAACCGGCGTCGATGAGCAGCAAATCGCCATCCCTGAGCGGCGCGTCGTTCTCGGTGTAATGAAGGATGCAGCCATTGGCGCCGCCACCGACGATCGCCGGATAGGCCTGTGAGCGGGCGCCGCCGTGCATGAATTCGTGCCGCAGCTCCGCCTCGATCTGGTACTCCATCATCCCCGGCTTGCACACTTGCATGGCGCGCACATGCGCCTTGGCGGAGAGTTGCGCCGCCTGACGCATAACCTTGACCTCCGCCGCACTCTTGTACAGACGCATATCGTGCAGCTGATGATCCAGCGCAATGAACTCGCCCGGGGTGTGTATCCCCGCCCGGGATTTTTTGCGCAGCAGGTTAATCCACTCCATTACCTGGCGGTCGAAATCCGGATTACAGCCCATGGCGTAATTGACCCGCTCGCGATTCTCCAGCAGGCCGGGCAGAATCTCGTCGATATCGCCGATGGGAAAGGCGTCATCGGCCCCGTAGTGCTCTATTGCCCCTTCCAGCCCGGCACGGCGACCGTGCCAGGTCTCCATCTCCGGATCACGCTCGCGGCAGAAGAGAATAAACTCGCCATGGGGACGCCCCGGAACCAGCACTGCCACCGACTCCTCCTCAGGAAAACCGGTAACATAGAAAAAATCGCTGTCCGGGCGATAGGCGTAGTCCACATCCCGGTTGCGTTGGCGCACCGGGGAGCTTGGCAGGATGGCGATGCTGTCACGGCCCATGGCCTGCATCAGGCGTTTACGACGCCGGGCAAATTCAGTCTTGTTCATACGTTGATTATGCCAGAGTTTCGGAAAGAAAATTGTCTGTCCTCTTGCTCACACCTCAACAGGCCTGAAGGTCATCCCAGCAATCCTGTGGGAGCGGTATCTTTCCGCAACGCGCCTGATGCGCCATGATTAACCGCGATGGGAGGCCGCCACCCAAACGCCTTTTATTGCAAACCAGCCGGTGCTCTAGTACAGACTCAGTGCACCGTCACATCGGTGCGTGGAGGCGCCTTGGTCGGATGCATATCCTCATTGACCAGCAGTACCCCCGTGCGAACATACTCCAGCAGCTCGTTAAACGAGCCTTCATCCTCCTCATCCCCATCCAGCTCATAGCTGCCTGCCCGGGCGATCTCCACCAGATCCCGCAGGATCTCCCCACTATCACCCGGCATCTTCTCCAGTTCGCTCACGCCGCCGGCACTGAGACCGAGCAAAAACCCCTGCACCCACTCCCCCAGTGATTCAATACGCTCTTCAACCGGGGCCTCGTCTCCCAGCAGCAGCGGGTGAAAATCCAGCACCGCGTCATTAAGCCCTTTGCGGGTTTGCTCATACAGCGCCCGAAACGTTTCAATTGCCTCCCTGGCAAGCAGGTCGGCAGGGTCGAGGGTATGAGCAATGTACGCCAGCCACTCCTCCACGGTTAACTTTCCCTTGGCGCAAAACAGCCCGGTGAGCGTGCCGTGGCACTCCTCGGCATCCATCTCGGTCTCTACCAGGCCCAGCGCAGAATCGACCCTGGTGATCATATCGGTTTCGTTGCTCATACCATCCGTTCCCCACATGTCATTGCATTGATGCTCTTAACTGCAATGCTAGCACCTGTGCCGCACCTCTCCCAAGTAAGGCGAGATTGACCGGTTTTCTCCACCGCTCTATAGTGGCCGGGAAACAATGCCATTCGGAAGAGCGATGGCGCAACACCGACTGAAACTGAAGAAAAACAACGAAGATGGACGAAATGGAGCTCAAACACCTCGAGCGCCGTGTGGACGAACTGCTCCAGCGGCTCAGTTCGCTGAAGGGCGAGAACCGCTCGCTGCGCGAAAGCCAGTCTGCCCTGATTGCAGAGCGGGCCCGTTTGATCGAAAAAACAGATCTGGCGCGAAGCCGGGTCGAGGCCATCATCTCGCGCCTTCGCGCGATGGAGCAGGAATCATGAGCGACGAGATTCGTCAGGAACAGATACGCCTGCTGGACAAGGAGTACACAGTCGCGTGCCCGCTGGAGGAGCGGGAGGGCTTGCTGGAGTCTGCCCGGATGCTTGATAACAAAATGCGTGAGATCCGCAGCCGCGGCAAGATCGTCGGTACCGAACGCATCGTGGTAATGGCCGCACTCAACGTGGTCCACGAGTTGCTGCAGGGGCAAAGCGGCAATCATGGCAGCTCGCGAGATATTGAGGTGCGCCTGCGCCTGATACAGGATAAGATAGAATTAGCGCTGGAACAGGAAGATCGGCAGCTAACGTTGTAGACTGTTTATAGGGTATCTCCTACGGTGCCCGCTCTGTACGCTGGGTATTTTCTTGAGCCTAATTTCTACCCAGGGGTCAAACACCGCTGCTGTGTGCATGTCCGTTCCGCGGAAAGCCTGATGCGGCGGTAGCCGTCCCCACTTGAACCTCTGGTTCAAGAACGAAAGCGTCGGCGGCACAGGTGGGGGGTATCCTCTTTCCTTACACCCCTCTTGCATGACAGACACCCACTTCCTGCCAGCAAACATTCAGGCAGCGCCCACAGGAACGCTAATACTTCCCCCCCCTTCGTGGTAAATTAACACCCATGTTTACGCAACAACAACGAAATGCGCTTCGTCGCGAAATGCGGCAACAGCGCCGCGCCCTATCGCCCCAACAGCGGGAGAAGGCGTCGCTGGCGCTGGCTCGCCGCCTGGGCCGCCAGCCCCTGTTTCTTCGCAGCCAACACATCGCCTTTTACCTGCCCAATGACGGGGAGATGGACCTGAGCCCGCTTATCCAGCGTGCCTGGGCGATGGGCAAGCAGTGCTATCTGCCGGTACTCAGCCCGCTATACCATAACCGACTCTGGTTCGCCCCCTATCGCCACGACAGCGACCTGGTGCTGAACCGCTTCGGCATCCCTGAGCCTGCCATCAACTGGGCCGGGATACGTCCCGTCTGGACCCTCGACCTGCTGCTTACCCCGCTGGTTGCCTTCGACGCAAATGGCAACCGCCTGGGCATGGGTGGCGGCTACTACGACAGAACCCTGGCTTATCTTGCACGGCGCCGACACTGGCGAAAACCCCACCTGCTGGGAACCGCCTATGCCTTTCAGCAAGTCGAGCATCTCCCCTATAAGCCATGGGATGTGCCTCTACATGGGGTCGTTACCGAGTCATCGTTGTTACTCACAGGGAACCGGCAATAAGGCTGCAGCAAACAAAAAAACCGCCAACGGCGGTTTTTTTTGCTTGCTGAGACAAAAATACTTACTGACGATAATAGCTCGTGCGGGTCTGCTCCGGCGGCTGCTCGGTGTCGAGAAAGCCGGAAGCCAACTCCGTGAACAGTACTCCCACCCCAATCACCACAACCAGTAACGCGAGCAAATCCGGTTTCTTTTTCATTTTATTGTGACTCCTCCATCGACTCTCTACCCTCAACCTCGAATACCTGCAAACCGGTTGATGGCGGGTATTAATGGCCTTACGCTTTTGCGGAAGACTATTTACACACACCCAGAGTGGTTTTTCTTTGACCAAAATCACAAAATGGATACGACCATGGCTTATTGGCTAATAAAATCGGAACCGGCAGTCTTCGGTATCGATCTCCTGGAACAAAGACCACAACAGACTGAGCCCTGAAATGGGGTCCGCAACTATCAGGCCAGGAAATTCATCTAAAGCCTATCCGGACCCCACCGCCTTCGGCCCGGAATCGAATCACTACGATCCCAAAAGCGCACCGGATAATCCGCGCTGATTCATGGTCGATGTAAAGTTCGTGCGGCGGCTCAAGCGCACCATCAGCCTGCAGGAGCTGAAGAAACAGGCCGAAGTATTGCCTGGCTTACCTCTCCTAAAAAAAGGAAGTCGGCTATCTGTGATGCCGGTAAGTGAGGAGGCGTGGGAGACTGTTTTGGGGCTGGAATGAAGGGGCACAACTCAAAAGGCCAAACGGAGCGGTTTTCTTCCCGTTAGGTGCAGCCCGAGCATCGCAGTCATTTCAGGGAGAAGTGACACCATGTTTGAGCGAGGCAGCCATATCGCCTCACGAGTTGCGCGAACGGCCTGAAACGACGCGAAGCACAGGGCACCACGGTAGCGGCAAGCCTTCGGGAGATGGTTTTAGGTACTTTTGCCGAAACAAAACTACCTCGCCGTGCAGGGGTCATATCCCCGAATTCGCTCCACACCATCGCGTCAGCGACACAGCTTCACCGCAAAAATAACGGATACACCGGATTCTCACTCTCATCCCAATAGGGATAGCCGACTTGTTCAATAAAATCAGCAAACGCCTCGTTCTCGCTATGGGGTACCTGAATACCACACAACACTCGACCATAGGCCGCACCGTGGTTGCGGTAGTGAAACAGGCTGATATTCCAGTGCTGTCCGATATGGCTGAGAAAGCGCAACAATGCGCCGGGACGTTCGGGAAATTCGAAGCGAATCAGCCGCTCATTGGCCACGTTGGCTCTGCCGCCAACCATATAGCGCATATGCAGCTTGGCCATTTCGTTGTCGCTCATGTCCAGCAGCGGGTATTCACGAGCGGCAAGCAGCGCCACCAGCTCACCTTTCTCTTTTTGCCCTCGGGCCATCTGCACACCAACGAAGACATGGGCATCATTGTCGTCTGCGTAACGGTAATTGAACTCGGTGATGGCATGCTGACCGAGGGTTTCACAAAACTTGAGAAAGCTGCCCGGACGTTCGGGAATGGTCACTGCAAGAAGAGCCTCACGGCGCTCACCCAGTTCAGCCCGCTCGGCCACATGGCGCAGGCGGTCGAAATTGATGTTCGCCCCGCTATCGATGGCAATGAAGGTTTTGTTTTCACACGCTTCACGCTCGACGTATTTTTTCAGGCCGGCAACGGCCAGCGCACCGGCCGGCTCGGTGATCGAACGGGTATCCTCGAAGATGTCCTTGATGGCGGCACAGATCTCGTCGGTGGTGACCAGTAGCACCTCGTCGACATACTGGCGAGCAATGCGAAATGGCTCCTCACCCACCTGGCGCACGGCGACCCCATCAGCAAAGATCCCAACCTGATCCAGCACTACCCGCTCACCGGCCTTGAGCGCCTCGTACATGCAGGGAGCATCCTCGGGCTCGACGCCGATCACCTTGATCTCGGGATAGAGGTATTTGATATAAGCGGCGACCCCGGCGATGAGGCCGCCACCGCCGACCGGAACAAAGACCGCATCGATTGGGCCGCTATATTGGCGCAGGATCTCCACCGCCACGGTCCCCTGACCGGCGATCACCGCCGGGTCGTCATAGGGGTGAACAAAGGTGCGCCCCTGTTCTTCGGCCAACAGTTTGGAGTGCTCGGCCGCATCATTGTAAGTGTTACCGTGCAGGGTAATGCGAGCCCCAAGGCTGGCTACCGATTGCACCTTGATCTCCGGCGTGGTCATCGGCATCACGATCAATGCATCGATCCCGAGGCGGTTCGCCGCCAGTGCCACACCCTGGGCATGGTTGCCCGCCGAGGCGGCGATCACGCCGCGCTCACGCTCAACAGTGCTGAGGTTGGCCATGCAGTTGTAGGCACCGCGCAGCTTGAACGAGAAGACCGGCTGCAGGTCCTCTCGCTTGAGCAGAACCCGGTTACCGAGCCGCGAAGAAAGGCCCCTGGCAGACTCCAATGGCGTTTCGATAGCCACGTCATAAACCCGGGCGGTGAGGATACGTTTGATGTAGTCGCTTAACATCCGCATAACATAAGCAGGTAGACAGAAAGTTACAACCGCAAATCAGGGATATCACCGCCCCGTTCATAGCAACTTTATGCAAGAGCGGCATCTCGGGCCGTCCCAGGGATGACAACTCAGGCTAGCAGTAGTATGCCGCACCAGCCAAAATCCGGTAATTACGAGAGCACCCCGTTGGCTGCGCCCGGCTTAATAATAGAGGGGGGGCTAACATTCACTTCCCTCTTATCGCGCAAATCCCCGCCAAACTGGTAAAATGGCGTGTATTGCTACCATAAAGACAAGAGGATAACCGCTCCATGGCTATGACCCAGGATGAAATGAAAGCAGCCGTTGCCCGCGCCGCACTCGAATATGTGATACCAGACAGCATCATCGGCATCGGCACCGGCTCCACCGCCAACTTCTTTATTGACTACCTGGCGGAGATGAAAGGCAAGATTGAGGGCACGGTTGCCAGCTCCGAGGCCAGCGCCGAGCGGCTCAAAAGTCATGGCATTCCGGTTTACGACCTGAACAGCGTTTCCGAGATCTCGGTCTATGTCGATGGTGCTGATGAAACCAACCGCTACGCCCACCTGGTAAAGGGAGGCGGTGGCGCCTTGACCCGTGAGAAGATCGTCGCAGCGGTGGCGAAAAAGTTCGTCTGCATTGTCGATAGCACCAAGGTGGTCGATGTGCTGGGCGCCTTCCCGCTGCCGGTCGAGGTAATCCCCATGGCGCGCAGCTACGTGGCCCGCGAACTGGTTAAGCTGGGAGGTGAGCCGGTTTACCGCGAAGGCTTCGTCACCGACAACGGCAATGTGATTCTCGATGTGCATAATTTGCAAATCATGAACCCGGTGGAACTGGAGCAGAAGCTTAACAACATCACCGGTGTCGTCACCAACGGCCTGTTCGCCATGCGCCCGGCCGACGTGGTACTGGTGGGCAGCGAGTCCGGTGTAACCACGCTTTAAAAAATCCAGGACGTGTAAAGCTTCAATCCGACACTAAAACGCCGCCTGAAAAGGGCGGCGTTTTAGTGTTTGCGTTGCGGTTCAATCCCGATAGTGCGGGTCCATCCAGCACCGAGGCAGCTCCTCGCCCGATGGAAACTGCAGCGTAGACTTATGGAACTCCATCGGGTCTGGCATCTCTTCCCCGGCGTGATAGCGTCCCTTAATGAAAGAAATATTCGGATCGAACAACCCTTCCAAATCCAGCACCTCAAGCATTTCGCCGTTTTCCTTATTCTTCAGAAACATCGATATTCTCCCTTATCCGCTAGTCGGCCATTTCCAGATCGGCAAGGACCGCATCGATACCCGCCCTGGCACATTTCTCGTCGGTCACGCCTGAGGGAGCACCGCTCACCCCGACCCCGCCGAGGATGGTGCCACCCGCATTGATCGGCAGGCCGCCGGCACTCATCACCAGGCCATCAATCTTGCCGACGGAAAAAGGCGTTGTGAAACGCTTTTCCAGTTCCGAGGTGGGGCTGTTGAAGGACATGGCGGTATAGGCCTTTTGCTTCGAGATGGTCAGGGTGAGATCCATGGCCAGTACATCACGCAGTACCGCCTGGGCATGCCCGCCGCGATCCACTACAGTCACCGCTATCTGCACCCCCTCCTTGCGACACTGCTCGATGGCCCCCTGGGCGATCTGCAGCGCCATCTCCATGCTCAGACGCTTGATGGGGACAATCGGCGGGTCCTCCGCCTGGGCTGTGCCGAAGCTCATCATACCGATGGAGGTAGCAGCGAGAAGGGACAATATACGTTTGTTCATGGGCAGACTCCTCTGGGTTGTTATGCTAATCATCCTAGCCCAGAAGAGACTGTTTGACGACAATCTGCCAATACAACGCCACAGCCTAGCGGGAGCGCAATACGTCACGCCCCCCGGCTACCCACCACATAGCTTCGCAATGTGTCCTACGGCTACAACAACACCCGCTCGATGCCACCCTGCTTCACCTTTTCGATAAAGCGCTGTTGCCACTGATCGCCCAGTTGGCGGTTGGCCAGCTCGACGACGATGTAGTCGCTCTCCATACCGGTCGCCTCGGTGTAGCGCGAGAGCCCCTGGTGGCAGGCCGGACAGGAGGTAAGAATCTTCACCTCACCCTTGGTCCTTTGATCGCCGGTGTAGCCGGCGATACCGCTGCGCAGCTCCTCCTCCTTGCGGAAGCGGACCTGGGTGGCGATATCAGGCCGGGAGATAGCAAAGGTGCCGGCCTCGCCGCAACAGCGATCAGAAAGGCGCACCTCTTGCCCCATCAGGGTGGCGGCGACCTTGACCGGGTTGTGCTGTTTCATCGGCGTGTGGCATGGGTCGTGGTAGAGATAATGTTTACCCTCCACCCCTTCGGTCTTCACCCCTTTCTCCATCAGGTACTCGTGGATATCGAGCAGCCGGCAGCCGGGGAAGATCGCCTCGAACTGGTACTTGAGCAGCTGATCCATGCAGGTGCCACAGGAGACGATCACCGTCTTGATATCGAGGTAATTCAGGGTGTTGGCCACGCGGTGGAACAACACCTGGTTATCGGTGGAGATGCGCTTGCCTTTAACGTCGTCCCCACCGGAGCTCTGGGGATAACCGCAGCAGAGATAGCCTGGCGGTAACACCGTTTGCGCACCGGTTTCATAGAGCATCGCCAGGGTCGCCAGTCCCACCTGGCTGAATAGCCGCTCGGAGCCGCAACCGGGGAAGTAGAACACCGCCTCGGACTCTTCATTGCTGCGGGCCGGATCACGCAGGATCGGCACCACCTTGTTGTCCTCCAGGCCGAGCATGGCGCGGGTGGTCTGGCTCGGCAGGCCGCTGGGCATCGGCCGCTTCATGAAATTGATCACCTGCTCCTTCACCGGCATCTTGCCGGTGGTGCCCTTGGGCCGCTTCTTGCTGCTGCCAAGCAGACCAAGACGTTTGGCCACATGATGTGCCAGGCGCTGGCCGGCATAGCCCCACTCGATCAGGCTCTTGCGCATCAGCTTGATGGTCGACGGATCGGTGACATTGAGAAACGCCATGGAGACGCGGGTGCCGACGTTGCTACGCTTCTGTCCCCGGGCACGCAGGATGTTGCGCATACGCACCGAAACATCACCGAAGTCGATATCCACCGGACACGGTTTTTCACAACGGTGGCAGACGGTGCAGTGATCGGCCACGTCGTTCATCTCGTCG
This sequence comes from Thiohalomonadaceae bacterium, assembly GCA_041563315.1. GTDB lineage: Bacteria > Pseudomonadota > Gammaproteobacteria > Thiohalomonadales > Thiohalomonadaceae > JBFEYJ01. Next base: position 16,508 of record JBFFNE010000054.1, read on the forward strand.
AAATGACGCACCGAGATGCCGCGGCGGGTCTGTTCCTCGTAGAGGAACGCCTCGATCATCAGGCCAGTGGCGAGGATCTTGTTGCGCGGCGAATAGAGGAGGTTGGCGCGCGGCACATGGGTGGTGCAGACCGGCTTGCACTTGCCGCAGCGTAGGCAGTCCTTGACCATGGCGTTGAGCTCGCCGAGTTCGCTCGCCTCGAGGATCAGCGCCTCCTGCTGCAGCAGCCTCAGCGACGGGGTGTAGGCGTTGTCCAGCCCGGAACCGGCCAGCAGTTTGCCGCGGTTGAAGCGCTGCTCCGGATCCACCTTCTGCTTGTAGGCGGTAAAGGCCTCGACCACCTCGGGGGCGAGGAACTGCATCTTGGTGAGGCCAATGCCGTGCTCGCCGGAGATCACCCCGCCGAGGGACTCGGCCAACGCCATGATGCGCTCGACCACCCGCTCGGCCTCGTGCAGCATCTCGTAGTCGTTGGAGTGCACCGGGATGTTGGTGTGCACGTTGCCATCGCCGGCGTGCATGTGGGTGGCGACGAACAGGCGCTTGGTGCGCATCGCTGCATGAATGTCATCGAGCTTCTCACGCACGCCTTCCAGTTCGCCGCCGCTGTAAATCTCCTTGAGCGCCCGCTCCACCTCGCAGCGATAGGAGACGCGCAGCTCCTGGCGCTGAAATAGACTGAACAGGGTGTCGCCGGGACGCAGCCGCTCACACAGCTCGGCGCCGAGCGCCGTTGCATGGTTCTTCGCCGGACTGTCGAGTCCATCGAGGAAGGACTGCCAGCGCTGGCGCACCCTCTCCAGATGCGCCAGTGCGGCGGTGCGCTTGCCCTCGACGATGGCGGTGTTCTCCGCACTCTCCTCGTAGTCGGGATCGCGCGGCCGCTCAGGCATCGCCCCTTGAAGGTAGTCAACCACCGCGTCGATGATAGACAGCTTGTTGCTAATCGACTGCTCGATGTTGATGCGTTCGATCCCTTCACTGTAGTCGGCCAGGCGCTCCAGCGGGATCACCACATCCTCGTTGATCTTAAAGGCGTTGGTGTGGGCGGCGATGGCAGCAGTACGCGCCCGGTCGGCCCAGAAACGGTGACGCGCCTCGGGGCTGACGGCGATGAACCCCTCCGCCTCGCGGGCATTGGCCATGCGCACTACGGTGGAGGCGGCCTCGGCCACCCGATCCTCATCCTCGCCGACGATATCGGCGATCAGCACCATCTTCGGCAGGTCCGGGCGCGGCGCCTTGGTGCTGTAGTTGACCGCCTTGATGTAGCGGTCATCCAGGTGCTCGAGCCCCGCCAGCATCACATCGGGCAGGGCATCGAGGTAGTCCTTGGTCTCGACGATGGCCGGCACCGAGCGGCGCAGGTCGGCGCCGAAAAACTCCATGCACACAGTACGGGTGTGGCGAGGCATACGGTGCAGCACGAAAACCGCGGAGGTGATGATGCCGTCGCACCCCTCCTTCTGCACCCCCGGCAGGCCACCCAGGAACTTGTTGGTCACGTCCTTGCCCAGGCCACGCTTGCGCAAATGTTCGCCCGGGATACGGAGGGTCTCCGGCTCGCCTTGCAGGGTCTTGCCGTCGGCGCCGTAACGGCTGACGCGAAACTCGGCCAGCGCCACCTCGTGGATCTTACCGAGGTTGTGGTTGAGCCGCTCCACCTCCAGCCAGTTACCGTCCGGCATCACCATGCGCCAGGAGACCAGGTTATCCAGGGTCGTGCCCCACATCACCGCCTTCTTGCCGCCGGCGTTCATCGCGATGTTGCCGCCGATGCAGGAGGCATCTTGCGAGGTAGGATCGACGGCAAAGACATGGTCCGCCGCCTCGGCTTTTTCCGAGACGCGGCGGGTGACCACTCCGGCGCCGACGAACAACGTCGTCACCTCGCGCTCCACGCCGGGAAGCTGGCGCGGGGTCACCTCGCCCATCATCTCCAGCTTTTCGGTGTTGATCACCGCAGTATCCGCATGCAGTGGTACCGCGCCGCCGGTATAGCCGGTGCCGCCGCCGCGCGGGATAAGGGTCAGCCCCAACGCGATGCAGGCGCGTACCACCTCGGCAACCTCCGCCTCGGTATCAGGGGTGAGCACGACGAAGGGGTATTCCACACGCCAGTCGGAGGCGTCGGTCACGTGCGAGACGCGCGCCAGCCCGTCGAACTGGATGTTGTCACGGCGGGTGACCTTCGCCAGGCGCCGCTCTACCTGCTGACGCCGTTCGCGCACCTGTGGCAGCCACTGCTCGAACTCGCTTACCGCCTTGCGCGTGGCATCGGCCAGTGCAATGGCCTCCTCGTTGCCTTCGGCGCGGGCGACGATCTGGTCCAGCCGGTGGTGCAGCGCATGGGCCAGCGAGTCCCAGCGCTTGTGGTTCTCGATGAGGTCGTCCTGGATGAAGGGGTTGCGGGTAATGACCCACATGTCCCCCAGCACCTCGAACAGCATCCGCGCCGAACGTCCGGTAACGCGCTCGCCGCGCAGCACGTCGAGGCGCTGCCACTGCGCCTCGCCGAGAAAGCGGATCACGATCTCGCGATCGGAAAAGGAGGTGTAGTTGTAGGGGATCTCGCGAATGCGGACGGGGGAATGTGTGCTCATCGAGGCCGTATATTTTGACTTCAGGAAAAGTTGGGTAGTTTACCATGCCCGGTGAGATTGTAGGAGCGGCTTCCAGCCGCGACATCATCTCTCCAGCTGCACATCGCGGCTGGAAGCCGCTCCTACAGGTATTGGGTCAATCCGGCGAAAAAAAAACGGGGCCCGAAGGCCCCGTTCTTTACGTGCTAAAGGATTCGAAAGAATCGATTAGAACTTCACGCGCAGGCCAGCGCCCACGGCGTTAACATCAGCATCAGCAGCGCTGTCGTCGTCGCTTACACGGTAAGCAACGTGAACAGAGGTGCTCTTGCTGAAGGCGTGCTTCATGCCAACGGCCATGTAGCCATCGGTCTGTGTGCCATTGTCTACGTTGCCGTAGGAAGCAGAGAAGGTGTTGGCGCCCATAGCGTAGGAACCGGTCACATACATGAAGTTGGTGTTGTCAGTCAGACCGGTATCGATGGTCTCGTACTGGAAAGCAGC
>JBFFNE010000055.1:0-19544 GCA_041563315.1 Thiohalomonadaceae bacterium
CGTGAGAGCGGACCGACCGTGATCCTCGCCCGTACCGTGAAGGGCAAGGGGGTCTCATTCCTTGAGGGAAAAGAAGGTCATCACGGCAAGCCGTTGAGTAATGGCGAGCGCGATGCAGCACTGGAAGAAATTCCCTTGAACAGAATATACCTGACGGTCGAGGCGCGCAGGGTGCCTTCCGCATATCGCTCGCCTGTCGGAGAGTTTCATCCGATCACCGTCGATTACCGGCTCGGTGATGAGGTGGCTACCCGTCACGCCTTCGGCCAGGCGCTACAGGCCCTTGGTGATGTGTTGCCGGAGCTGGTAGTGCTCGACGGTGACGTAAAGAATTCGACCTACACGGAGCTATTCAAGGCGAGCTACCCTGAGCGCTTTTTCGATGCGAATATCGCCGAGCAAAACATGGTCGGTACTGCCCTCGGTCTCGGGGTCAGCGGCAAGATACCCGTTGCTGCAAGCTTCGCGGCCTTCCTCAGTCGCGCCTACGATTTCATTCGTATGGCCAGCCACACCCGGCCGCCGCACCTCGTCCTGTGCGGTAGCCATGCCGGCGTCTCGATTGGTGAGGATGGCCCCTCGCAGATGGGGCTGGAGGACCTGGCAATGTTCCGCGCTGTGGAGGGCACCACCATCCTCTATCCAAGCGATGCAGTCAGCGCCGCGCGGCTCACCGAGCAGGCGATGCTGACCCCGGGAATTGTCTATCTGCGCACGACCCGTGCTAAGACCCCGGTGATCTATGGGAACGACGAGGCCTTTCCTGTGGGGGGAAGCAAAACCCTCACCTGCGCCCTGCACGATGCCCTGACTATCGTTGCTTGCGGTATCACCGTGCACGAGGCGCTGGCGGCGCACCGGGATTTACTCAAGCGAGGAATCAGGAGTCGTGTGATCGATGCCTATTCGGTCAACCCGCTGGATGTGGCTACGCTCGAGCAGGCGGCGCGGGAAACCGGTCACCTGCTGGTGGTCGAGGACCACAATATGGCTGGTGGCCTTGGTGATGCTGTCAGTGCGCAGATCGGCCGCTTGGCTCAGGTCTATCGTGCGGGCATTACCACGGAACCCCGTTCCGGCAAACGCGAGGAGTTGATGGATAAGCACCATATCTCACGCGGCAAGATCGTCCTCAAGGCACTCTCCATCGTTGAGCAGGGACACCTGGCCGTGTTGCAGTGAGTCGCTGTGGGAATGGTGCCGAGCACCAGGGAAAATTTGCAGGAAGGATCGCGCTACATGTTGACGCACTGACCGAAGAAATCTCTTTATACTTCGTTTGTGCCGTGGAGAGTCATGGTCATCTCCCGCGCTCCTGTTCTGCCAGTGTGCGTAGCCCCTGCAATGCTTTCTGCATGGTTTCATCTCGTCGATCCTGAGGGTAAACCAGATAGACCGGCAATGAGAATACCGGACCCTCTTCGACGCGCCACACTCGCCCTTCGGCGATCAGCTGGCGCGTCAGGCGCTGGGGAAAGTAGCCCGCACCGCCAGTGTGCAGTATTTGCTGAATCGCCAGCCAGCCCACATTGGCAATCAGTGCAGGCGGCTCGACATCGGGGAAATGGGTGGTGAACTGGCCTTCGAACTCCGGGCCCCAGTCGATGTGCACATAGCGCTCATTCTGCCAGGCCTGGTCAGCCTCGGTAGTGACCAGCAGCAGGGTCTCGTCGAACAGGTACTCGATACCCAGCCCCGGCCTGTTCTCCGGGGTGTACATCAGGCCGATGTCGATGGTGCCTTGGATCAGTCCCTGCATGATGTCCTCCTCAAAGCCAATCTCCAGCCGCAGGGAGACATCCGGCAACGCCTGTCGCATCCAGGCGCTCCACGGAGGCAGGAAACCGTCCCACAGGGCAATGCGGGCACGCAAGCTGAGACTCCCACTGTAGCCCGCAGGCAATCCCACGTCGTGGCGCGCCTGCTCAATCGTGCGCACGAGGCTTTTTGCGTGGCGCAAAAAGCGTTGTCCGGCCGGGGTCAGCAGTGCCCCACCGCGACCGCGGCGCAGCAACACGACCCCAAGCTGGCGCTCCAGCGCCTGGATGCGGGCGCTGACGGTCGATTGGGTGATATGCAATCGTTCGGCGGCACCGACAAAGTTACCGGCGGCGACCACCGCAAGAAAGGTTCGGGCGAATTCTGTATCCATTGAATTTCACTTATCTATCGGGATATTCGATATAAACAACAAAATAATATCGTTTGTCAAATAGATATCAAGACCCTAGGTTAGGGAGTACGTGAATAATCGGAGGGACAACATGAGACAACAAGCATGGGTCTGGGTGGCGGTGGCGCAATGAGCGGGATCGGTTCTATCGTCGAGAGACTGTGGCGGGCCAGCCTTAACCACGCTAGCCACGGGGAGAAAGGGATCTCGGCTGTCGGTGGTTTTCTCGGCATCCTGGCCGTGCTGTGGATCAGCAGCTCAGTGCTGGATCAGCAGGGCGCGGCCATGGTCATCGCCTCCATGGGCGCCTCAGCGGTTCTGGTCTTTGCCGTGCCTCATGGTGCGCTCTCCCAGCCGTGGCCGGTGCTCGGCGGTAACATGATCTCTGCCTTCATTGGAGTCACCTGCGCACAGCAGATCGCCGATCCCTTTGTTGCTGGGGCGGGGGCTGTCGGGCTGGCCATCCTCGCCATGTATTACTTGCATTGTCTGCACCCCCCCGGGGGGGCCACTGCACTGGTGGCGGTGCTCGGTGGCGAGACCGTGCAGCAGCTCGGTTACGGCTTTTTGCTCGCCCCGGTACTGGCAAATGTGCTGGTGCTGCTGGCGGTCGCGGTGCTGATTAACCTGCCGTTTCAATGGCGACGCTACCCGCTGGCCTTTGTCCGGCCGCGTGCTGAGACTGAACCTGCGGCCAGGGAGGAGGTGGTGATTGCCCACAGCGATCTTGTCTACGCCTTATCACAGATGGACTCATTCATCGACGTCAGCGAGCAGGATCTGATTCGCATCTACAACCTCGCGAGGCACCACAGCCACAGCCCGGTACCCTGCCATAAGAATGGCGAGGAGTGTGCACAGGGCGCGGATAACTGTCTCTGTCGCCAGCTGATGGGCGCAGAGGCTTAATGAACATCCATCGTTGCACTGGAGGTATCTAATGAATATCGCAATCACAGACCGACGGGTAGAAACCGATGCCGAGGGATATCTCATCAACCCGGATGACTGGAACGAAAGCGTTGCCGAGCAGCTGGCCACTGGCGAAGGGCTACGACTCTTCGATGAGCATTGGCGGGTGTTGAAGTTCATGCGCGATTATTACGATGCTCATCAGGTCGCGGCCGATGCCCGCTTTACCATCAAGTTTCTGGCAGACGAAATGGGCTACGGGAAAGAGGCTCGTAATTACCTGTTTCAGCTCTTCCCCTACGGTTATGTGCAGCAGGCGTGCAAGATCTCCGGGATGAAACGTCCGCGCGGTTGGAGTACTGGCTAGGAATCTTGGCCAGATAGTCCGCTTGTCGGGGGCGATAAGCTGAGGGGGGATGTCCGGTCACATGTGATAAAACAGGAAATAAGAAAAAAAACAACTACACTTAATGTGGTTATATAAAAAAAGGGGGGGAGCTAATGTCAATGGTAACGTGGGATGAGACCTATAGTGTTGATATTCAGGAAATTGATGAGCAGCACAAATGCCTTATCGAATTCATGAATGAGCTGTATGTCGCTATGGCCAGTAAATCCAATCGCGATCTGATTGGCGATGTGCTGGATAAATTGGTGGATTACACCAAGGTCCACTTTGCCGTGGAAGAGACGCTGATGCGCGTGTTCCACTATGAAGGGTATGATGAGCACAAGGTGATTCACGACAAGATCGTCGCCCATGTTCTGCAGTTCCAATCTCAGTTCCGTGCCGGTGATGACAAGGTCGGCATGGAGCTGCTGATGTTTCTCAAGGATTGGCTGTTCGACCACATCAACAAGGTAGACAAGCAGTACGTCAAGACCTTCCACAAGGCTGGCGTGAAAAAGACGTGGTTAAAAAAATTCTGGTAAGGACTCCGCCGCCTCCATTCAGGGGGCGGCTTTTTTGTACCTTAATGAAACACCGCGGCTGGCTATGTTCGGGTCCTGTCATTTCCCGATATAACGCTTAACGATAACAATAATCTAACCGACCTCAGCCTTCGCACCAAGGCATGCTGAAAGGGCGTGATTTTGCGCAAAGGGGCCGTTCGCTCATTGTCCCTGGGGGGAGTGATATAGAATTTCGCATTGCTGTCGATAAAAAAGACGCGATTTGGAGTTGCATGGTTGAGGGTCGCCAACAGGTATCACGAAAAAAACCTCCCGAGGGTGTTCCCGTGGTCACGAAATGGCGTCTCCAGACAGGTATCTCCTTCCATGGGTGAATATTCGTTTAATTGGATATTTGATGTAACGCACTATTCACTGAACGGACACCGCTGCAGTTCACAAAAGCAAGCTCTATCCCTTCCCCTGGGCTTTAAAAGTCAAGACGTAATGAACTATCATCGCAGAGATATACTTTCCCATCAGGTGTTGGCACCTTATGGATGGTGTACGATGTCCGGGTTTACACATGCTGGGCGGCATCAAGCCAAGAGTCTCAAGGCGACAGCGTCTGAAAATCAACTCAATCATCAGGAGCGAAGATACCAATATGGATTTACTACCTAACCACAGAACTCCTCTTTTCCTTGCGCTTGTGCTCGGACTGTCCCTTAGCACGGTGGGATGTAATGAGTCAGCTGACAAAGCAAGTGATACCAAAGTATCACAGGGCGAGGTTGTTGCAACAGTTAATGGCGAGCCTATTACCTCAGTCGATCTCAAGGAATATGGCGGCGCTCGCCCCGATCCATCCCAAGTGCAGAATCAGGAAGCCCTTTTGGACGAGCTCATCACCCAGACGGTGATCTATCAGGATGCGCTTCGCCAGAACCTGGACAAGGATCCTGAGGTTCTCAAGGAGCTCGAGCAGCTGCGTACCCGTGTCCTGGTTTCCGCAGCGGTGCGCAAGGCCATGGAGGACGCCCCGATTACCGATGAGGCGCTTCGCGCAGAGTACGACAATCTGAAGGACCGTATGGTGGCTCCCGAGTATAAGGCCAGCCACATTCTGGTGGCGGAAGAGGAGCAAGCCAGAAAGCTGATTGAGCAGCTTAACCAGGGGGCAGACTTCGCTCAGCTGGCCCGGGAACACTCCACCGACTCAAGCGCCCAAAATGGCGGCGATCTTGGCTGGTTCAATCCGCAGCAGATGGTTCCGCCTTTTTCCCAGGCGCTCGCTCAGCTGGAGAAAGGCAGCCACTCCAAGGAGCCGGTGAGGACCCAGTTCGGGTGGCACGTCATTAAACTGGAAGACAGCCGTCAGTCAGAACCGCCCGCTTTCGAAGAGATCAAAGGGCGCCTGGAGCAGATGCTCAAGCAGCGTCAAATCGGTGATTATATCCAGGCAGTAAAGGATAAGGCGGACATCTCCATCAAGGGAGAAGGCGACGCTCCTGCTGTGGAAAAATCTGAAGATACCACAGCGGAAGAGAGTGCCTCCGCTGATGAGGAAAAGACAGAAGATTCAAGTACGAAGTAAGCCTTCGGCGACAGCGGTCCTCTACATCTAGAGTGGGTTCTGTCGTCAATCATCCGGGCCAGTGAGCAATTTTCGCTCTTCAGCGTTAATTGTTCTCTGGCGCGGATTTTTTTCGCCCGGATTTTTTTCATTTAGGGTCACTACTCCCTCCCTATGCAAGTTCCGGGTAGGCCAGGTTGCCCCGCTCCGGGGGCCCGAACCTCAACACCACAGCGCCGCTTGCCGAAAGCGCCATGCTCCACGCGCCCTGGCTACCCGGCACTTCTCTCTTCACCTTTGCGGTCAGAGTATTGCCAGGTGGGGCAAGCAGTTACCATTTGGGGGGCACGCTCTCCTTGACGGAAAAGGTATGGTGCAGAGCCGTAGGCTATAGTTTTTTCTGTCAGCACTGCATTGAGGAAGCCGATGGATTTGACGATTGATCTGCGCCAGGCCATCTATGCCCTCACCGATGCCCTGGACCTGGTGGGGGTAGATGAAGTCGGCCATGGCAAGCGGGTCGGCTTTATGGCGCTGGAGTGCGCCCGGACCCTGTCGCTTGATGACGAAGCCCGGGACAAACTGTTTCACGCGGCTTTGCTGCACGATTGCGGTGTCTCCTCCAGCCGCGTGCACCGGCATCTGGTGGAGGAGCTGGAGTGGGACAAAGCCGAAGAGCACTCTCTGATCGGTTTTGACTTGCTGCAACATTTCCCGCCACTCGCCTCCCTGGCACCGGCCATTCGCTACCACCATACCCGCTGGGAAACGCTCAAGGATATGGGCGTGGCTGAACAGGATGCCCTGTTTGCCAGCGTGATCTTCCTGGTCGATCGGGTCGATGCACTCGTCACTCCCCATTACAGCAAGGATCTGCTGATGGCGCGTCACGATATCCGGCGGCGGATCGCCGCGTTGCGCCACACCTTGTTCGCCCCACAGGCGGTCGAGGCGTTTATGAACGCCTCATCCGCCGAGTCCTTCTGGCTTACCCTGGAGACGCCGCACCTGGAGCACTTTCTGTTCGACATGGAACGCGAACATCAGCCTCAACCCATCAGTTTTACCGAACTCAAACAACTGGCCAGGGTGTTTGCACACATCGTCGATGCCAAGAGCCACTTCACCGTAGAGCACTCAGACGGGGTGGCCAGCCTTGCACGCTATCTGGGTGAAAAGATGGGACTACCAACGGAGCGTTGTGAAAAGCTCGAGGTTGCTGGATTATTGCATGACCTGGGCAAGCTGAAAGTGCCCGATGAGATCCTCGAGAAACCGGCGGAACTGGATGAGCAGGAGCGTTCCGTCATGCTGCGGCACAGTTTCGAGTCCTACCAGATCCTGCGCCGAATCAAGGGGCTGGAGGATATCGCCCTATGGGCGGCCTATCACCACGAGATGCCTGCCGGTAACGGCTATCCGTTTCATGCCAGGGCAGAGGTGCTGGGTAAGGAGGCACGCATCATTGCCGTTGCCGATGTGTTTCAGGCATTGGCCCAGGATCGCCCGTATCGAAAAGCGATGCCCCGCGATCGTATCGTCGGGATCCTGCAGAAACAGGCCGATGAGGGGGGACTTGATCGGGGGATCGTTGCCCTGGTCGCCGCGGATGCCGAGCAGTGTTGGCTACGGGCGAGTCATCCTCCGCTCAGGGACGGAGCGTGAAACAGGCCAGGCCGCACGGAGGAGGATGCCCCGGGAGGTCCTCCCCGGGGGGGGGAGGGGGCATCACGGTGACTTAAGCCCTGCAGCAGGGCTCTTCACCTTGACCAGGTTATTGGTGTCCCGGCTTTGCCGTATTAAGTCATTATGGGCAATAACGAGATTAGTTTTTGCCAGCCTGTCATACAGTACGACGTTGACCGTCGCCGCCAGGTTCAAGCAACCCCGCGTGGGTATATAAACCACCGCATCAGCCCTGTCGACGACCTCCTGGCTGATGGTGCCGTCTTCTGGGCCGAAAATATAGAAGGCCTGCTCTGGGTGCGTGTACTCGGGCAAGGCTGTTGCGCCTTCAACGAGTTCAATGCATACGATTTTGGTCCCTTTGGCCACGCCTTCCAACAGACACTCCACACCCGTTAAAGGTATCGTTTGTCTGGCATCTTTGGTGTCGGTCTGAAATTTGACTGCACGGGGGTAACGCTGCCCCGTATAAAAAACGGCATCCACACCAAAGCAGCCGGAAGCACGCATCACGGCGCCGACGTTTGACGGGTTTTTGGGATTGATCAGACCAATGTTTACTGTTGGTTCTTTCATGGCGTCATGGGCTGCTGCTAAGCGCTTGTTTCATCTGATGGCCCATTATAACCCGTGGGCCTTCGCTTGTTGCGTTGTCGCCGTCAATCCTGTCCCAAAACCAACATTTTCTGAAATACAGACTATAAGTGTATGTGAAATCAACTAGTTACCCAATCGGCACACCGCTTGCATTCGTTTTGCCTCAATCGATGAAGGCGGGCGACGAAGACAACTCGGCGGAGGAATGGAACAGGTGAATATGAGGTTTTACATGACGCCGGGCTCTTGCAGCACCGGTATCCACATTCTGCTGGAGGAGTGTGGCCTAGTGTTCGAGGCTCACCTGGTCAACCTGCTGGCCGGCGATAATTTCAAGCCGGACTATCTGCGGATCAACCCCAAGGGCACCATCCCTACCCTGGTGCGTAGTGACGGGAGCGCCTTGACCGATTTTCAGTCCATTGCCTGGTGGCTGGCACGAGCCTACCCGCAGTACAGGTTGTTGCCGGATAATCTTGATGAGGAGTTGCGCGTTCTTGAGGTGATGAACTATGCGGTGAACACTCTACATGGCCAGGGATTTACCCGAATCTTCACAACGGAAAACTACAGCGCCAGCCAGGAGCAGCAGCAGGGTATCAAGGCCCAGGGACAAGGGATCATCGATAAGGGATTTGCCTATGCAAACAGATTACTTGAAGGGAATGACTATATCGCCGGGGCATTCAGTATCGCTGATGCCGCGTTATTCTACGTCGAATTCTGGGCTGACCGGATCGGTATTCCACTGCCTGATAACTGCCTGGCTCACTACCTGCGTATGCTTGCCCGTCCGGCTGTTCGCCAGGTACTGATGGAAGAGGGATACTCCAGTATTTATGTTGCGTTGGAAAAAGCCAGTGCAACTGCGTAATCTGTATAATTTCCCCGTGCGCAATGAGGCGACAACGACGTTTCTCTGATACCGTCAGGTCGGGAGATTCTTTCTCCTGAGGTACAGGCGTTAGCGTTTTTTGATGCCTGAATTTTTTACTGACTATTTGTCGTTAAAGAATCGCGGGTTATTGACGATAAATAAATGAATCCAGCGTTCAAGAAAGGATTTGTTTCTGGCCGTCTTCAAATAACCGTAACCAAGCACGGAGATGAACAGGGCGCCGAGCGAATTGACGATCATATCCCACATGGTATCGGTCAAACCGGAAGGATCGCCGAGCATGGGCTTCTGCATGCGGGTGCCGAACAGGCCATCCATGCCAAATTCAAAGATCTCCCACATCGTGCCCACCCCAACCGCGAACAGAAATGCAAAAAAGGCGACGAATCCTGGGGTCAGGTGCAAATTGATGTCCTCTGTTTCATTAAGCACATGCACCAGCAGAAAACCCATTATTCCCGTCAATAATCCTGAGCTGGTGTGCAGAGCGATGTCCCACCACCAAAAGCGGGTGTAGTAACCATGCACCTCGCCAAGGAACAGCGAAGCAAAGACAAAGGCAATGGCAAGAAGCTCGAACTCCGGGGGGAGATGAACACGAAAACGCTGTCTCATTAGCCGTGGAATGAGGGTAATGAGGGTGATGCCAATCGTAATGCTGGCGGTCTGCCATTGCTGATTCCAGATGGCGACCGCGGCCTCCACAAGCAAAATCATCTCTAACACTATGCTTAAGCGGCGGTGAAATGACTGGACTCTCATTGTTGCTCCCGGCACATGTGCTGCCTTCGCTTTAACGGTGATCTTGCACTTTCCATCGTCTGATTTGTTGAGCTACCGCTCCTGTGGGTACCGGCAGTCTTTTTGGCCGGCGTCCTCAGGGTCGGCCCAGGGTTCGCGCGGAATCGCGGTGCGCACCCCTTTCCTCGGAGCAAACGGTTCCTCATGCAGGCTCTTCAGCAGTCCGGTAACCATGGCAATCACCACCAGGGAAAAGGGCAGTGCAGCAAGGATGACCGCGGACTGCAGTACCTCCAGCCCGCCTGCAAGCAGCAGCACCCCGGTAAGCAGCCCCAGCACTACACCCCAGAACACCCGGTGCTGGGTGGGTGGTTCCGGATCCCCGCTGGAGAGGATGGTCGTGATGACCAGCGTTCCGGCGTTGGCGGAGGTGATCAGGTAGGTGGTGATCAACACCAGCAGGGTGACCGAGGCGATGGTACCGAAGACCCCCCGATCCATCGCCTGCACGGTGACAAACAGTGCCGATGCCACATCGGCGTTGACCGCCTGCAGGATCCCCCCGTAACCGAAGAGTTCATGGTGCAGTGCGGTACCCCCCAATACTCCCAACCACACCATAGTAATCGCGGTAGGTACCAGGAGGACACCCATAACGAATTCACGGAAGGTCCGCCCACGTGAGATACGGGCAATGAACATGCCGACAAACGGGCTCCACGCGAGCCACCAGCCCCAGTAAAAGACGGTCCAGTCCGACTGCCAGCTGTCACCCCGAGTGACGTTGGTGTGGAACGACATCGCCAGCAGGTTTTGCAGGTAGTTCCCGGCCGCTTCGATGGTAATTCCGATGAGGTACTGTGTTGGTCCCAAGCTAAGCAGAAATACCACGAAACCGATGCTCAGCCAGAAATTCAGCTCGGAGAGCCAGCGCACACCACGTTGCACACCCGAGACCACCGAAAGGGTTGCAATGCCCATGATTATCGTAGTAACGATTAACTGTAGCGATGGTGAGGACTCCATTCCGAATACCATCCTCAGGCCGGTGTTCAACTGCTGCACGCCCAGGCCAAGCGTGGTCGCGATACCGAACACGGTGCCGAAAACGGCCAGGATATCGACAGTGTCACCTGCGAACCCTTTTGTTCTGTCGCCAAGAAGGGGGTGGAGGGAGGAGCGAATAGTCAGCGGAAGATGGTGCCGGTAGGAAAAATAGCCCAGCACCAGGGCAACAAAGGAAAAAATCGCCCAGCCGTTTAGCCCCCAGTGGAAGAATGTTAGTTGCAATGCAACGATGGCGGCCTCAGGGGTCATTCCCTGCTCCACAAAGGGGTTGCTTTGGAATTGCATGATCGGTTGTGCAACCGCCCAGAACAGAATTCCCACCCCCGTCCCGGCGGCAAACAGCATGGCAACCCAGGAAAAGTAGGTGAACTCCGGCAGTTCATCATCCCTGCCGAGACGCACATTTTTGAACCGTCCTGTGCCCAGCCAGATCATAAAAAAGAGGAGAAAGGCCACCAGGAGCACGTAGTACCATTCCAGGAACGGATTTAACCTCTCTCGTGCCGTGCTCAGATGTTGTGCAAGCTGCGAGGTATAGAAGCCGCCGTAGAACAGGGTGGAGGTGATCAGAGCGATGGTTGCCAGGGTAATGCGGGAATTCATCCCTTTGAAAAGTCCACTGGATGCCTGACTGTACATGCTGTCTGCCTCCTGCGGCTTTGTTTGTCGGTCACCTTGAGTGGTGAGATAAATAAATCATTAGTTTTGTTAATCGGGCCTTTATACCCAAGGGTACCTGTACCTAGACGAGGGAACAATCATGGCTTGGTTGTAATTTGGATGGGGGAGCAACTGTGGACTCAATGAAAGTTTCAACTACGCTGGGTAAATAAAATTGAGGATGCAGCTTTGTCCGACCGTGGCTTTGTGTTCATTATTGACGATGATGCAGCGAATGCCAATGCGCTGCAAAGGCTGCTGAGGGACGATGGTTACACGGTTAAAAGCATAGCCGGCAACACCGCCGCGACCGAATCCATTACAGCATGCGATCCCAACCTTGTACTGCTTAATGCCCATCTTTCGGGCACCAACCCGTTCACGCTCCTCGACACGCTGAAAGCCAACAGGCAGACCCGGGACCTTCCTGTCATCTTCATGACCACGCCCGATGATGCCGAGACCCGGGTCAAGGGACTCCTGTCGGGCGACGACCTAATCCTTATGCCGTTCGATGAGCGTGAGGTCCTGGCCAGGATAGAGCGTCAGGTGACGGTCTCCAAGGTGCGCATGGCGCTGCGCGAATCGGAAGCGAAGTTCCGTTCGGTCATGGAATCGGCAATCGACGCCATCATCTCCGGCGATGCCGAAGGTAACATCCGGTCCTGGAACAGTGCGGCGACAGCGCTGTTCGGATACACCGAGGATGAGGTGCTCGGTCGGCCAATTGAAATCATTATCCCCGAGCGTTTCCGCCAGCGTCATAGGGACGGTATCCACCGGGTCAGCTCGGGTGGGCCGAGCAACGTCATCGGCAAGACCGTTGAGGTTGCGGCGCTGCGCAAGAACGGTACCGATTTCCCGGTCGAGCTGTCATTGGCTACCTGGTTGCTTGATGACGATCGTTACTACACCGGTATTATCCGTGACATCAGTGAGCGCAAACAGGCGGAGCAGAAGTTCCGATCGGTTACCGAGTCGGCGATAGATGCCATCATTTCGGCCGACCATACAGGCGAGATTGTCAGCTGGAACAATGCGGCCACCCGAATCCTTGGCTTCACGGAAGAGGAGGTGATGGGACAACGCCTGGAGATCATTATTCCCGAGCGTTATCACGAGGCGCATCGTAACGGCATGGCGCGGTTTACCAAAACCGGTGAGGCTCACGCGATTGGCAAAACGGTCGAGCTGGCGGCTCGGACCAAAAGCGGCGAGGAGGTGCCGATCGAACTCTCCCTTTCGACCTGGACGGTGCGTGACGAGCGCTACTACACCGGCATCATCCGCGACATCGGTGAACGCAAGCGGGCGGAAGAAGCGCTCCGGCAGAGCGAGCAGGCATTGCGTGAAAAAACGGAGGAGATGAAGCGAAAGAACGATGAGCTGGAAGAGACCCTGGACAAGCTTAATCAGATGCATAGCCAGCTTATCATGCAGGAAAAAATGGCCTCCTTGGGAAAGCTCAGCGCCGGCATGGCGCACGAACTGAATAACCCTGCCGCGGCAGCACAACGCAGCGCCGCGCAGCTGCAGGAGACGTTCGCGAAGTGGCAAAGCGTTCAGGTGCGAATGCGCGAGGTCTCCTTTGATGAGAAACAGATCGGGAAGTTGTCAGAGCTCGATGAGATCGCCAGGCGGCGCTCGCGGGAACCTGCCGCGTTAAATGCCCTCACCCGCAGCGATCGTGAAGCCGCCCTCGAACAGTGGCTGCAATCGAGAAACATTGATACCAGCGGAGATCTGGTGCCGGAGCTTGTCAGCTTCGGCTATGACCAGGACGACCTTGATGAGCTGGCGAAATTCTTCACAGAACCACAGTTCCCTGTGGTCATCGAGTGGCTGAGCCTCAAGTTCGTGATCCACAGTCTGGTTCGCGAGATCAGTATCGGCACGGGGCGCATTGTCGAGCTGGTCAAGGCGCTCAAGACTTACACCTACATGGACCAGGCACCGGTGCAATCTGTCGATGTGCGAGAGGGGTTGGATAACACGCTGATCATCCTTCACAACAAATTGAAGCGAGGCGTCACCGTGGTCCGTGAGTACGCCGAGGACCTGCCGGTCATTCAGGCCTACGCAGGCGAGTTGAACCAGGTCTGGACGAACATCATCGACAACGCGATCGATGCCATGAATGGCGAAGGCACGCTGGTTGTGCGGGCACGCCCGGAGGAGCGCTGGGTTGTGGTCGAAATCGAGGACGATGGTCCGGGAATACCTGCGGAAAACCTGTCGAAGATATTCGATCCTTTTTTCACCACCAAGGGTCCCGGCAAAGGCACGGGACTGGGACTTAATATCAGCCGCAACCTGATTGTTCAGAAACACCTGGGGCAAATGTCGGTAAAGTCAGCGCCGGGCAGCACCCGCTTTACGGTTCGCTTGCCGATGAATTTCAATCCCGCCGAATGATCAAGGATGCGAAGGAGATTGGGGAAATGGCTAAGCCAATTATCATGACCATCGATGACGAGCCGCACGTGCTCAACGCGATCGCAAGGGATCTGCAGGCGAACTATCAGAAGGACTACCGGATCGTGAAGGCGGGTTCCGGTGAGGATGCACTGGAGACAGTACAGGAGTTCAAGCGCAGGAACGATCCGATCGCGCTATTCCTGGTGGACCAGCGAATGCCCGGTATTAATGGCGTTGAGTTTCTGGGAGAGGCCATCAAGCTCTATCCTGAAACCAAAAAGGTGCTGCTCACCGCCTACGCCGATACGGATGCCGCGATTGCCAGCATCAATGCAATCAATCTCGACTACTACCTGATGAAGCCCTGGGACCCGCCTGAGGAGCGTCTCTATCCGGTGCTGGACGACCTGCTGAGTGACTGGCTTGCCAGCGTCCCGGCACCCTACGACGGCATACGTGTGGCCGGTACCTTGTGGTCGGCGAGTTCGCACTATGTGAAAGAGTTCCTCGCTCGCTGCCAGATCCCGTATCAGTGGTTGGATATCGAGCGCGACCAGGCGGCGAGAGAGCTGGTTGAGTCGACCGGTGATGAGCGCCCTCAGTTGCCGGTAGTATTCTTTCCTGACGGCAGCACCCTGGTGTCCCCGGACATCAGCACCCTGGCTGCCAAGGTGGGTATGTCGACCCAGGCCAAGCAGCCGTTTTATGATCTGATCATCATCGGCGCCGGCCCCGCCGGACTGGCCGGTGCCGTGTATGGCGCTTCCGAGGGACTGCGAACCATTGTGATCGAGCGTGAAGCGGCAGGAGGGCAGGCCGGAACAAGCTCACGCATCGAAAACTATCTGGGTTTCCCGCAGGGGATCAGCGGTGCTGACCTGGCGAGACGCGCAATGACTCAGGCACAGCGCCTTGGCGCCGAGATGGTGACCGCCCGGCAAGTTACAGGGGTGCGTAGAGAAGATCCCTACCGCTATGTGACGCTAAGCGATGGCAGCGAGTTGAGCTGTCATGCCCTCCTGATCTCAACCGGCGTCGAGGTCCGTCAGCTCGATGTCCCCGGGATCAAACCCTTTATCGGTGGCTCGGTGTACTACGGGGCGGCGGCTTCCGAAGCGGCAAACTACAGGGGGAAACGGGTCTACGTCGTTGGCGGTGCTAACTCGGCAGGGCAGGGGGCGATGTATCTGTCACGTTTCGCCAGTGAGGTCTGTATATTATTTCGTCGCGATACACTGCAGAACACTATGTCCCAATACCTCATCGAGCAGATCGACGGCACTGAAAATATTAAGGTGATGTTGAACACTGAAGTTGCAGCCGTGGACGGCAACGAGCATCTTGAGACTATTACGATCAAGAACAACAAGACCGACCATAGTGAAACCGTACCCGCTGATGCGATTTTCATTTTTATCGGTGCCGTTCCCGGCACAGGTTTTCTCGGTAACCTCGTCGAGCGGGATGAGGCCGGATTCATCTATACCGGTCAGGACCTGATCCGTAATGGTCGTAGACCTCAAAACTGGAAACTGAAACGTGATCCATTTCTGTTGGAAACCAGTGTGCCGGGGATCTTCGCTGCAGGCGATGTCCGGCACGGCGTGATTCGGCGGGTAGCCTCAGCCGTGGGGCAGGGTGCCGTGGCGGTAAGTCTCGTGCACAAATATCTGGAGACCGTATGACTGATTTCGTCACCTTGTGCATGAACGGTGCGAACGCATCCAGGTATTGCGACCCTTACGCGGGACAGGTGTTGCGGGATGGTGGAGCAGACGCGCACTCCGCCCACCACCCGCGTCAGGGTAAACTTGGCCAGTTGCTGCCGTTACTGGTCGTGGTGGTGATCGGTATAAGATCGGGCAGCATGGTCAAGACACACAAGGAAGCGGTAGAGCCAGATTGACGGGAGCCAATCGGGGGCAGAAAATAATAACCTACTAGTAAGAAGGCACTACTCTCTGACCACGATTTCCTGCTTTTTAAATAATGGACCTACTCTTCAATTCCAATAGGAACCATTTTGTGTGCATGAAGAGACCTGCCTTGAACGCCAGCGCCAGCGGTTTGTCGGCATTCTTTGCCCCCAGGGCGACCGATACGGGAAAGGCATCCATGCTTAGTGCGACGGCTAACAGGGGGACCTCTATCATTCATGACCCTGTCAGCAACACACTCTCATGGCTCCGGTTTGCTTAGCGGCCATTTATTTATACGGCCGATAGGCTAATACCACCCGCCATTCACGCCCGTGCAGGTTGATGGTCTGCCACACCGCCTTTTTGATTGCCTTCTTCTTGAGCTCCGGTGCAAGAAAGATGTAGCTTCCCTCGCCAGTGGGGGTGGAAGCAATCGTTTTGCCCAGTTCCAGCAGGCTTTCATGGCTGGCGTAGATGGGAGCGCTAAAGAGCATTTTACCGATCTCTTCCCTGTCCTGATCGTAAATGATCCTGCCGTCAGGCTGCATGATCCACAGTTCGTAATCTTCGGGGACCGTACTGGCCTTGAGCAGCGGCTCGATCAGCAGCTCCGGGCGAATGACCAGGCTGATGCTGCCGACAAAGCGCTTTTGGCTGTCGTGCAGGGGGTGGGCAATCGTCACCGCCAAAAACTGTTCCACGGCCGTGAACCCGCCGCTCAGTTGTGGTAGCGGATTTTTCTGCATGGCAACGACATGCGCCTGGGTGCTGATATCCATATTCTCAAAATTGATGTATTCGGGCGGCTCGATATGGCGGATGATTCCCTTGGCATCGATGAAGGCCGCTTCGACAATCGGCAGGTTTTCCTCGAGGAGCTTGCGAAGAAGTGCTCTGATTTCATCCTCTTTGTCGACACGGACATGGCTTGTTGCAATCAACTCGGCCAGAGAGCGGTCGATCGCATTCAGTTTGTCTTGTAATGCCGGTACGAATCTGTCGAGTGAAAGCTGTAGCTGTGGTGGAGCGGGTATCGGGCCTCCCTCGATTTTTACCAGGAACATCCACCAGTCCATGTCGGGCAGTTTTTGGTAATAGCCGCGCCGCGGCCGTTCCAGTTCGTAGTCTATGTTGCCGCTTTCGCCTGCCATGGCCTGGGTTACGGCATCGCGCATGGAGGGGCTTCCCTGTTGCAGAACATTCATGAAAATGTAATCGCGGTCCCTGTCCAGCATGTCGGTCGCATCCGGGTTCAGGACAAACCAGTTGTACTCTTGTGGCAAGGGCATGACCTGTTCCAGTCTTGCAACCAGATCATCCAGGAAGATCGAAACACCCAGTGCACCGACCACCTTGTTATCGACCACGATGGGAACTGCCACCAGGGCCGACTTTTGATCGGAAGAGCGACTGTAAATGGGGAAACCCTTTACCGAATTACCAGCAAATAACGATGAAAAATAGGGGCGGTTACGCAGGTTGAGGTTGGTGAAGTCTAGCGCCACGGAGTAGTAATTGCCGTTCGGCAGGACGAAGAAATAGACGCCCGGCAAATCCGGCGCCAGCCTTTGCAGGTAGGGCTTGATCACCTTCCAGTCGCCACGTTGCGCCTCCGGTGTCGAGGCGATTAACTCCAACGATTGCTGAGCATGCGCAAACACACTGTCCAGATAGTGGGCGGCGGCGTTAAGGATGGCCTCAGTACCTTCAGGCAGCGGCTCCTTTGCCGATTCCGCAGACCAGACTGGAAATGTCAACATGAAAGCAAGCAGTGTCGGAACAAGCGTCTTCATCTTCACTATCCTCATTATTTTGTCGGGACAGTAACCACACCGAAACTATCAACGTAGCACCGGCTCCGGAAACAGACCACGATGAGGTCGCTCCAGAAAGTGGCTGAGCCAAGCTATTGCTCCCGCAGCAGGGTGATCGCCAGCACCATGAACCACAGCTGATAGGCATACCAGAAGATGCGCTCCTTGACCCCGAGCCAGGGGGTAGAAAGACCGGCCTCGATTGTGGGAGCATCCATTCCGCTCCATGCGCCGAATGCCAACATCACCATGAGGGCCACGATGGTATAGCGGCGGAAACGCCTGCCGAAGGCGGCTGCCGCGAAGCCCATCGCCACCATGAGCAGGAGCATCGCCACCATGCCTTCGACGAGATGGAGCAAACCACGGAGTCCCTGCTCGGTTCCACGCGGTTGCATCGGCACGATCTGCCCCAATGTGAGCGCCAACACACCGAGTGCGACAAGCAGGCCGCCGGTGACGCGTACTGCACGCCGACCCAAGGCAGAGCGCCACACCCCGACACCGAAGGCGCACAGCAGCAGGTAAACGAAAACCAGCATGGTGGAGAACAGCGGTCTCGATGGAGCCCCAATCGCCCCCAGCTCGCTGATGGTCTGATCCCGAAAGCTGTAACCCTCCATCTGCATGCCCGCCAGCATGTCGGCGACAGCGTACAGCAGGGGCGAGAGGATGCCGCAGAGGAGCAATATTTGTCGCAGCATAATCCCTCCAAAGCAGACCCATTGGGCGGTACAACTGAATTATAGCGATGGTTGGAGGGGGGCATGCCCCGGCAACCTGGAGACCTACCTGAACAGCAAGACCTGCTGTGGCGGACAGGGGGGAATTGGGGCAGGAAGCCGTTTGGGGGCCTTGATGCGCAGCTGCTTGTTCACGTTGTATACACCGAAGACCACGGTAATATCGGACGCTTCGACACCGAACTCACCTGCCAGAAAGTGCACCATATGCGCCGTGGCCCGGCCGCGCACCGGCCGTTCAGCAACGTGGATCTCGAGTTGTTTGCCGATCACCTTGCCGATGGCCGTGTTCTGGGCGGACGGGCGACCCAGTATATTCAGGACCAGCACATCCCCTTCCCAGTGACAAAATACCATCGAACTCCCCGAGTAGAACGAATTGTGCGCCAGGGCAGGAACCCCGACGCGCGTGGCACAATGATACCATTGCAGCATCAGCTGCGATGAGGGAAAAATGCTTTACCGCAAAGGCGCAAAGGCGCAAAGGCACAGCGGCGCGAAGAACAAGTGACGATAGCGGCGCAGGACTCTCTGCGGCGCCAAGAGGCGTGTCAGGCGGGTTACAATAAATGGCTTTCCTCTGCGCCTTTGCATCTCTGCGGTGAGATGATTGAGGGGCGAGTAGGTACCGGTGAGGAAAGCCGGTGGCTATCCCTTTCAATTGCATCCAACTTTGGAAACAATGGCCAAACGAACCTGGTTTTCATTTTTAGGGGAATCGCACCATGAACATCGCCCAAATCGCCACCACCCGTTACACCACCAAGGCCTTCGATCCGAAAAAGCGGATCGATGACGCGTTGCTGGAACAGCTGCTAACCCTGCTGCGCTTCACCCCCTCCTCGGTCAATTCCCAGCCCTGGCATTTTGTCATTGCTGCCAGCAATGAGGCCAAGGCGCAGATCGCCCGCGCTAGCACTGGCCCCTACAGCGGCAACGAGGCAAAGGTAGTGAACGCCTCTCATGTGGTGGTACTGTGCGTGCGCACCGCGCTGGATGATGACCATCTGCAGCGAATACTGGCGCAGGAGGAGCAGGACGGACGCTTCAAAAGCGCGGAGGCCAAAGCGATGCAGACACGCGGCCGCGGCTTTTACGTGAACTTGCACCGGGAGCAAAGCGACACGCCGCAGTGGATGGAGAAACAGGTCTATCTCGCCCTCGGCACCCTGCTGCTCGGTGCCGCCGCACTGGCGATCGACGCTACCCCCATCGAGGGCTTCGACAATGCCATTCTGGATGAGGCGCTCGGCCTGCAAGAGCGCGGCCTGGGGTCCGTAGTCCTCGCCGCTCTCGGCTACCGCAGCGAGGACGACTTCAATGCTACCCTACCGAAGTCACGCCTGCCGGCGGAGGAGATCTTTACCTTTTTGTAAGCTACTTGAAACTCGTAGTACGTTTAGGCTCACCGCAGAGACGCAGAGACGCAGAGACGCAGAGACGCA
>JBFFNE010000056.1:0-19102 GCA_041563315.1 Thiohalomonadaceae bacterium
TCGAGGTCGATGCCGCACCGGTGGTGCGCGATGTGTTGCGCGTTAGCGTCAGCGAGGAAGGGAGGACACGGGTCAAGGATCGCTTTATCGTTTCCGCTCCGGTGACGGGTTACTTGCGTCGTATTGGCCTCGAGGTTGGTGACGAGGTTGCTCAAGGCGTGATGTTGGCGGAACTCGAGCCGGTGCGCTCGGAGGTGCTCGACCCACGCAGCCGCGCCCAGGCGATGGCGCAGGTTGCCGCCACCGAGGCCGCGTTCAGGGCCGCCAGGGAAAATGCGCGTGCGGCCATGGCAGAAGCAGAGTATGCCCAGAGCGAATACCAGCGCCTGAGCAAGCTGTGTGAGGAGACCTGCCTGATTTCCCAGGATGAGCTGGAGCGAGCCAGGGCGCAGGCCGATCGTACCCAGGCCAATCGACGCTCGGCGGAGTTTGCCGTGGAGGTTGCACGCTTTGAGCTCGAGGCGGCGCGCACCGCGCTTGAATACTCCGCCACGCAAGCCGACCAAGCGGTCTCCGAAACCGTACAGCTTCGTTCACCCGTTAATGGACATATCCTTGCTCTACAGCGGAAGAGCGAAGGGGTGGTTGCCACCGGACAACCCTTGCTGGAGATCGGCAACCCGACAGCGCTTGAGGTGATTGTCGATCTGCTCTCTACCGATGCGGTTCGAGTGGAGCCTGGAACTCGCGTTCTTTTCGAGCGCTGGGGTGGCGAGCGTGTTCTGCAAGGCGTGGTGAGGCTGGTCGAGCCGACCGGTTTCACCAAGGTCTCTGCCCTCGGTGTGGAAGAGCAGCGAGTATGGGTAGTGGTGGACCTGACATCACCGCCACAAGCCTGGCAGCGTCTGGGGGAT
Source organism: Thiohalomonadaceae bacterium (assembly GCA_041563315.1). Taxonomy (GTDB): domain Bacteria; phylum Pseudomonadota; class Gammaproteobacteria; order Thiohalomonadales; family Thiohalomonadaceae; genus JBFEYJ01. The sequence goes on from JBFFNE010000056.1 coordinate 855, forward strand.
GGGTATCGTGTCGAGGCCAGCTTTATCCTGTGGGAGGGAAGCGATGTCCTGCAAATTCCTGCCAGTGCCTTGTTTCGTCAGGCTGGAGACTGGGCTGTGTTTGTTATAACAGACGATCGCGCCGACCGGCGCAAGGTCACGCTTGGTCGACGCAACGGGCTGCGTGCGCAGATCCTCTCCGGCCTGAAAGAGGGCGAACAGGTGATATTGCACCCGGATGAAAGTATCGAGCAAGGGACGAGAGTGACGTCTCGCCAGTAAGCGATTGCAGAGAGGCCGGGCTTTACCTCAACGTGCTGTAGGCCTGGTAAAGGTGAAGGTGCGCGGTCTGCGTTAATTATCCAGTTACTGAAATAATGAGTTTCAGGTGGTAAGCGTTCTCCCGATCTCACCCGCCAAATACTCTTACAACCCGATATCCACCTGCTCAGTGGCTGCCCGCAATGCCTTTGCCAAGGCCTCGAACTGACCAGCGACTTCAGCCCGCTCCTCGTGCAGGGCTTCCTGCACCAGTTCAGTCAGTTCGGAAAAACCTTTTTCGCCGATGGAGTGAGAGGTTTCCAGCTGAAGCTGCTCTTTGAAGATCTCGACGACCCTTTCAGCCCGTTCCCGTTGTTCAGCCGGCATATTCCATCCTCCACGAAAGGAAAACTGCTATGGGTAAAGCGTATACCAAACAAGCGTTTCTGCTAGCTCAACCGGCGGAATTCCCCTTGAGGCGTGGCGCTTCAGTAGAGGTAAGATGGCGCAGCATGCAGGGGTGTGTTCTGTCGGACGAACGTGGTGTTTGCCTTGTCACGGTTATGTGGCGTCCCGATCCCGCTGCTGCAACAGGGCGTAGCAGGCACGCCAGAAGTGCCAGATATCCTGGAGTCGATCCAGCTTTGAATCCACGTGATGCAGTCCCTGAACAAGGTAGAGTTCAACCTGGTTGGGGGGGAGTTCTCTCGCCAGAGCAATCGATTCGCTATAGGGAATAATCGTGTCATCCCGGCCATGGATGAGAAGTACTCGTGCAGAAAGTTGCTGCAATGGTTTGTTGGCCAGATCGAGCGCCTCAATGTGCTCCCGCATTGCAGAGGGCAAGGCGAGATATTGAACGTTCATATGATCATGATTGACCTTGGTAAGGTAGGTCAATACCGCTTGGCCTTCTGGGGTCAGCAGTGGCTCAAGATCGCTAATATCAGCCTGTTCCGAGGCGATGCGCCGATTGGCGATACGTCGCAGTGCCCACTGATCAACAGCTTCCTGTAGCGTCTCCAGGTTACTCAGTACGAACAGCCATTTGCCGTAGGGGTTGGGGCTTTGCCGATGCCAGATGCCTTCCAGTTCATACTGACCGGTAATGGCGTAATCCAGGGTCCGCGGCAGGCTGTGATAACCGCCGATGGAGACAATAAAGGCGACATCGTCACCGATTTCCGGTCTTAGTGCAGCGAGAAAGCCGAGTCCTGCAGAGACGCTGAAGCCGCCTATCCCTACCTGGCTTTCCACGCCGGGGTAGTTATTAAGAAAGCGGAAGGCATCGACGACAGGCTGGGTGTCGTCGATGTCGATCTGGCGGTGTTGCGGCCCTATCAGTTCCGGGACCAGCACGGCGAAGCGCCTTGCTGCCAGTAATTTGGCAAACTCGGTGAGTCGCGGGTCATCTTTGCCGTCAGGGGTTGCCCCATGTAACAGCACGATGCCGGCCACTGGGCTATGCTCTGAGAGATAGAGATCTGCGGTGAATTGTCGTGAATTATGACTGAGGCACAGCACCTCGCTCGAAACATGGGGCGAGTGGTAAATCAGCGATGGCGGCGAGAAACCACCAAGCTCTGCGGCCAGTATGACTGCTTCATAACCACGCGCCAACGGACCTTTGAGCAGAAGCAGTACCGTAATGCCAGCGATCAGAACCAGAGTGGCTTTGAGAAGGGTTTTCTTTGTCAATCCATTGTCTGCCATTGAGTTTAAAAAAAGGAGGGGAGGGGGTTATGTGTCATGAATCATCTTTTACCTTGCCTTTAATAGGGATAGCCTCCAGTGCCATTAATGCAAGTGAATGGTGCTGACTCACATCACCAGGAGAATGCATGCCAATAACCTCATCTCTTCATGATCGTTCGCTGGCAGAAGATGGAAAAAAGCGAATTGATTGGGCCTATAGTGAAATGCCGGTGATACGGCAGCTGATGGCGCGTTTTGCAGCAGAGCAGCCTTTGGCAGGCGTACGTATCGGTGCTTGCCTGCACGTGACCACCGAGACGGCCAATCTGATGCGGGTACTCAAGGCCGGTGGCGCCGAGGTGGCTCTTTGCGCCAGCAACCCGCTCAGCACCCAGGATGATGTGGCCGCCTCCCTAGTAGTGCACGAACAGATCCCAGTGCATGCAATTTGCGGTGAAGACAACGACACCTACTACAGCCACATTGATGCGGTGCTGGCAACACGTCCGCAGATCACCCTGGATGATGGCGCTGATCTGATCTCACAGCTGCATCAACACCACCCTGAACGTCTGCCCGATATGCTGGGTGGCACCGAGGAGACCACCACCGGCGTGATCCGCCTGCGCGCCATGGCGAGCGACGGCGCGCTGGGTTATCCGGTCGTTGCAGTCAACGATGCCATGACCAAGCACCTGTTCGACAACCGTTACGGCACGGGCCAAAGTACGCTGGACGGCATTATCCGCGCCACCAACATCCTGCTGGCAGGACGAACCTTCGTGGTGGTCGGTTACGGCTGGTGCGGGCGCGGTATCGCCATGCGCGCTCGGGGTCACGGTGCCCATGTCATTATCACTGAGGTGGAACCGTTGCGCGCACTGGAGGCGGTAATGGACGGTTTTGAGGTGATGCCGCTGCTGCAGGCTGCCCCGTGTGCCGATTTTATCGTTACCGCTACAGGCGACAAGCACGTGGTCGACCGTGAACACCTGGAGGTGGCCAAGAGCGGTTGTGTGCTGGCCAACTCGGGCCACTTCAATGTGGAGATCAATATTCCGGCGCTGGAGGCACTCAGTCACGACAAACACACACCGCGCCGCCATGTCACCGAATACCGGTTACAGGACGGTCGGGTGCTGCGCCTGCTTGCTGAAGGCCGGCTGGTCAATCTGGCCGCGGCGGAGGGACACCCGGCAGCGGTGATGGATATGAGCTTTGCCAATCAGGCGTTGGCGGTAGCGTGGATTGCTCAAAAGGGGATGCAACTCCCTGCCGAGGTCCATGCAATGCCTGCGGAGCTCGATGCGGAGGTAGCCCAGCTCAAGCTGGTGTCGCTGGGCGTGGCTATCGATACCTTGACAGAGGCACAGCAACGCTACCTGGCTTCCTGGCAGGAGGGGACTTGATGGCACGAGAAAAGGATATGGAGCACATGCTCGAGGACATCCGCCTCGAGGCACGTATCACCGAGAACTACACCGGCTATCGGCAATTTTCCGAGGTGGTAATGCAGGCGATGGCGGCGGTGCCGCGGCATGAGTTTGTGCCACAAGAGATGCAGCTTTTTGCCTATGCGAACGGCCCCCTCTCCATCGGCCATGGCCAGACCATCTCCCAGCCCTATATCGTGGCGCTAATGACTGAACTGCTCGCGGTGGGCAAGGATGCCACGGTGCTGGAGATCGGCACCGGTTCCGGCTACCAGAGCGCTGTACTGTCGGCTCTTGTGCATAAGGTCTATACCATTGAGGTGATTGAGTCTCTGGGGTTGCAGGCCAGGGAACGCTTGAAAAAAATGGGGTATCAGAACATCCAGACCTGCATCGGCGATGGTTACCAGGGGTGGCCTGAACACGCCCCTTATGACGGGATCATCGTCACTGCGGCGGCACCCTATATCCCCGAACCGCTCATCGCGCAGCTAAAGCCTGCAGCACGCTTGGTGATCCCGGTGGGCAAGCCCTATTCCGGGCAAGAGCTGCTGGTGGTAGAAAAGGGGCCTGACGGTGGGACTCAGCAACGATCCGTTCTTCCGGTAGCCTTCGTCCCGCTTACCCATGGGCAGGCGCATTGACGGTCGCGCATTGCGCTCTAAGCTTTAAGGCATCAAATAGCTGTTTAAACACAGGAGACCGGCCATGCAACTTCCTCTTCAGGTGACTTTTCGTCATATGGATACCTCCGATGCGGTGCTGGCGAAGATTCAGGAAAAGACTGACAAGCTCGATCGCTTCAGTGAGCACATTATGGCCTGTCGTGTGGTGGTCGAGGCGCCGCACCAGCATCATCACAAGGGCAACCTTTTCAAGGTGAGTGTTGATATTACCTTGCCGGGAGGGGAGATCTACGCCAGTCGCAGCACCGATAAGCACCATGCCCATGAAGATGTCTATGTAGCGATCCGTGATGCCTTCGATGCCGCCAAGCGGCAGCTAGAGGATTACATGCGAGAGATGCGGCAGGATGTGAAGACCCATACCCCGCCACCTCACGGCAAGGTGCTGCGGCTGTTTCCTGAAAAGGACTACGGTATTATCGAAAGTGCCGATGGCCGTGAGATCTACTTCCATCGCAACAGCGTGATCAATTTTCCCTTTGATGATCTGAGTGTGGGCGCCGAGGTACGTTTTGATGAGGGGCGAGGTGATGAAGGGCCGCAGGCAACGACTGTGGCGGTCCTGGGTAAGCACCACATAATCGATACGGAAAAGGCGGTACGAACCAGCAGCTAATCCTGCAGCAGGCAGCTGCAGATTACAGCTCCATCAGTTGTCCATACTGCGGCTGGCTCACCTTGCAGCGGAAATGCTTTTTCATTTCCTCCGCCAACGTATTTCGCGCCGTGCTTTCTCCGTGCACCAGGACTAGCGGCGGGCGATTCTGCACGCCCCCGTACCAGTCGAACAGTCCCTGCTGATCGGCGTGGGCCGAGAAGCCACCCAAGGTGTGGATCTTGGCGGCTACCTTGACCGTTTCCCCCCACAACCTGATTTTATCGGTACCGTCCACCAACTGGCGGCCGAGCGTCCCTTCAACCTGAAAGCCGACAATGATCACATGACAGTTACTGCGCCAGATGTTGTGTTTGAAATGATGTTTGATCCGCCCGCCTTCACACATACCGCTGCCGGCAATCACAATGGCGCCACTGTGAATGCGATTGATCGCCATGGACTCCTCGGCAGTGCGACTGAGATGCAGGTTGGGCGGGGAGAAGGGCTTGCGCCCGCCACTGTATAATTGGCGGGCTTCTGCATCGAAAAGATCCGGATGCCGACTGTAGACCTCGGTCGCCTCGATGGCCATGGGGCTGTCGAGAAACACCGACCAGCGTTTCATATCCCATTCATGGAAGTAGTGACCGAAACTGTAGAGTATGTCCTGGGTGCGGCCAACGGCGAAGGCGGGGATCAGGATGTTGCCGCCACTGTGCGCCGCAGAATCAAGAATTTCGGCCAATTCTTCCCAGGTAGAATCCCAGCTACGATGCAGTCGATCGCCGTAGGTGCTCTCCATTATCACCAAATCAGCCTCAGACACGTGCGCAGGTTCGCGCATCACCGGAGCCCCATGGTGGCCGAGGTCGCCGCTGAAGACCAGTTTACGCTCGCTCCCTCCCTCGTTAATCCAGACCTCGATGATACTTGAGCCGAGGATATGCCCTGCATCCTGTAATCGTACCTTGAGCCCCGGCAACACTGACTGGCTCTCGTGATAGGGCAGGGGGACAAAGTTCTGCAGTGTGTGTCCGGCATCGGTCATGGTGTAGAGTGGTTCGAGCTCTTTGAGCCCTTTTCTTCCCCGTTTTCGATTTTCCCACTCGGCCTCTCTTTCATTGATATAGGCTGCGTCGCGTAACATGATCTGGCATAGATCCCGTGTCGCTGTCTGGGCATAGATCGGTCCGCTAAACCCACGTTTGACCAACAAGGGCAGGCGCCCGGAGTGATCGAGATGGGCGTGAGTTAGGAGTACTGCATCAATCAGGGAAGGGTCGAAAGGGAAGGGGTCCTTGTTCCGCGCCTCATCAACCGGGCGTCCCTGAATCAGGCCGCAATCGACCAACACCTGCCGTCCGCTAAAGCGCAGCAGAAAACAGGAGCCGGTTACCTCCCCTGCGGCGCCGAGAAACTGGATAGTCGCCATGCTCACTCCTGTTGAGGTGGGTATGTGTCCCTGGCCACCTATGCCAGTGATATTGCCGGGATCGCCAGCAGCGACGCCAGGGTTTGAATCAGTTTCCCGGTCTGCTCATAGTGCACACCGTGAAACCCGCGCGACACCGCACGATGCACATTTTCGGGGTTATCATCAACAAATATAGCCTGCGAGGGGGCTATCGTGAGTGCCATTGCCACCTCATCAAACAGGCCAGGGTCCCGCTTGCCCTTGCCCAGATGGTAACTGTTGAAGATATGGTCAAAATGGGCGAAAAAATGATCGCGGTGATCGAGTCGCTCGAGCCAGTCGGTCTGATCGCTGAGTATTGCCGTCAGGAATCCCCGTTCGCGCAGCCGATCTACCAGGACCAGCATCTCCCTGCGTAGGCGAAACCGGCGTAGGATCTCCGCGTGAATCCCGACCTCCGGCTCGGTAAAAGGGAAACGCTCACGCAGCAGAGCCCAAAACTGCCCCTCGCTGGCGTGGCCGGTCACATAGCCGGAGTCATATACTGCATCCATCGCCAGTCGCGGTAACTCATCGCCAGGCCTGCCATAAACCTCCGATAACGCCGCCAGGGTGTCATGAAAACCCTCATCGGCCAGCACACCGCCATAGTCAAACAGGATCCAGCGTATATCGCTCGCTGGTACGGGGGTGGGGGGAATGGAGTTCATCATGGAATATTAAGTGGCATACCGCCTACGCGTGAGATGAAAGCTTTTAACGCAAATGATAGACTAGCGCGGTTTTCCCTGGCCTAGGTAATTGAGAAAAGAATGAAGCTGTTTGATACGAAGAAGCTCTCCGCTTATGAAGCGATCTACGAGGCTCAGAAGATCGCCTTTGCCCCGCTCATCTTTCAGGCTGTCCGCACCATGCGCGACCTCGGACTGCTGGAACAGCTGGAGCAGGGTGGCGCAAAAGGGACAACGGCGGAACAGATGGCTGAACACCTCAATATTAGTCTGTACGGTGTGAAGACCTTGCTGGAAAGCGGCGTCAGCTGTGGTGTTGTCGAAGAGGGCGAGGAGGACAACTTCCTCCTCAGCAAGGTCGGTCACTTCCTGTTGCATGACAAGATGACCCGCATCAATATGGATTACAATCACTACATCTGTTACCAGGGGATGTACCACCTGGACGAGGCGATAAAGGAAGAGAAGCCGGCCGGGCTCAAGGTTTTCGGCGAGCAGTGGGAGACGCTCTACCAGGCGTTGCCGCATCTCCCGGCCAACATCCAGCAGAGCTGGTACGCCTTCGACCATTTCTACTCGGATTCGGCTTACCCTCAGGTGCTACCGATAATCTTTGCCGACAAGCCGAAGAGCCTGATGGATATTGGGACCAATATCGGCAAGTTCACCATCCTGGCCGGCAAATACGACCCGGATGTGCACATTACCATGGTCGACCTGCCAGACCAGTTACAGAATGCTATTCGCAACGTGGAACAGGCAGGACTGAGCGACCGGGTCGATGCCTTGGCGCTTGATCTGCTGGATGAGAACAGCAAACTACCCGGCGGCATTGATGTCTACTGGCTCAGTCAATTCCTCTCCTGTTTCGGCAAGAAGGAGATCACCAGCATCCTGCGCCGCATCGTCGAGGTGATGGACGATGGTGCTACCGTCTATATCCTGGAGACCTGCTGGGACCGTCAGCAGCATGAGGCCTCGACCTATTCGCTGATCAATACCTCGCTTTACTTCACCTGTATGGCCAGTGGTAACTCCAAGATGTATGACTCAAAAGAGCTGCTCGAATGTATCGAGGCGGCAGGACTGAGCCGCGTTAAGCTTATCGATGACCTCGGTTTGTGCCATACCTTGTTCGAGTGCAAGAAGTAAGGTTCATTCTTCTGGTGTTGTCTGTGCCTCACTGTCGCGTGACCAGGACTTTCGCTCCCATGGTGTTGTTTTCTGGCACTTGTGGGGGATGAGGTCCCGGTCGCGATTGAGGGGTAGCTCGAATCTCGCCTAGACTCGCGGGTGAGACGCGGTAGGCCGTTGTGGTTACAAGGTGAAGAGCGGCGATCTTTTAGCTATAATCCTGCGCCTCCCCCCGCACACAAATGACGCTACACCTCGCATGAAATTTTTCATTCGCACTCTCGGCTGCAAGATGAACTGGCTCGATTCAGCCCGGCTGGCGGCCGCCCTGCAAAGCGCTGGCCACCAGTCGGTAAAGGATGAGGCGGAGGCCGACCATGTGTTCGTCAACACCTGCACCGTCACCGCTGAAGCGGATCGCAAATCGCGGCAGATAGTCAATCATGCCAGTCGTAACCCGGTGCAGGTGGCGGTGATGGGCTGTGGCCCGCGTGTGGAACGCGACATCTGGCAACAGCAGGCAGACAACGCCCTGGTGTTTGACGACGAGACCGCCATGTTCGCCCACTTCGGCATTGAGCTGGATGAACATCAACTGCCGCTCGACTCGCGCACCCGGCTGCCGGTGGCGATTCAGACCGGCTGCGACAATCTCTGCACCTTCTGTATCACCCGGGTGGCCCGCGGACGCCACCGCAGCCTGCCGGTGGATACCATCGTGGCGCAGATCAACCAGGCGCTGGAGCACGATATTCGTGAGGTGGTGTTGACCGGTATCAATCTCGCTGCCTGGGGCTGTGGTGACTCCAATCACCCGGAACAGGCACGGCTACACGAACTGCTGGAGGCGATCCTTCGCCACACCGAAATGCCGCGTATCCGCCTCTCCTCACTGGGCCCGCAGTTCATCCAGCCCGGCTTTTTCGATATTTATCAGGATGAGCGCATCTGCGACTATTTGCATCTCTCCCTGCAGAGCGGCTCTGACAGTGTGCTGGAGCGGATGGTGCGCGGTCACGGCACCGAAGAGGTCTACCGTATCGCCGAAGGGGCGAGGGCAGCCCGTCCCGATACGGCCATTGCCGCCGATGTGATCACCGGGTTTCCGGGCGAGACCGAACAGGAACATCGTGAGACTCTCGCCTTACTTGAGCAGATCGGTTTTGCCAAATTGCATGTCTTTCCCTATTCCAACCGTGAGGGCACCCCCGCCGCGACCCTGCCCGGGCAGGTACCCCAGGAGGTGAAAAAAGCACGTTCCAGTGAGATCCGTGACCTGGCCCGGCAGATGCGCAAGAACTTTCTCGTGGCGCAGATGGGCCAGCGCTTTAAAGTGCTGGTCGAAAGCAGTGGAAATAACGGGCTTAGCACCAATTACATCCGCATGCAGGTGGAGGGTGCCGGTGTGGGGGGGATCGTCGAAGCGACATTGACCGAGGATAACCTGTTGGAGCAATAACTCTCTTGTCGCGGCCGGGACGTCAATAATTGTAGGAGCCCGGTCCTCCGGGCGAACCGGCTGAACCCGGCACCCCTTAGCCGAGAGGACTCGGCTCCTACCTATCTATTCCCGGTGTTCTGTGGGAGCGCAGGTCCTGGCCGCGATAACCTGGCGTGATATGCCTGGTGCTGTTTACCCTCCGTGACGCAGGGCGTAAGAGCGGTCCAAACGATTCACCTCACGCAGTCACCTTTCTTTGATAGTGTCGGCGCAAGCCAGTTTTTGCCGTCCTGCGCCACAAGCATCGTCGCCGATTCCGGACCCCATGAGCCGGCGGCGTAATTGGGGAAGTCCACTGCGGGATTGGCTTCCCAGACCTCCAGTACCGGCGTGATCTGCCGCCAGGCCGATTCAACCTGATCGCCGCGCATGAAAAGAGTCGCATCGCCCAGCATCACGTCGCGTATCAGGGTCTCGTAAGCCCCAGGCGAACGGGTTTCAAAGGCCTCGTTATAACAGAAACGCATGTTAACCGGTCGCAAGCGCAGTTGAGACCCAGGCTCCTTGGCCATGAATTTCAGGACAATGCCCTCTTGCGGGGCGATCTGAATCACCAGCCGCGCGGGCTGTTCATTCAAGCCGTAGGAAGCCGGAAAGGATTTGTGCGGCACATCGCGAAAGCGAATCGAGATCTCCGACACCTTCGCCTCCAACCGCTTGCCGGTGCGCAAATAAAACGGCACCCCCTGCCATCGCCAGTTGTCCACATGCAGTTTGAGCGCGGCGAAGGTTTCCGTGTTGGAGTGGGGCGCCACACCCCCTTCATCACAGTAGGCTCTCACCCGCTCGCCGTTAATCCATCCCGCGTAATACTGCCCGCGCGCGGCCAGGACATCGACGGCATCTGTGGGGATGGGGCGCAGGGCATGAAGCACATCGCACTTCTTGTTGCGCACATCATTTGCGTCGTAAACCACCGGGGGCTCCATCGCCACGAGGGAGAGTAGCTGCAGCAGATGGTTTTGTACCATATCGCGCAGGGCGCCGGCCTTCTCGTAATAGATGCCGCGGTTCTCCACCCCGAGCGTTTCCGCAACGGTGATGGCCACATGGTCGATATAGCGGCGATTCCAGATCGGCTCGAACATCGGATTGGCGAAGCGAAAGGCCAGTATGTTCTGCACCGTTTCCTTGCCAAGGTAGTGATCGATGCGAAAGACCTGATCCTCCTCAAACACGCTGGACAAGGCTTGATTAATCTCTTGAAAAGAGGCCAGGTCGTGACCAACGGGTTTTTCAACGACGATGCGGGTGTGTTCCCGGTCACCGGCCAGACCGGCATTCCCCAGGGCACTGGCAATAGGCTTAAACAGTGAAGGGGGCGTAGCCATATAGAAGATTATTTCAGCGGTGCCTTGCCACTGTTTCTCTTTTTTCCTGAGGGTCTTGTTCAGCGTGTCATAGACCTTGTCCTGCAAGATATCACCTTGCAAGTACTCGATTTGTGAGGCGAACTCATGCCATTGCTTCTTTGAGACAGAACCCGTCGAGTAACGGTTAAGGCCCTCGAAAAAATGCGCGGCCAGTGCTTCATCGGAGTAATCGCTGCGGCCAACACAGTAAAGATGGAAGCGTGGCGGCAGCAGTTCATCCTGATAGAGACTGAACAGAGCAGGGACGATCAGGCGCTGCGACAGATCGCCGCCTGCCCCGAACAGGACGAAAAGGGTGTCACGCTCTTTCTGGGATAACAGCATCGGCAATGTTCACAGTTCTACAACCGGCATGCCTAAAGCGTAGTTCAGATCGGTTGTTCATCACCATGAGACCTCCTTTGCCTAGAAGACATCCCACGAACCGCCGTAGGAGCCCGGTTCCCCTGGCGGACCAGTGTCAAACCCGGCAAGGCACCCTGTGGGAGCGTCAGTCCCGGTCGCGATTAGCCCATAACGCCTCAAGCCCGTTCTCTGGGCGAAGCGGAGTCAAATCCGGCACTCCTTCGCCGAGAGGATTCGACTCGTCTCCCGTAGCTGCTGTGGGAGCGGTCGTTCCGGCCGCGCGATTAGCCCTCAGTCCTCCAGAGAAGGTTAGTCACTTGCATTCGTGACGCGGAGTGTCACAGGTACGAATAGGGAATGATGAACCTGTCACTTGCTGTCGCCTTTCTCCTCAACCTTGAATACCCTGTTTCATTGCCACAACATCGGCTATTATGTTCCGATATTCCCGACCATTTCCCTATAAAAAATAACGTATTGATATGATTGAAGAATACAGAAAGCATACTGCTGAGCGTGAGGCCCAGGGCTTACCGCCGCTGCCCCTGGATGCGAACCAAACTGCACAGCTGATTGACTTACTCAAGGCGCCGGCACCCGCGGAAGGGGAGTTTCTACTTGACCTGCTGACCAGCCGGGTGCCGCCCGGGGTGGACGAGGCCGCCTACGTCAAGGCCGCTTTCCTGGCCGATGTGGCGAAGAAAACCGTCTCCTCAGTGCTTATCAGCCCGAAGCTGGCCACCGAGCTGCTCGGCACAATGCTCGGCGGCTACAACATTACTCCGTTGATCGAGTTGCTCGATGATGACGATCTGGCTCCCATCGCCGCCAAGGCGCTGTCCAAAACCCTGCTGATCTTTGATGCATATCACGACGTGATCCACAAAGCCAAGAGCAACAACTGGGCCAAGGATGTGGTGGATGCCTGGGCCGAGGGGGCCTGGTTTACCGGCAAACGTCCGCTGCCCGAGGCGATCACCGTAACCGTGTTCAAGGTGTCGGGTGAGACTAATACCGATGATCTCTCTCCCGCCTCCGAGGCCTGGAGCCGCCCTGATATTCCGCTGCATGCCAAGGCGATGCTGGTCAGCAAGATGCCCGAAACGGTGGAGCAGATCGCCGCACTGAAAGAGAAGGGCAACCCGCTGGCCTTTGTCGGCGATGTGGTCGGCACCGGCTCCTCGCGAAAGTCGGCCATCAACTCTGTGCTGTGGCACATGGGTGACGATATCCCGTTCGTTCCCAACAAGCGCCAGGGCGGGGTGATCCTCGGTGGCAAGATCGCACCGATCTTCTTCAACACTGCCGAGGACTCCGGCGCACTGCCCATCGAGTGCGATGTCGACAAGCTCAATATGGGTGACGTAATCACCATCAGGCCGTATGAAGGCCAGATCGTGAATGAAGCCGGGGAGGTGCTGTCCGAATTCCAGCTCAAGCCCTCCACCATCTTCGATGAGGTGCGTGCCGGTGGCCGCATTCCGTTGATCATCGGCCGCTCGCTCACCGACAAGACCCGCGAGGCCATGGGCCTGGAGCCCTCCACCATCTTCAAGCGCCCCGAGGCGCCAGTCGAGAACGGGCGGGGATTCTCCCTGGCGCAGAAAATGGTTGGCCGCGCCTGCGGGGTAGAAGGTATCTATCCCGGCACTTACTGCGAGCCGCGCATGACTACCGTCGGTTCTCAGGACACCACCGGCGCGATGACCCGCGACGAGCTCAAGGAGCTGGCCTGCCTCGGCTTCTCCGCCGACCTGGTGATGCAGTCCTTCTGCCACACCGCCGCCTATCCCAAGCCGGTGGACATCAAGCTACAGCACGAACTGCCGAGCTTCTTCGTCAATCGCGGCGGGGTTTCGCTGCGCCCGGGCGACGGGGTGATCCACTCCTGGCTCAACCGCATGCTGCTGCCCGACACCGTCGGCACCGGCGGCGACTCCCACACCCGTTTTCCTATCGGCATCAGCTTCCCCGCCGGCTCCGGACTGGTCGCCTTCGCCGCGGCGCTGGGCGTAATGCCGCTGGATATGCCTGAATCGGTGCTGGTGCGCTTCAAGGGCACGATGCAGCCCGGCGTCACCCTGCGCGATCTGGTTAACGCCATCCCTTATGCGGCGATCCAGCAGGGCCACCTCACGGTGGAGAAACAGGGGAAAAAGAACATCTTCTCCGGGCGCATCCTGGAGATCGAGGGGCTGCCGGACCTGAAGGTGGAGCAGGCGTTCGAACTCTCCGATGCCTCTGCCGAGCGCTCGGCCGCGGCGTGTGCCGTGCGCCTGAACAAAGAGCCGGTCATTGAGTACCTCAAGAGCAATATCACCCTGCTCAAGTGGATGATCGCCAACGGCTACGAGGACAAGCGCACCCTGAGCCGCCGCATCGAAGCGATGGAGGCGTGGATCGCCAATCCGCAGCTGCTGGAAGCGGATGCCGATGCCGACTATGCCACTGTCATCGAGATCGATCTCAATGCGATCAATGAGCCCATTGTCGCCTGTCCCAACGATCCTGATGATGTGAAGCTGCTCTCGGAAGTGGCCGGTCAGCTGATCGATGAGGTCTTCATCGGCTCCTGCATGACCAACATCGGGCACTACCGTGCCGCCGGCAAGGTGCTGGAAGCGGCTGGCAGCTCGGTTCCCACCCGCCTGTGGATCGCTCCGCCGACCCGGATGGACGAGCACCAACTCACCGAAGAAGGATACTACAGCATCTTCGGCAAGGCCGGCGCGCGCACAGAGGTGCCCGGCTGCTCGCTATGCATGGGTAATCAGGCACGGGTCGCCGATGGGGCCATGGTGTTCTCCACCTCTACCCGTAACTTCCCCAACCGCCTCGGCAAAGACGCCCAAGTCTACCTCGGCTCCGCCGAGCTCGCTGCGGTCACCGCGCAGTTGGGGCACATCCCCACGCGGGAGGAATACCTGGAAAAGGTCGCCCTGCTCAATACCATGGCCGGGGAGGTGTACCGTTACCTTAATTTCAACGAGATTGAGGAGTACCAGCAGCAGGCCAATCAGGTGAAAATCCCGGTGGTTGCTGCCTGAATTTCTCCAAAACTTACCTCCTTGCTCTCCTCTCACATGGGAGAGGGGAGGGGTAACTAGCTTATCCATACTAATTACTTTCTCCTATTGCGAATCTCCTCACAGCTTTCCACTTCTTTCTTGCTCCTCCACGGTGCCTCACTTACAATGCCGTTCAACAAGTGAACGTAAGGGTATAAAGCGAGGTGCAGTCCATTTTTTTTGGGATAAGCCGAGGTAGGGTGCTGTAAACACATTGACGTGAGCCAAGTGAAAGAAAAGAAATCATCACAATGACATGAATGCATCAAAGCCCGTAACCATGCAGACCGATGAAATCCACTATCGGATCCTGAAGGCCATCGAGGAAAACCCCTCCATGAGCCAACGAGAGCTTGCTTCTGTGCTGGGGGTAAGCCTGGGTAAGGCCAATTATTGCCTTAAGGCCTTGATAAAACAGGGTCTAATTAAGGCCGAAAATTTCGCATACAATCCCGACAAGCGTGTTTACACTTATTTGTTAACACCAACGGGGGTTAAGGAGAAGGCCAAGGTGACTGTGCGATTCCTGCAAAGGAAGATGAATGAATACGAACAGATAAAACAGGAAATCGCGCGCCTGGAAACGGAAGTGCAACAATCTGTCGTGGCAACGGAAGAACAATAGTAGTGTATTCAACCGTAAGAGCCCAGTCCGCAGGGCGAACAGGAATTGATGTCGTGGAACCAAATCGTTGTAACAAACGTGTAACCAAATAACTGCCATGTATTGCAGAATGAAGCTTTTACCATTTACCACTCAATACGTTGATTATTTGCACGGGCGCTGCGATCTACAGACACAATGTCGGTATTCACATAAACCAGACTCACAAACAATGTTCAGTCAGGCATGGAACTCCACTGATGTTCCTGCGATGAAATCATCACCTGGCTTGTAGAGGGGAGCATGCAGAAAAGTCAGTACAAAACAGCACGAATCCGCGCTGTTATCCTTGCCGGCGGCAGTGGCACACGTCTTTGGCCAATCTCCCGTGAGCAGCTGCCAAAGCAATTCCTTTCCATCGATGGCGACCATACCCTGCTGGAAGCGACGATCAACCGCCTGCAGCCCCTCATCACACGGGATAACGTCCTCATCGTGACGAAAAAGGACTACGCCAAGGGCGAGGCCTATCACGCACTCAGCGCTTACCAGACGCTGCTTGAACCGGCCGGTCGCAATACCGCACCGGCCATTGCCCTGGCCGCGGCCTGGTTGACCCGTAACGGCAATGACCCGGTGATGGTCGTCCTGCCGGCAGACCATGTGATCAAAGACTCTGCCCGTTTCCAGCAGTCCCTGGAAATGGCGGTTGACGCTGCACTTACAGGCAAGCTGGTTACTTTCGGAATCACACCCTCGCGCCCGGACACCGGCTTTGGCTACATCCAGGCAGGAGCCACAGGAGCCGGTAACAAAGTCCTTGCTGTACAGCGCTTTGCCGAAAAGCCGGATAGCGCAACGGCGGAGCGTTTCCTTGACGAAGGCGGCTATTACTGGAATTCCGGTATGTTCGTCTGGCGCGCATCAACCATCTTAAAAGAAGTCGCCGAACACCTGCCGGAGGTGACTGCTGTCCTGAATACGATAACCGCCGACTGGAACAACGGCGCAACCCCTGCCGCCATCGCCGAGCACTTCCCGCGTATGCCCAACATCTCTATTGACTACGGCGTGCTGGAAAAAACCAACAATGTTTCGTTAATCCCCTGTGACATCGGCTGGTCCGACGTCGGCAGCTGGGATGCAGTGCATGAGGTCTCGGACAAGGATGAGGGTAACAACGCTAACCAGGGCAACGTTATCGCTGTGGATTGCCGCAACACTCTGATCCACAGTAACAAGCGCCTGGTTTCAGCCATCGGCGTAGAGGACCTGAACATCATCGAAACCGCGGACGCCGTTCTGGTCACCAAACGCGGGGAGAGCCAGCGTGTGCGCGAGGTTGTGGACATCCTCAAAGGCAACAATGCGCAGGAGCACAAGTTTCACCTCACGGTGCAGCGTCCCTGGGGCAGCTACACCGTGTTGGAGGAAGAAGCAAACTTCAAGATGAAGCGCATCACTGTGAAGCCGGGAGAAAGGCTTAGTCTGCAACGCCATCAGCATCGGTCTGAACACTGGATCGTCGTATCCGGTACCGCCACGGTCATTAGGGATGACGAAGAGATCACCGTAAGCCAAAACCAGAGCACCTATATCCCCATCGGCAGCAAACACCGGCTGGAGAATCGCGGCCGCATCCCCCTGCAAATGATCGAGGTTCAGGTCGGGGAGTATCTTGATGAGGATGATATTGAGCGGTTTGATGACGTTTATGGTAGATGATGAGTGTTTAAGATTTCAGAAAGTGATTACGAAGTAGAATTATGATGCCAACGATCACACTTGATAACAATAAACAATTTTCTGTCAAAGGAGATGAGACGCTTCTTGACGCTGCGAAGGCGAGTAACCTCGTATTGGAACACAGTTGCCGAACCGGTCGCTGTGGAGTGTGCAAAGCAAAAGTAATATCGGGAACCACCAGGGTACTCAAGACGGAGGAATGCCTTAGTGTACAGGATAGTGATGATGGACTAATTCTGACCTGTTGCCGCACTGCAGAAAGCGATGTTGTTCTGGGTATCGAAGACCTCGGCCACCTGGCAAATATTGAAACGAAAAATCTCCCTTGCCGCATCGATAGTCTGGAAC
Organism: Thiohalomonadaceae bacterium; assembly: GCA_041563315.1. GTDB lineage: Bacteria > Pseudomonadota > Gammaproteobacteria > Thiohalomonadales > Thiohalomonadaceae > JBFEYJ01. The sequence goes on from JBFFNE010000056.1 coordinate 17,771, forward strand.
GTTTGACCTCGAACATCATTAAGGTTGTCTTGCGGTTGCCTCCAAACAGTGGCTTCGTTTTTTTGCCTGGCCAATACATTAACATCATTGGTAAAACTGGGATACGCCGCAGCTATTCAATTGCTAATGCACCAAATGTGGGAGGAAAACTGGAGCTCCACATTCGTATGGTTGAGCAAGGAGTAATGAGTAAATACTGGTTTACTGAAGCCAAGGTGAATGATTTGCTTCGTTTAGAGGGCCCTCTTGGGACGTTTATTCTTCGTGAACCAACAGTAACCAATATCGTTTTCGTTGCTACAGGAACGGGTATCGCGCCCGTGAAGTCAATGCTTGAAGTCATGACTAAGAAACCTGACACAGTTGCAGGTATGAAAATACACATATATTGGGGGTGCCGTACAGCCGAAGATATATACTGGAAACCGGATGCCCAAAATATGGAGATGTTATTTCACCCGATATTATCACGACCTGATGCATGCTGGGGTGGGCGCTCCGGTTACGTGCAGAATGCCGTAATATGCGATCAGATTCCACTTGATGACGCAGTAGTGTTGGCTTGCGGTTCAAGTGAGATGATTCTTGCCTTGCGACAAAAGCTTGTCGATCAGGGATTGGATTTACTCAATTTCTATTCAGACGCATTCATCAGTTCGAATTAATGAGGAAAATATGAAGGCAGTAATATTAGCTGGAGGGCTTGGTACGAGAATTAGTGAGGAGACCTCTGTGCGGCCGAAACCCATGGTTGAAATAGGTGGAAAACCTATTCTCTGGCACATCATGAAAATATATTCCTATCATGGAATCAATGATTTCGTTATCTGCTGTGGATACAAGGGATATGTCATCAAGGAATATTTCGCTAACTACTTTCTTCACATGTCAGACGTTACCTTCGACATGGAGCATAACAGAATGGAGGTGCATGAACGTTATTCCGAGCCTTGGCGAGTGACATTAGTCGACACTGGCGACGAAACTTTGACTGGAGGACGCCTTAAACGAGTCAAACAATATCTCGATGAGGATGAGCCGTTCTGTTTTACCTATGGCGACGGGGTCAGTGATGTAGATATTGCTGAGTTAATTGCATTCCACAAACGACATGGATTAATGGCCACGTTAACAGCCACCTATCCCCCCGGCCGTTTTGGTGCCCTAGATATTCACGATGATGATACAGTTACTTCTTTTAAGGAGAAGCCGAAGGGCGACGGCGGTATGATCAACGGAGGATTTTTTGTTCTATCACCTAAGGTTGTTGACTTAATAGCAGGTGATCAGACTGTCTGGGAAAGGGAGCCTTTGGAGCAGTTAGCTGAAAAA
>JBFFNE010000057.1:0-19013 GCA_041563315.1 Thiohalomonadaceae bacterium
GGGATCCGGGTGGCAAAGCCGCAGAAAGAGGATAAGGCCGCTTCCTGAGCGTTAGCTACGGAATAGACGGAAAAACCACGGACATAGGCAGGATGGGCTTTATGCCCAGGGTGACGACCGATATTGATGCAAGGGCAGGGCACCCATTCCCTGCCAGACTTTAATGTATGGAGGCTTCTCCCCTCTCTCCTTGAGAGAGGGGAGAGACCTCATAGAGTCCATTGTCTTTGATGAAGAGGTGAGGGATCTCCTGCACAGGATTGAAGCAATAACCGAGAGGCCAGTAACCGAGACATGAGCGACGTGAAACCGATCCAGGATTATGCCCAGCTGTCAGATGCCGAAGCCGAGACACGCATTGTAGCGGCCAAGGAAAAACTCGGCGAGCGCCTGGTCATCCTCGGCCATCACTACCAGCGCGAAGAGGTATTCCGCCATGCGGATTTCTCCGGCGACTCGCTCAAGCTCTCGCGTGAAGCGGCCAACTCCAAGGCTGAGTACATTGTCTTTTGCGGCGTGCACTTCATGGCTGAGGTGGCCGACATCCTCTCCCGTGACGATCAGATCTCTATCCTGCCCGACATGGGTGCCGGCTGCTCCATGGCTGACATGGCCGACTTGGCCACTGTCGAACGCGCCTGGCGCGAACTCTCGGAAGTGTTGGACCCGGAGCAGAGCATCACCCCGGTCACCTACATTAACTCTGCAGCGGATTTGAAGGCCTTTTGCGGTCGTCATGGTGGTATTGTCTGCACCTCGACCAATGCCCGTAATGTCTTGGAGTGGTCTTTCAGCCAGCGTGAAAAGGTGCTGTTTTTTCCCGACCAGCACCTCGGCCGCAATACCGGCTATACCATGGGGATCCCGCTGGAAGAGATGGTGGTGTGGGACTTTGAACAGCCCATGGGTGGCCTCACACCGGAGCAGATCAGGAAGGCGAAGATGATCCTGTGGAAGGGATTCTGCTCGGTGCATCAGATGTTCAAGCCTGAACATATCGATGCTTTTAAGGCCAAGTACCCCGAGGCCAAGATCATTTCCCACCCAGAGTCACCCTTTGAGGTGTGCCAGAAGTCCGATTATGTCGGGTCTACTGAATACATTATTAAGACCATCCGCGATGCCGAGCCCGGCACTCGTTGGCTGGTGGCCACCGAGCTCAATCTGGTCAACCGCCTCGCTGAGCAGTTCAAACATGAAGACAAAAATGTCCACTTCATGTCACCCACCGTCTGCATGTGCTCCACCATGTTCCGCATCGATCCGCAACACCTCGCCTGGGTGCTGGAAAACCTGGTCGAAGGCCATGTGGTCAACCGGATCACGGTTGCACCGGAAGAGGCCGATCAAGCCAAACTGGCGCTGGAGCGGATGTTGGAAGTCTCGCCCTGAACGACTCGCTTGCGGCTATACTCTGCTCTTTCTGAGAGAGACGGGATCTGCATGGCTCTGCTCATATCTGCCACGATTTTCGTAATTTTTTATTTGACGGGTTGTGCGCGTAATTCTGTGTGAAGAATTTTGCCGTGCAAGCGTATTTGTTCTTTGGGGGGATTTAATAAGGGAGGGATTAACGGGCGAAGAAGTATTCGCCCGATAATTAAGTTAGCCGAAGACCTTCTTTACCAGCCCGGAAATCCAGGATTTTTTGCTTTCATTGTTGGTGACGACCGACACGATAGAGAGATAACCGCGATCTTCCTGTTCAATGTGGTTGCCCAGCCAGCTTTTTAGCAATTGAAGCAGTTCGCTGGTAATGTCTTCTTCCTGGGCAAATCGCTCCCGGTATTCTCCGATGCGATTGACGAAAAGCTGATGGACCCGTTGATGTGCCTTCAGAAACGAGTAGCCGGCCTCCTCCATTAGTTGTTCTTCAAAACTGAAATGATTCAGCGTGTAGTCAACCAGTCCGCTAAGGACCCCTTCGACTTCATTGCGGTTGCTGCTTTGTTTGGCGTCGTAAAGGGCGTTGATGTAATCAGCGATTACGCGGTGTTGATTATCAATTTCTGTGATTCCGGTGTTCAGACGGTCACTCCATTGAAAGTACATAATGTTCGTCCTTATTTGTTGATTCTTCATTGAGCCGCTAATTTCGTCGGTATTGCAAAACGAACTCAGGGCGGACAAATTACTGCCAAATTTCACATGAGTCAAGGGGAGCGGGAAACAAAGTAAACTGGCCTGTTGGTTGAGGAAAAAATGTTGTTTATTCGCAGATGGAACAACGAAATTTCCTTCAATTTAAGGCTGTCTTAAGGTTGGTCTGGTCACTGTTGGTGGATGGCAGAATGTGCCATTGTTTTGAATGCCGGGTTGCCCGGTATTAGCTTTGTGCAAGGAGTAGCCCCCCGCCTGTTACAGACGGGGCGGCATCTTAGATCAGAAGGCCCACAGTGCCTGCAGCATTGTTTCACTGAAGTCGGTTCCGGTATCGAGGTCGATAGCGGAACGCTCCAGCGAGAAGCGAATGTTATCCGCGTAGTTGTAGTTCACGCCCAGACTGGTGCTGTTGTGATCGGACATGAGGCTCCCCGGTCCTTTGACATAGTCATAGTTCAGGCGGCCGAGGCGGATTCCCCATGCAGAAGTGGCCATGAGCTGCGCCTCCAGAGAGGTCGCTGAGAGTTCCATATCCACCATGGTCATGGTGTCAGCTTCATTGCGGATCTGCATCTCATAGTTGCCAACACGGGTTAGCAGGACCTGGGTATTCATGCCGGCGATACTGCCCTGGAGCTGCAGGTCGAAGCCGCTGCTGGTGATTTCGTGATTATTCACGTTGCCGAACCAGGGGGCAGGTCCACCACCAGGAGCGGTTGCGCCAGGTGCATTGGGAATGTTCTCAAACAGCGCGGAGGTGGTACCAGTGGTGGTGCCGCTGACACCAAAGGCGCCAATCGAAAGATTCCAGCCGGCAAAGGCAGGGGCATCGTAAGTGATGCGGAAGAGACTGCCGTTGTTGCCATCGGTATCCAGGCCACCGTTTGCATAGGTGGTGTTATAGCCCAGGGCGCGCAGACCGGCCGACACTTTCAGGCCATGGCCACCGTAGAAGGCGACAAGACCAGAGGTCGGTCCTTTGCCCAGTCCCGGTCCCATCGCCTGCACCGCGTTAGTACGGGTGCTGTTGTCGAACATCGCCAGCTCTTTGTGTAGACCGGTGTTGTGGCTCTCCACACCGATGAAGGCACCATGGCCCTGGGTACCGAAGAGAGAGAGACCGACATGACCGGCACCGACCGGCTTGGAGAAGGTGCCCTGCAGATGGATCAGGCCGTCGCCATTCCACAGGGTGTTGGTGCCCATGTTCTCGCCAATCTTGCCGCCGACGATGATGGCGCTGCCGGCAGGAATGGAGAGCTGGCCGCGGGTGCCGGTCTGGTCGGTGCTTAGGTTGTTGGCCTTGACGCCGACACCGGCATTGATGGCGACGGGAACGGCGATACCGAGATCGCCACCGGTGATCATCGATTTGTTGCCGCTGGTCATGGTATAGCCGGAGAGCTTGAAGGAGCGGCCGAAGCTGTTGAGCATCGGGATGTGCTGGCTGTGGCAGCTCATGCAGTTCATCTCCATCTGGCGGGCGAAGGCTGGTGTGGCTTGCACCTCGGTTGCCAGTGCTGTGAGGCCGAGAATGGCCGCTAGCGGAGCAAGTAGAGCTTTTGTTGTTTTTAGATTCATCTGGAATCCATCCTCCATTGTGGTTATCACATTATTTTTTTGACGGCGTTGCACCGCTGCCGGCAACGTTATGTAACGAGGCCTTAATGACGCCTTGATGTAAATCAAGGACAGCAACAGAGTAGTCAGCAAACCCGCCTGCTATTTTGCGTTCTAGCTGTCTACTCTTTGATGTGGTGGTGTTGATTTGGGGGGATGAGATGGGCAGCGAGCTGGAGTTGTATGAGGCGCGGGTCAGTTATTTTCGCTTTGTTGGCGCGGTGGCGGAGATTCACTTTTCGTATGCCTGTATTTACAAAACTCAGGGATTGGGACGGCGGGATACGGGCCGAGGCTGGAGTCAGGAGGCGGTCCTGTTGTTGCAGCAAGCAGAGGCGGTGGAACCGTTACCACCATTGCCCAACATTGTCATGGATGGGTATCTGGAGGTGGATGGGGTACGTCACGAACTCATTCCGCTGCCGTTTGAACGAAGTTCTTCGGCACAGTTGCACCTTGAATTCAGTGATGGGACAGCACTTGAGGTGCGCGGTGTAGGACCGATGATAAAGTTGCTGGGAGATAAGGTTTTTTTTAAAACCAACAGGGAGCTGTAAGTCATATGGCGCGGCATCTTGCAGCGATGTACCTGGTGTGTTCCCCTGTCTCGGTAAGATGCCGCCCCTGCAGAGATGAGGTAAGCTACGGCTATAATTAACGACGAATAATTTTATGACTTCCGACTCAATACTTAAGCCTTCCGCTTCTGTCGTGCTTGTTCATGGGCTTTGGATGAAGGGCCCAGAGATGATGTTGTTGCGTCGCCGGCTGCTTAAGGCCGGTTTTCGCGTTTATCAGTTCAGCTATCGCAGTGTGGCTTGTGATTTGAACCATAATGCACGGCAGCTTAATCACTTTCTGGAGCGGGTGGAGGGAGAGCGCGTTCACTATGTCGCTCACAGTCTGGGGGGGCTGGTGGTTCGGCGCATGTTGCATGATTTTCCAGAGCAGCGACCGGGCCGTATCGTTACCCTCGGGACTCCCCACACCGGCAGTTATGTGGCCGATCGCCTGGGCCGTAACGGCTTATTTCGGCGCATGCTCGGACGGAGTCTTCCTGCGCTGTCCGGCGAGCTGTCCCCCTGGGAGGGGCAACGGGAGCTGGGGTCGATTGCCGGCTACCTTCCGGTGGGAGTTGGCATGCTAATGCACGACTTGCCAAAACCGAACGACGGGACCGTGGCGGTGAATGAGACATTCCTGGAGGGGGGTGATCATGCACTGGTGAAGGCCAGTCATATGGGCTTGCTGTTCTCTCGCCGTACGGCAGAACAGGTTATCGCTTTTTTGTGTGAAGGGCGCTTCAGGAAAAACGAACAACAATAAGGAAAGGCAGGGGATACTGATGATGTTAAGAGTTTCACGCATGTTGTCGGGCGTGTTTTTTTTGGCGCTGTTTGCCGTCACTCCTCTCTATGGCGCCGTGTTTCACCAGGCCGGGATCGACTGGTACAGCATGGAGAGCAAACACTTCCAGGTACACTTTCATGAGGGGCTTGAGAGTGATGCTCGTCGACTGTTGGCCGTTGCCGAGCGGGTGCACTCACGACTCAGTGACTTTGTGCAATGGCAGCCGAAGGAGCGTACCGAGATCGTGCTTACCGATGAGTACGATGTTTCCAACGGCCATGCCTCACCCTACCCAACTAACCGCATGACCCTGTATCTCTCTTCGCCGGATGACATCCGTAGCCTTGAAGATTATGGCGACTGGCTTGAACTGGTCTTCACCCACGAGTATCTGCATATTCTGCATCTGGACAAGGCCAGGGGGGCACCGGATTTTCTGCGAAATATATTCGGCCGTTTCCAGTATCTGTTCCCTAACGCTTTCCAGCCCGCCTGGTTCATCGAGGGCTTGGCGACCTATGTTGAAACCGACACCGCACGCGGCGTCGGTCGCGGCCAGAGCAGTTATTACGAGATGCAGATGCGTATGGAGGTGCTCTCCGGTCTCAAGCCGTTACGCCAGGTTAACCAGCCGATGGCCAGCTGGCCGATGGGTACGGTGCCTTATCTCTACGGCGTCTACTTCTACAATTTTATCGCCGAGCGCTATGGTGAAGAGGTGATCCGCCAGCTGGTCGACAACTACTCCAACAACATCATCCCTTTTCGTCTCAATTCCAATAGCCGGCAAGTGCTGGGTAAGGAGCTGGATCAGTTGTGGCACGAGTTCGGCGTTCATCTCGGTGAGCGTTATCGACCGCAACAGGAACGGGTGCGCGCGCAGGGTGAGGTGATTGGAGAGCGTCTCACCCGTCAGGGCTATTTCAATGGCCCACTTGTGGCGGGAAATGAGGGGGCAATCTACTACATCGCGTTCGATGCGATGCGCCGTCCGGCATTGATGCGCCTACTGCCGGGTCGCGATCCGGAACGTCTCGCTGATGTGGGATTCGGCAGTCGCGTGGCACATCATCCGGTACAGGGGTTGTTGTTGGCGCAACCCGAAGTATGCGACAACGCCGCCTATTATTACGATCTTTATCGTTATGATCACAATGGCCGGCGCAAGCAGCGCCTGACCCATTGTGGTCGTTACCGCATGGCGGATTGGTTGCCTTCCGGTGAGGGGCTGATTGCGGTGCATAACAAGGGTGGGCAGAATGCCCTGCATCAGCTCGATGCCGATGGTCAGCGCGTTGCTGTGCTGTGGCAGGGGACGAAGGGGGAGGTGATTTCCCATCTCGCTGTGTCACCGGACGGCAAGCAGGTGATCGCCTCCCGCTGGCTTGCGGGGCAGGGTTGGGATTTGGCGCTGTATGAGCTGGCCTCCGGGGAGTGGTCGGCGTTGACGCATTCCACGGCGATCGAAAACCATCCGCATTTTACTGATGATGGCCAGGCCATCCTGTTTAGTGCCGATTACGACGGGATTTACAATGTTCATCGTTTAACACTCGCTAGTAGCAAGATCGAGCGCTTGAGTCATGTTATCGGGGGAGCGTTTTATCCCGTGTTGACCGGTGATGGCTCGCACGTGACTTATGTCGGTTACAACGCTGAGGGCTTTGATCTCTATCGCCTGCCACTTGCGGCCACCTTGATGCACACGGTTGAGCCGGAGGAGGGGTCCGGTGCCATTTCCCCCGAACCACCGCCGGTCATTGCTACTGGTCGGGTGGATAACTATTCCCCGTATGACAGCCTGCGCCCGCGCTGGTGGTTTCCCAATCTTTATGCCAGTGAAGATCGATTCGAGTTCAGCATTATTACCGGTGGCAGCGATACCTTGGGGCGACACAACTATGCCCTGAGTCTGGGGTATGATGTGTTGAATAATCGGAGCTCTGGCAGCTTCGATTATCTGTACGATCGTTTTACACCGATCTTCAAGCTGCATGCGGATAATTTTTACGAAGATCACCTCGACAGCGAGGGCAAGCTGCAAAAGGTGAGCGCCAACCGTAACTCTCTGGCAGAGGTGGTGATACCGTGGCTCAGCGATGTCAGTCGCTTGTCGCTCCACCTGGGTGTGGCTGAAGAGCGAGAAACCGATATTCGCGTGGAGCACAGCGGTTGGGCTGAACCGGCGCTTCGTGATCGCATCGCCGGTCTGGCCCTGGCTTACACCTCGGCGGTGGAATTTCCTCGTGGCATCAGTCGGGTGGACGGCCGTGAGGTGATGCTCGCCGGTGAGGACAGCGATGTCATCGCCGGCAGCGATTTTAGCGGTCGGGCCTATACGTTTGACTGGAAGGAGTTCATCCGTCTTGGTGGTGAACATGTGCTCGGTGTTCGCTTGCTCGGTGCTGAAGGCGATAGCGGGATCCGTCCCTTTAATCTCGGCGGTATCGCTAAGGTCAAGCCGTTGCCCCAGATCCTTGATAGTCTGGGAGTCAACTCACCGTTGAATCGTCGTCACTACGCCTTGCGTGGTTACGATGAGGGTTTGCCGCAGCTCACTGGAACCCATATGCGGATGGCGAGTGTCGAGTACCGTTTCCCCATCTTGCGTTTGGAGCGGGGGTTTATGGCGCCACCGATCGGCTTGCATCAGCTCCAGGGTGCCTTATTCACTGAAACCGGCGCGACCTGGTATGAGGGGCAGGAACAGGACGATTACTACAGCAGTTACGGTGTGGAGATAAAAACGGATGCGGTGCTTTTTTACGGACTCATGCTGCGTCTGAGTCTGGGCTATGCTCATGGCGTGGCTGAAATCGGTGGGGATCAGGCTTACCTGCGTCTTGGCGGTGGTTTTTAAACCGCCTTGGGCAAAGCCGCTTCTTGCAGCCTTTTCTTTAGCTTGCCCCATTTTCACTCAACGGTGTAGTCTCCCGCAGGCGTTGCTGTTGCCAAACGGGCAGCCATCCACGGCGATATGACCGGGTTCAAGTTTTCATCCCGGCGGCTGTGTTAAAAATAAACAATAAAAAACGGGGGGAACATGCGCTTGCACAAACGCAACGCAGCAATATATTCAGGGCAGGGCGGAGCGGTGCGCTGGCAATGGGCGCCGGGGTTGCTCGCACTCCTCATGGTGCTGTTATTGGCGCAGACCGGTTTGTTGCAACCGCTGGAGCGTTTCGTCTACAACCAGACACTGCAGCACTTTGCACCCGAAACCCGTTCCGGAAAGGTTGTGGTGGTGGATGTGCCAGAGGGAGAGTGGTCGCAGGCGCAGCTGGCCGAGCTGATGAAACGTACCTGGAGAGCCCGGGCGGTCGGCTTGATGTTGCCTCTGACTCATAAGGAATATGCACGCGCCTCGGTTGTCGTCAGCCGTTACCTGGAGGAACTTCCCGCCAACAGGAATCAGCGCAAGTTGGAGCCGTATCCGACCCTGGAGCGTCTGCAACAGGAGCTTGCGGTTGAGCATCGCTTTGCCGAGGGGATACGGAATTCGAAAAACATCATCCTTGGCGCGGCCTATCAATCGCTACCTCCTGAATCGCACACGGTACAGAGCGAGCTATTTGGCCCCGTCACTCCGCGCACCATACCCGTTATCGATTACCTGCCCAGCATGATTTCTCCGCTAATGTCGCATGGCAGTGCTCTGCAGCCGCCACAGGAAACACTGCTTGAGGCGGCATCCGGGATTGGACTGGTCAGCGGTGAGTTCGATGGGCGTTTTCCGGCACTGGTCGGCTATCAGGATACCGGGTATCCGGGCATGTTGTTCCAGTTGCTGCGTCTGAACGTCGGTGCAACGGATGCGAAGCAGGTGAAGTTTTTACCTCAGGGCGGGGTGCAGCTCGGGTCGCGGTACTATCCCACGGATCGTGGCTACCGTTTTTATCCTTATGTCCGATTCAATGACCCGTCGCTCAAGGGGATCAGGGTCTATCCGATAGCCGAATTGCTCAATGGGAGTTACAACTCGAGATATTTCGAGGGTAAGACGATCTTGATCGGTCATCTCAGTGAAAATTCCCCGCTGGTTAACATGACGTTGTCGCTCGATGCCCTGCTGCAGCAACAAGCGGTGGTGATCCCCGAATGGGCGATCTGGGGGCAGTATGGGACGCTGGCTGCAGTGGTATTGTTACTGATGTTCCTGTTGCCGCGGTTGCGATTTTCCACCTCCTCGGTGAGTGTGTTACTGGCTGCGTTGCTAGTGCTCAACGCTGAATTTCTGTTGTTGCTGCTGGCCAGGCAGTGGTTGCCGCTGAGTCTGTCGTTGCTGGTGCTGTTGCTAGGTTATCTGTTGATCAGCCTGCGTAGTCTTCTGGGGCGGCAGGAGGAGACACTGGCGCTGGAGCTCTCCGAATCCAACCGACAGCTGGGGCGCATGTTGCAAAATCAGGGGGAGCTCGAGCAGGCGCAGGAGAAGTATCGGCGATGCCGGGTGGATGGGGAGTTGCTGGAGCAGCTTTATCATCTGGGGCTGGATTTTGAGCGCAAGCGCCAGTTCAGCAAGGCCGTGTCGGTATTCCAGCAGATCCAGGGCCATGCCGGTAGTTTTCGCGACGTGACCGAACGCATCAAGCGGAACCAGACGATGGAGCAGCGTATCGTGCTCTCCAATGGCGGGCCAGCGACACCCAGTGGCACGGTGATCATGTCCGCCGAGGGGTTGCAGGCTCCCACCATTGGTCACTACCAGGTGGAGCGGGAGATCGGCCGCGGGGCCATGGGGCTGGTCTATCTGGCCAAGGATCCGCGGATCGGTCGTGAGGTGGCGATAAAGACGATGGCGCTCTCCTCGGAATTCGAAGGTACCCAACTTGCCGAAGTCAAGGAGCGGTTCTATCGAGAGGCGGAGACGGCCGGGCGGCTCAATCATCCCAACATCGTGCATGTTTACGATATCGGCGAAGAGCAGGAGCTGGCCTATATCGCGATGGACTATCTGCGCGGTGAACACCTTGGGTGTTTCACCCGTCAAAAATCCCTGTTACCGATCAAGGAGGTGCTTGTCGTTGTCGAACAGGTGGCCGATGCACTGGCCTATGCACACAAGAAGAAAGTGGTGCATCGCGATATCAAACCGGCCAACATCATCTATGACCGCGGTGAGGGGATCGCCAAGGTTACCGATTTTGGCGTGGCCTGCCTGACCGATTCGAGCAAGACCAAGACCGGTACGGTGCTCGGTAGCCCCTCTTATATGTCACCGGAACAGGTGGCGGGGAAAAAGGTGGATGGGCGAGCCGATATCTTCTCACTGGGGGTGACGCTCTATCAGCTGGTGACGGGGCACCTGCCGTTTGAGGCCGATTCGCTCGGCAGCCTGATGTATAAAATCGCCAATGATGCCCACCCCAAACCGAGCAAGTTCCGCAAGGGTATTCCCGCTTGCGTGACGCGAATCATCAATAAATGCATGCAAAAAGATCCTACCAATCGCTACCCCGATGGTGGTGGGCTAGCGGCAGCGCTTAGGCGTTGCCAGGGATAGAGGAGAGGGATATGAGTCATCCACCTTTGCTAACGATGAGTGGTGTCAGTGATAAGGGTCAGGTGCGAGAGCACAATGAGGATACCATCCGCTGGGATGTTACCGGTGGCTGGGCGATCCTTGCCGATGGAATGGGTGGTCACCTGGCTGGAGAGGTGGCCAGCGCCCTGGCCGGCGAGACGATTGCCGGCCATCTTTCCCGACTTGAGAACGGTGATGCCGAACAGATCAAGGCGGCATTACATGGGGCGGTGGCTGCGGCTAACCGGGCCATTCATGCTCAGGCGTTGGCGGACATCCGCTGCCATAGCATGGGCACCACTGTGGTGGTGGCATTGGCTCGTGACGACTTGATAAGTTGCGCCCACGTGGGGGATTCCCGGCTTTATCGTTACAACACATATGACGGGCTGGTTATGCTCAGTCATGACCACTCACTGGTCCAGGAATTGGTGGACGAGGGATTTATCAGTCAGGAAGAGGCTGCTTCTTCCGTTCACAAGAATGTGATCACTCGGGCGCTGGGGCTGCAGGATACGGTTAAGGTGGATCTGCTTCAGGTACCGACCGAACCGGGAGACCTCTTTTTGCTCTGTTCCGATGGTCTGAGCGATAAGATCCCTCCGGATGAGATGGAACAATTTATGAAAAACGACAACCTGGAGCTGATGGCCCAAACACTGGTGGCCGAGGCCAACGCACGGGGCGGCGAGGACAATATCTCGGTGATCCTGATGCGGGTAGGGCAAGCGTGAGGGAGCTTGGACGCAAGGGCATGAGGACGTGGTGTTTGACGTTTCTCCTCCTCCCGTCACTCCTCCAGGCTGGCGGTATCCAGTCGGTTGATCGGGCCACGTTAAAATTTTGAACTTTGAATTTTATGCCTGGAACCTTGGTTAAAAACAGGACAATCATATGGCAAAACTAATTATCAGCATAAATGGTGTTAACGCTCAGGAGTTCGTCCTGGAGCAGGAGCGGGTAACGATCGGGAGAAATGCGGCCAACGACATTGTGCTTAATGAGCCGGTGGTCAGCGGCGAGCATGCGGCATTACAGTTTAGCCCCCGGGAGACGACGATTACTGACTTGGGCAGCACCAACGGCACCCTGGTTAACGGCATGCGGATAAAAAAAATTCCCCTGCAGCACAACGACGTGATTGCCATCGGCAACCACGAACTGCGGTATGTCGATAAAGCGGTGCAGGATTTTGCCTCGACCGTTATCTTGCAGCAGGCGTCGGAGACGGCAGCAGGGCAGCAGGCCGCGCTGATGATCCTGAATGGGCCGCGTGCCGGCGAGCGCATGCCTATTACCAAGCAACGAACCACGCTGGGTAAGCCCGGGATGCAGGTGGCGGTGATCCTGCAAGAGGGGAGTTCTTATGCGTTGCTGCCGGTTCAGGTGACTGGCGTTGCTGTGACGACCCGTCTCAATGGTGAGCTGGTGGGCAGCGAGGCGCAGTCGCTTTGTTTCGGTGATGAAATTGATATCGCCGACGTGCGCCTGGCCTTCGTGGAGCACTCGGCAGAATAAGAGGAGGGGAGACGATGCCGAAATTGACCTTGCGTTTTAACGGAGCCACTCTCAAGGAGTATGAGCTGGGTGGTTCCCGGATGACCATCGGACGCCGTTCTGATAATCAAATCCAGCTCGATGATCCGACCGTGAGTGGTATTCATGCCATTCTCTCGCTGCAGCCCGATCCCTATTTTGAGGGACAGTACCGGGTCACACTGGTAGATTTTCACAGCACCAACGGCGTGTTCGTTAATGATGAGCGGTGTAGCCAGAGGGAGCTTCGCCAGGGGGATGTTATCCGGGTGGGGCAGCATGAGATGCTGTTCGACGATCCGGGGCCTTCGGCGTTTGAGCAGACCGCGGTGCAGCTCAAAGACGAATAGCCGCCTCTTCCTGGCAATAAACTTCGATTTTGATTCCTTCCTGTGGGTCTCGCCTGCGAAGCGGAGTGCTTGATGGTACAATTGCACACCGTTTTTTGCCGCCGCGGCTGTGATTACTGATGTTGGCGGCACACTTAACTTTCGCTAAAGCCTTCGGACCATTGAGAGGAGTTTCATGGCTGGACACAGTAAATGGGCCAATATCAAACATCGTAAGGCCGCCCAGGATGCCAAACGTGGCAAAATATTCACTAAGTTGATTCGCGAGCTGACCGTGGCTGCGCGCACTGGCGGTGCCGACCAGGATAGCAATCCACGCCTGCGAGATGCGATCAGCAAGGCACTCAGTGCCAACATGAAAAAAGATACCGTTGAGAACGCTATCAAGCGCGGCGCTGGTGCTGCCGACGGTGATAATTACGAAGAGGTGCGTTACGAGGGTTACGGCCCGGCTGGTGTGGCAGTGATGGTCGAGTGCCTCACTGATAACCGCAACCGTACTGTGGCCGAGGTACGCCACGCCTTTAGTAAGAGTGGCGGTAATCTGGGTACCGACGGCTCAGTGGCCTACCTGTTCAGCAAGATCGGCATGCTCAGCTATCCGGCCGGTAGCGATGAGGACGCCATTATGGAGGCGGCTCTGGAGGCCGGTGCTGAGGATGTGGTCGGCAATGATGACGGCTCTGTGGATGTGACCACCAGCCCCGATAACTTTACCGAGGTGAAAGAGGCGATGATCGCTGCCGGATTCGAGCCCGAGATGGCCGAGATCACGATGCAGCCCGCCACCAGCGTCGACCTGGAGCTGGAAGACGCCGAGAAGGTGCTGCGCCTGGTCGACATGCTCGAAGACCTCGATGACGTGCAGAATGTCTACAATAATGCCGACTTCAGTGATGAGGTGATGGGACAACTTCAGTGACAAGTGGCGCGTGGCAAGTGACAAGTAACAAGCTGCATGGCGCTTTCACTTGTGACTTTCCACGGGGGACTGGGGACTTATGAGAATCCTGGGTATCGACCCCGGTTCCCGTATCACCGGCTTTGGCCTGGTAGAGCAGGTGGAGGGTCGGCTGGTGTATGTGGAGAGCGGTTGTATTCGCGCTGGTGAGGGGGAGTTCGCCGGTCGGCTCAAGACCATCTATGATGGCCTGCGTGATATCGTCACGCTTTATGAACCGCAGGAGGTGGCGATTGAGCAGGTCTTTATGCACCGCAATCCCGACTCCGCCCTTAAGCTTGGGCAGGCCCGTGGTGCTGCCATTTGCGCGGTGATGTCACTGGGTATGCGGGTTAGTGAGTACACACCGGCGGAGATTAAAAAGGCGACAGTAGGTAAGGGGAATGCCGCCAAGAGCCAGGTGCAGCACATGGTGCAGGCCCTGCTCAAGCTACCGGGAATGCCCCAGGAAGATGCCGCCGATGCGCTGGCGATCGCCTTATGCCACCACCATACCCGCCAGACTCTGAGCCATCTTGCCGGGGTGCGCGGGACACGGAGAGGACGATATCGATGATTGGACGTTTGCGCGGGACGCTGGCGCTGAAACAGCCTCCGCTGCTGCTGGTTGATGTGAACGGGGTCGGCTACGAGGTAGAGGCACCCATGAGTACCTTCTATCAGCTGCCTACGCTCGGTGACACGGTGGTGTTGCATACCCACCTGGTGGTGCGTGAGGATGCCCACCTGTTGTTTGGCTTTGCTTCCGAGTCCGAGCGGCGCCTGTTTCGTACCCTGATCAAGGTCAATGGGGTCGGGGCCAAGCTGGCTCTGACCATTCTCTCCGGTATCTCCGCCGACGAGTTCGCCCGCAGTGTGCAGGACAACGACACCGCCGCTTTGGTGCGCCTGCCCGGGGTCGGCAAGAAGACCGCCGAGCGCCTGATCGTGGAAATGCGTGATCGCCTCGCCGACTGGGAGGGGGGGGGATTTCCCGGTGCCGTCCCTGCCGCTGTTGCGCCGGCGACAGAGGGTACCCGTGATGCCATCAGCGCCCTGATTGCCCTCGGCTACAAACCGCCGGAGGCCAGCCGGCTGGTGAGCAAGGTGGAGACCGGTGGGCTTGCCAGCGAGGAGATCATCCGGGCGGCACTGAAACAGGCGGTGAAATAAAGTGGCAAGTGACAAGATGTCGATCTTACCAATCATTACGGCTTGGCTTTTTCTTGCCACTTGTTACTTGTAACTGTTAAAGGCATTTCCATGATCGAAACCGACCGCCTGATCACCAGTACCCCCCTTAGCGAGGAGGACGCCCACGACCGCGCCATCCGGCCGAAGATGTTGGCCGATTATGTGGGGCAACAGGTGGTGTGCGAGCAGATGGATATTTTCATTAGCGCAGCGAAGAACCGAAGCGAAGCGCTGGATCATGTGCTGCTGTTCGGTCCGCCGGGCCTCGGCAAGACGACGCTGGGGCACATTATCGCCAATGAGTTGGGGGTGAGTGTGCGCCAGACCTCGGGGCCGGTGCTTGAGCGCCCGGGAGACCTGGCGGCGTTGCTGACCAACCTCGAGCCTCACGATGTGTTGTTCGTCGATGAGATCCACCGACTTTCGCCGGTGGTGGAGGAGGTGCTCTACCCGGCGATGGAGGATTACCAGATCGACATCATGATTGGCGAGGGGCCCGCGGCCCGTTCGATCAAGCTCGATCTGCCGCCCTTTACCCTGGTCGGTGCGACTACCCGGGCCGGCATGCTGACCTCGCCGCTTCGTGACCGTTTTGGCATTGTGCAACGGCTGGAGTTCTATTCAGTCGAGGAGCTGACCTCGATCGTCGAGCGTTCCGCCCGCATCCTCGGTGTGCTTGTTGATCCCAAGGGGGCGAGTGAGATCGCACGGCGCTCACGCGGCACCCCGCGTATCGCCAACCGCCTTTTGCGGCGGGTCCGCGATTATGCCGAGGTCAAGGCTGACGGGAAGGTCTCTGCCGAGGTGGCGGCACGCGCCCTGGATATGCTTGACGTGGATGTGAACGGCTTCGACATGCTCGATCGCAAGCTCCTGCTGGCGATCATCGAAAAGTTCGATGGTGGTCCGGTCGGCGTGGATAACCTTGCCGCCGCCATCGGTGAGGAGCGCGGCACCATTGAGGATGTGCTTGAGCCGTTCCTCATTCAGCAAGGCTTTCTCATGCGTACCCGTAGTGGTCGCGTCGCCACCAACAGCGCCTATTTGCATTTCGGCTTCAGCCCTCCGGAGAGCAAGTCGCCACAGCGTCAGCGAGAGATAGAGCTCTTGGGCAATGGGACTGTTGCAGGTGAGTAATTGCGACGGGGGACACAATTGTTAAAGGAATTTATCTGGCCGGTGCGTGTCTATTACGAGGATACTGACCATGGCGGGGTGGTGTATTACGCCAACTACCTTAAGTTTATGGAACGCGCCCGTACCGAATGGCTGCGTAGCCTTGGCTTCGAACAGGACCGGCTCTCTGAAGAGGACGGACTGATTTTCGTCGTCCGCTCGGTAGCGTTGAAATACCATCGTCCGGCCCGGTTCAATGACCTGCTGCAGGTGAGCGCAGGAGTGATTAAATATGGTCGGGCCAGTATCGATTTTGAACAACAGGTGCGCCGCGAAAATGAGCTGTTGTGCGAAGGTGTGGTCAGGTTGGCCTCACTCGATGCCACGAATTTTCGTCCCCGGCCTGTCAGCCAACAACTGATTGATCGCCTGAATGAGGAGAGGCTATGACGACGGACATGTCCCTGTGGAGTCTGTTTGCCAACGCCAGTTTACTGGTGCAGCTGGTGATGCTGCTGCTGTTGGTGACCTCGATCTATTCATGGTCGGTGATTATTCAGAAGTCACGTCAGCTCAAGGGGGCGCGTGCCGCCGCCGTGACCTTTGAAAGCCGTTTTTGGTCTGGTATCGACCTGGTCGAGCTTTATCGCCAGATCAGTAAGCGCCAGGAGACACAGGAGGGACTGTCCAGCCTGTTTGAGGCCGGTTTCGGCGAATACGCCCGCCTGCGCAAGCAGGGGGGGCTGAAGGCGATGGATGTCGTCGAGGGCGCGCAGCGTTCCATGCGCGTCGCGCTCAGCCGTGAGATCGACCGGCTCGAGGCGAACCTGGCCTTCCTGGCCACGGTCGGCTCCACCAGCCCTTATATTGGTCTGTTTGGTACGGTGTGGGGGATCATGAACTCCTTCCGCGCCCTGGGCGGGGCACAGCACGCCACACTATCGATGGTGGCTCCGGGGATTGCCGAGGCACTTATTGCCACTGCGATGGGGCTGTTTGCTGCCATACCGGCTGTGATTGCCTATAACCGTTTCTCCAACGAGGTGGAGCGGCTGGAAACCCGCTACGAGACCTTCAAGGAAGAGTTCTCCACCTTGCTGCAACGACAGGTTCACGGCGGCTAGGCGGGCGACGGAAAGACGATGGCTACCTGTAAAAAACGCCGCCTGATGGGAGATATAAACGTCGTCCCTTATATCGACGTCATGTTGGTGTTGCTGGTGATTTTTATGATCACGGCGCCGATGCTTAGCCAGGGGGTGAAGGTAGACCTGCCCCAGGCCAGTTCCCAGCCGATCCCGCAGGATGATCGTGAGCCTCTGGTGGTCTCCGTTGATGCCTCTGGCGCCTACTACCTCAGTCTGGGGTATGACCCGCGGTCGGCATTGGATGCCGTGGATCTGCTCACGCAGCTCGATTCGGTGCTGAGGGCACAGCCAGGCGTGCCGGTTTACGTCAAGGGCGACCGTAATGTGGCCTATGGCAAGGTGGTTGAACTGATGGCCTTGATACAGAGTGCGGGCGTACCCAGTGTTGGCCTGATGACCGAGGCACCCGAGGACCTGAATGAGCGTTGAGCGGGAGTACCTGATCGGTTTTGCCGGGGCTGTGCTGATACATCTTGTGCTTGTCGGGTTCTTGTTCTTCAGTGTCAGCCGGGAGCCGGAGACACTGGACAGCCCGGTGGTAAAACCGGTGATCCAGGCGGTGGCCGTCAGCGAATCGGATGTAATGGAGCCGATGCGCCGCCGTCAAGCTCAGGAGGAGCTTCGTCAGCGGCGTCTTGAAGAGGAAAAACGGAGAGCGGCTGAAGAGGTGCTCCGTGCCGAGGAGGCAAAACGGCTGGCCGCTGAGGAGCAACAGCGTAAGGCCGCCGAGAAGGCCCGCCTGCTCAAGCAGAAAAAGAAGCAGGAGGCGGAGAAGGCCCGTGTGGCCGAGCAGGAGCGCCAGCGCAAGCTTGAGGCGGAGAAACAGCGCCAAGCCGAGGAGGCGCGCAAGAAGGCGGAGGCTGAGCGAAAACGCCAGGAAACCGAAGATCGGTTGAAGCAGCAGATGGAGGCCGAGGCCGAGCGGCTTGCCGAGGAGCAGCAACGCTTTCGTCAGCAGCAGCTGTTGAGTGTGCGCCAGCAGTATGTGGCGGATATTACGAACAAGGTGGAGCGCAACTGGTTGCGCCCGACCGGAAGTCAGGGCAGTCACTGCCGGGTAATCATCCATCAGATCCCCGGCGGAGAGGTTATTGACGTGAGATTGACCGAGTGTGACGGGGATGTGGCGTTCCAGCGTTCGGTGGAGGCGGCAGTACGCAAGGCCTCACCGCTGCCCAAGCCGTCGGATCCGGAAGTGTTTGATCGTGAAATTGAATTCGTATTTGAGCCGAAAAAATGATGAAAAAATTCAGAAACCTGGTGTGGATTCCGCTGATGTTGCTGGTTGCGACAGCCGAGGCACGTCTGACCATTGAGATCACTGGAGGGGTCGAGGGGGCGATGCCCATCGCGGTGGTGCCCTTCGGTGCAGTGGGTGCCGGTGGTGGCGAGCCCCCCGGGGTCGCTGCCATTGTTGCCGCGGATCTGGCCCGTAGCGGTCGTTTTGCCCCATTGGCGGCGGAGAAGTTGCCGGCCCGCCCGACCAATGGCAAGACAATCAATTTTGCCGCCTGGCGCGCTGCCGGGGTGGAAAACGTGGTGGTCGGGCAGGTGCAGCAGGAGGCGGGCGAAAAGTTGCTGGTGGAGTTTCAGCTGTTCGATGTGGTACGTGGAGTCCAGTTGACGGGGTATAGCATCCCCACCACGCCCGCGCGGTTGCGTCGGGTCGCGCATCAGATCAGCGATATCATTTATGAGAAGCTTACCGGCCAGCGCGGTGCTTTCAACACCCATGTCGCCTATGTCACGGTAGAGAAAACCGGCGAGCAGGAGCGTCGCTTCCGCCTGGCGGTGGCTGATGCCGACGGTTACAGCGAGCAGATTATCCTCACCTCCAAACAGCCGTTGATGTCACCAGCCTGGTCGGCCGATGGAAACACTCTGGCCTACGTCTCCTTCGAAGAGGGGCGATCGATGGTCTATGTGCAGGACATCGCTTCTGGCAAGCGTGAGGCTGTGGCTCGTTTCAAGGGGCTCAATAGCGCGCCGAGCTGGTCGCCTGATGGACGCCGCCTTGCCCTGACCATGTCGCGCGATGGTAACCCGGAGATCTATCTCCTTGATCTGCAGAGCCAGGCGTTGATCCGGGTTACCAACAGCCCCTCCATCGATACTGAACCGGCTTGGGCGCCGGA
>JBFFNE010000058.1:0-18599 GCA_041563315.1 Thiohalomonadaceae bacterium
GTCGCATTGTCAAAAGCACTGAAAAAGCTGGGTTGGAAATTCGTGGGACCCACCACGGTTTACGCTTTTATGCAGGCCATGGGACTGATAAACGATCATGTGGAGGACTGCGTAATCCGGGCCAAAGTCGAACGCGCACGCAGGGACTTCAAACGACCTGAGGCGGTGTAAGGTAAATAGGGAACTGACAATAGAACGAAACAATTAATTCTGGCCTGAACCGTATTAACTGTTTTTTTGACCTCATACTGGCTTTGAAGGAATACTAGAATCTTTCCAGGGCACTGATTGGTGCTACAAGCTGTAAAACTATAGGGACTCACATGAATAAGGAAAAAGAGCACTACCGTCTACTTCATAACGAACTGGCACCGGATCATGAAGACCCGCTGATCCGTTTTCTGCATATCGTTATCCGCTTCTCCGTCAAGGTGTTGGCGGTATTGATGGTATTTGTGATCATATGGGGCATCGGTGATGTCATCTACGTCCTCTATCAGAGGTTGCAGACCCCGCCCTACTTTCTTCTCAACATCAATGACATATTTCAAACCTTCGGCGCGTTTATGGCTGTGCTGATTGCCATAGAGATATTCATTAATATCCGACTCTATCTCGGCACCGATGTGTTACCGATTAAGCTTGTCATTGCAACGGCACTAATGGCGATTGCACGAAAGGTCATCGTGCTGGATGTAGACCAAATGGAGGCAACTTACGTAGCAGCGATTGGCCTCGTGGCGCTGGCACTGGGAGTCACCTACTGGCTGCTGGGAAAGGCCAGCAGCGATTGACGGAAGCCTCATCCGCGGTAGCCATTTTTGTTTCTCATCGCGATGATTGCGACGGTAAAGTGCCCCGACTCGACGCGCTCCGTTCGTTTTGTCGCAGTACGAATTTCTCGAACTCCACCACAACGAAGATCACCATCCCGACACCCAAAATCCTTATCCAGGCCTGGCCATCGATCGGTGCAGTACCAAAGAAATGTTCCATCGGCGGTGCATAGGTGAACAGGAGCTGAAGCAGCACAATCACACCCACGGCGATCACCGCGATCGGATTGCCGGCCAGACCTGACGGCGTGTAACTCGGACTGGTAAGGTGGCGGACACTGAACAGGTAGAATATCTGCCCCATGACCAGCGTGTTCACCGCCGCCACGCGGGCGCTCTCCAGCGGCACGTCCCGGTGCAGCTCCCACTGGAACATCCCCACGGTCCCGGCGACAAGAATCAGGGAAACAAAGGTGATCCGCCAAATCAGAAATGGGGAAAGAAGCGGTTCCCGAGGGTCCCGTGGTGGACGCTCCATGACGTTCTCTTCCGGCGGCTCGAAGGCCAGCGACAGGGCCAGGGTTACCGCGGTCACCATGTTCACCCAGAGGATCTGTACCGCCGTGATCGGCAAGACGAACCCGAACACAATGGCGGCGATAATGGCGCCAGCCTGACCACCGTTGGTCGGCAGGATGAACAATATCGACTTCTTCAGGTTGTCGTGAATCGTGCGGCCCTCTTTCACCGCCTCCACGATGGAGCTGAAGTTATCGTCGGCCAGCACGATCTCCGCCGCCTCCTTGGATACCTCGGTGCCCTTCTGTCCCATGGCGACGCCGACATCGGCCCGCTTGAGTGCGGGCGCGTCATTCACCCCGTCACCGGTCATTGCCACGATGTGTCCGGCCTGCTGCAAGGCCTTGACAAGACGCAGCTTGTTCTCGGGGCTGGTGCGGGCGAACACATCCACCGCCTGTGCCCGCTCCAGCAGCACCTCATCCGCAAGCCCATCCAGCTCTGGACCAGTCATGGAAGCTCGTCCGTCCCCGATGCCCAATTGTGCGCCGATGGCCCGGGCCGTGGCGGCGTGATCTCCGGTAATCATCTTTACCCGGATCCCGGCGGATTGGCATAGCGCTACCGAGCGCACCGCCTCTTCCCTTGGCGGGTCGATGATCCCGACCAGACCCAGTAGCGTCAGCCCTGTCTCCACATGGTGAAAATCGACCGTCTTCTGCTCCGGACGCGCAGTGCCAAAGGCGATGGCCAGGACCCGCTGGCCTCGCTGAGCCAGTGCCTCAACCTGCTGATGCCAATGTTCGATATTGATCGGCACATCATCACCCTCGTGCCGTTGTCGTGCACACATCCCCAACAGCCGCTCTGGTGCCCCCTTGACGTAAATGAAACCGTGGCCGGCATGGTCGTGATGCAGGGTGGCCATGAAACGGTGTTCGGACTCGAAGGGTATGGTATCGGTACGCGGAAACTCGCGGCGCTGGCGGGTCTCCTCCAGCCCCACCTTGGCTGCCAATACCACCAGGGCACCCTCTGTAGGGTCGCCGTTGATTGTCCATTGACCTGCTTTTTCCTCCAGTTCGGCATCGTTGCAGAGCAGGGCCGCGCGGGCCAGTTCCAGCAGATCCGGTTCATCCTCCCCGGTAAATGATTGATCACCGTCGCACAGCGCGCCATGCGGATCGTAGCCAACCCCGGTGACTTCGATCATGCGTTCGCTCAGCGCCACTGTTGCCACCGTCATTTCATTACGTGTCAGCGTCCCCGTCTTGTCGGAGCAGATGGTGGTTACCGAGCCAAGCGTCTCCACCGCGGGCAACCGGCGGATGATGGCATTGCGTCGGGCCATTCGCTGAACACCAATGGCCAGGGTAATGGTGAGAATCGCAGGCAGGCCTTCAGGGATTGCCGCCACCGCCATGCCCACGGCCGCCAGGAAGGTCTCGGCCAGCGAGAGCTCTCTGACCAGAATGCCAAAGATCATGGTTAGCCCGGCAATAACCACAATAGTGAAACTGAGCCACCGGCCGAACACTTCCATCTGCCGCAACAAGGGCGTGGTCAACAGTTGCACCTCTGCCAACATGGCGTTGATCCGCCCCAGCTCAGTGTTAGCGCCGGTGGCGGTAACCACACCGCTTCCCTGGCCAGAGGTGACAAGGGTGCCGGAGTAGGCCATACCGAAGCGCTCCCCCAACGGGGCCCCGGAACTCACCGGCTCCCCGGTCTTGCCTACCGGTGCGGATTCCCCGGTCAGCAGCGCCTCGTCAATTCGCAACTCCTTTACGCTGAACAGCCTCAAATCCGCAGGTACCTTGTCCCCGGACTGCAGGAACACCACATCGCCAGGCACCAGCGCCTCTGCCGCCATGACACGACGTCGACCGTTGCGCACCACCATGCATTGGGGTGAAAGCATGCCTTGGATGGCATCCAGCGCCCGCTCGGCCTTACCCTCCTGGAAGAAGCCGATCACGGCGTTAATGATTACCACCGCAGCGATCACTCCACTGTCCACCCAGTGCCCCAGGATCGCGGTGATAATGGCGGTGATCAGGAGAATGTAGATAAGAATATTGTGGAACTGAACCAGAAAACGCATCGTAGCGCTGCGCCTGCGTGGTGCAGGGAGACGATTCGAACCATATTCCTGCAGTCGTCGTGATGCCTCCTCATCCCTCAACCCCTCGGGCCCTGTTTCAAGGGACTCCAGCACCTCCTGCGCAGCAACCGTATAGGATTCGACGTCCAGCTTCAGCATCGCCGACTTGTTCATGAGATCTCTTCCACATCAGGTAGTCTTCGACAAGTCTAGTTCCATTTTTATATTTTCGAGATCAAGATAGAGGGCGCTGACAAACAGCATCGGCATGACCAACCACACGAATGAAAAATAAAAATAAGTCGGTCAGCTGAAACTTTTCACCTACTCACATAAGAAAATCTGTTCTGACCCCACTTATTTACCCCACTTATTAAAGAACGTATCTCCTAATGCACCTCCAGCTGCGCTGGCGGGTGATACTCCGGGTGAGGGAATATTTTGCACTAACATTTCGTATTATTTTCTCTGAACATGATGCTTTTCATGTCCCTCTGTTCAGTCAGGGACTGATCGCAATCTTGACCCTACCATTGGTGGTATCGGTGTAGGCAATGTAAACCCTGCCGTTAGTGGCCACAGCGATCCCAGGATAGTCGCCGACATCGCCATTGCTGCCGAATAAAAGGGGTCGGTGACAAATGAGAATCTTTATAATTACCAGTTGTCACCGACCCCTTTAATTTCCCCTTTAATTTAAGGCGTCGACACAGGTTGCTTCCCGTTTAGTTAAACACCCCCTGACCGTCCACGTTAAATGTCTTCAACATAATGTTGAATGAGCGGTTCGTCGCACCCACCGCCACCACGTCGAAGATATCGCGGTCGCTCCATCCCTGTGAATGGGCTGCATCGACATCATCGCTATTCACCGCCTCAGGTGTATTGACCGCCTTCAGCGCCAATCCCAACAGGGTCTTTTCCCGCTCCTCCAGCGGGGCGGCGTCGATGTTTTTGCTGGCGGCCTCGATATCGGCCTGGTCCACCCCGAGACTAATTAGAAAACCCTGGTTGTAGTCGATGCAGAATTTACAGTTCACCTGCTCCGAGGCGAGATAGCGGACAAAACCAAGCAGACGGTTGCTGAGAGTAGGATGTTCTACAAAGTAGCTGACCGATGAGACGAACGCCTCGAGCAGGTGTGGGCTTATGCCGTACAGGCGCAGCCCATCGGGTACAAAACCCATGCGTTGCTCGATGCCGTTAAAGATTGCGGCGACACGGCCCTGATCGCCGGCCGGGGGAACGGGTTGTAGCAGTGGGGTTTGCTGTTCCATGTTGTTCTCCTTTTTTCGTTGCGTTAATTAGACCGAACGGTCTAATTTTATGTAAAAAAATTGTGAGTGTGGTGTCTTGTGCGTTAAGTCATACCTTTCGTCTTCATTCTCTCCTCCTTAAATATGGACCGTTCGGTCTAATTTAGACCAAAAAAATTTCACGAGCTCAGATATCCACGAATAAACGCATGGGCGTTGTCGATTTCCTGCGTGTTCTGCGCGGCCTTGCTGATAATGATGGCCCCCTCGAGGAGGCTGAACATCATACCGGCGGCTACCTGGGGATCGATATGCGACCCGATCTCGCCAACCTCTTGGGCCTTGGCGATCAAGTCAGCAAAATACTTGCGTGAGCTATCGAAAATGCTCACCAATTCACGGCGAATCGGTGCACTGGCGGTGCTGAGTTCCAGAGAAAAATTGCCGTAATAACAGCCGCGAATGGGGCATTCAGCGCTCCCCGACGAGACCAACTGCTTCATGCGCTCCAAGGTGTCGAACAGCTGATGCAGCGGGGAGCCATTGTCGAGGGGCGCACCGGCCCGTAGTTGTTCGGCGAAGTTGCGTTGTTGCCAACGGAGTGTTTCAACCCCAAGCTCCTCCTTGCTCTTGAAGTAGTAATAGAAATTTCCCTTATTGACCCCAGCCTCCTTGATCACCTTTTCGACCCCGGTAGCGTTATAGCCGTGTTGGTAAAACAGGCGCGCGGCGGCGGCGAGGATACGCTCGCGGGTCTTCTGAGCTTTGTCTGAAAGAATCCGCATATTATTGACCGACCGGTCCAATTCGTTCCCGCTATCCTGCTTGAAGCAAGTCGGGGTGTCAAACGTCTCCTAACGCATTGAATATAAAAGCGGGTTCAGAACACAGTTTGGGGACTGGGCCGGTGACAACTGATAATCATCGCAATTACCAGTTGTCACCGGCCCCATTCATATTGCCTCAGGCCGGCAAGCAATTCGGACAAGTACCCACTTTTACATAGCGGTCCGTGACTTCTTTCACTGGCGCCCGGGAATACGCCCCAACGTAATGCATAGTTTCTTCTGCCGAAAAAAACAGGGTCAGAGAACAATTACTCCAATATTAGTAATTATTTCTCTCTGACCCTGTATTCCTTGCGCTTAGCTTTACTTACATCAAAGCTTTATTGCTTAACTGGCTCTGTTTTCTGTTGAGCCTGTTTCCTTCTGCAACATGACCGCTCCGGTTTCATCTTTCTCTCCAGCTGCTATCGTTGAGATGTCGGGAACTGATAAGTGCCGGGGTTGCCTGTCGTGTCCACGGTTCCAAATAATTATGCCAATGCCGTCGATATGGCTGCGCACCAGCGCGATATTTCGATAGCAGATTTCTTCCTCAAAAATCGCCACCTGCTTGGTTTCGACTCGCCATCCAAGAGCTTGGTCACGGCCGTCAAGGAGGCCTGCTCTTGGGCGGGCCATCTTCACACTTATTACTCACATCTCCGGGGGTTAGGGATAGCGCCCACTTCCACCACCATCTATATGTAAACTGCATTCACAGCATCCCGCTTCATTGAGTTGCTGACTTAAGTGATGGCGCATCCCCAGAGTGCAGGTGCTCTATATTTGAATCGTTGCTGCCTCATTTTAGTGCGTCATTCCCAATACCGGATCATGACGCCAGGTTCATTTATTCCATTGCCTTAATTTAGGGCAAAACGGCTTCCAGATGCTCCCATCCTCTTTTGGCATCTAACCACATAGATCCACCATAAAGATCAAGAAATATCCCTTATAAACAATTGCCTGCACACAGTTTTACAAAGGTGCGTCTTACGTACTGCAACTATTTGCATCGCTATTCCTCCTCCGCCCATCCGGCATTCTTTAATGCTTTTCCTGCAATGACATCGCGTATAAATCATGGTTGGACTACTTCTTGCGTAATAAATTTAAGTGTTAAATTCAAAAATTCAGTGCAACCATGCACGCTATCGAATGTGCATGGTGCGTCGGGACCGGCGATTTTCGGGCCATTCGACACGGCGGGAAACAACCATCCGCCGTATCGGTACCGGCTCAATTACACAATGGTGAGCACTATGAAGTGGGATGAAGTTATCAACGCTGCTATCGAATTCCGCCACTGGAGTCATCAGCACCCTGAACTCACCTGGGAAGAGGCCAGCACAGCTAAACGCATCCGTACCTTACTGAGTGAGTGGAACATTCCCTGGCGCGCCTGCGCAGAATACGGCACCGTGGCGACCTTGGCGGCTAATGCCCCGGGCGAGCACATCGCGCTGCGAGCCGATATGGATGCCCTGCCGATCAACGAAAGTGCAATGGAGGAGTTCTGCTCCACTGAGCCGGGAAAGATGCATGCCTGTGGCCACGACGGCCATATGGCGGCACTTATCGGCACGGCGCGGTGGCTCAAGCAGCATGAAGAGCAACTGCCGGGGCCGGTCACCCTACTGTTCCAGCCCGCCGAGGAAGGGGGGCACGGGGCGAAGAAGATGATCGAGGGCGGCGCGCTGGAGGGTGTTGAGCGCATCTTCGGCTGGCACAACTGGCCCGCCCTGCCCGCCGGCAGAGCGGTTTGCCCCGACGGCCCGGTGATGTCGGGCAACGGCACCTTTCATGTGCAGATAAAAGGCGTCGGTGGACACGCCTCCCAGCCCGAGGCAGCACGCGACCCGGTACTGGCCGCCGCCGCCATCACCCTCAATCTACAGCAGATCATCAGCCGCCGGTTGCCACCCCAGGCGGCGGCGGTGGTCAGCGTCACCTCACTGGTGGCCGACAGCAGCGTCACGGTGATCCCGGACAGCGTGACACTTGAGGGCTGTATCCGCGTCTCTGAACCGTGCTGGCGCGAGCCCATCAACCGCTTGATTGAAGAGATTGCGAAAAATACTGCGGCGACCTACGGCGTCACTGCCGAGGTCGAAATACGCTCACGTTATGAAGCAACGATCAATGAAGCGACCTCTGCACAACGTTATCGCCGGGCGCTGGGTGAGGAGTTCGGCGCCGGCTTTGACGAAGTCAACCTGCTGCAGCCGATAATGGCCTCCGAGGATTTCAGCTATTACCTCAACGAAATTCCCGGCGCCTTCGCCCTCGTCGGCATGTCCACGCCCGGCGAACAGAGCGCCGCTTTCGACGCCCCCTGCCACAGCCCCGATTACCACTTCAACGACGACATCATCGAAGCGGTGATGCGCGTCTTTTGCCGTCTTGTCGATCTGCCTGTTCCCGCCGCGGAACAGAAACCCACCACGCACCGAAGTGTTGCAGCACGATGAAGGAGAGAAGTATGGATTGTTTTGAAGCCTATGAGTCTGAAATCAGGGCCTATAGCCGTGCCTATCCGGCGGTATTCGTCAGTGCCGATAACGCGCGACAGACCGACGAGACGGGCAAGGAGTATATCGATTTCTACGCCGGCGCCGGCGTGCTCAACTTCGGTCACAACAACCCGAAACTGGTGCAGGCGATGGTCGACTACCTGCAGTCCGGCGGTGTGATCCACACCCTGGATATGATGACCCCGCCCAAGCGGGATTTTATCGAGGCCTTTGTCGGCACC
Source organism: Thiohalomonadaceae bacterium (assembly GCA_041563315.1). Classification (GTDB taxonomy): domain Bacteria; phylum Pseudomonadota; class Gammaproteobacteria; order Thiohalomonadales; family Thiohalomonadaceae; genus JBFEYJ01. The sequence continues at coordinate 8,238 of JBFFNE010000058.1, forward strand.
ATCCTCAAACCGCGCGGCATGGATTACAAACTGCAGTTCATGGGGCCGACCGGCACCAATGCAGTGGAGGCAGCGCTGAAACTGGCGCGGCGCGTTACCGGCCGCACCGAGGTGGTCGCCTTCAGCCAGGGCTTTCACGGCATGACCCTGGGCTCGCTGGCCTGCACCGCCAACGAAGTGTTCCGCAATGCCTCCGGCGTGCCCCTGAATCACGTCTCTCACTGGCCCTTCGAGACCAACGACGGCGGCGGCCTGGAGAGTCTCGACACCTTGCGTTCGATGTATAAAAACAGCTCCGGCGGCGCGGAAAAACCGGCGGCATTCATCATCGAGGTATTGCAGGCGGAGGGTGGAGTCAACCTCGCCAGCAGGGAGTGGATGCAGGCGCTGCAGAAGCTGGCCTGGGATCTCGGTGCGCTACTTATTGTTGACGATATTCAGGCGGGCTGCGGCCGAACCGGCACCTATTTCAGTTTCGAGGAGCACGGTATCGACCCAGACATTATCACCCTGGCCAAGGGCATCGGCGGTATCGGCACGCCGATGGCGATGAACCTGGTCAAGCCGGAGCACGATAAGCACTGGAAGCCGGGCGAGCATACTGGCACCTTCCGCGGACAGAACCTCTCCTTTGTCGCCGGGCGCGAAGCGCTGCGTTACTTCGAGGATGACGCGTTGATGCAGGAGACCCGCCGCAAGGGCGAGATCATGGCCGATCACCTCAAAGGCATTGCGACGAAGTTCGCTGACAAGGGTTTTGTCGTACGCGGCAAGGGCATGATGCAGGCGCTGGATACGCAGGACGGTACGCTGGCCAAGGCGATCGCCCGCGACTGCTTCGACCACGGCATGCTGTTTGGACCGTGCGGTGTGGGCGGCGCCGTGATCAAACTCATCCCGCCCCTGACCATCCCCGACGACGATTTGCAAGCGGGATTACAGATACTCAGCGAAGCCGTTGATCGGCAGATGGAGGGTTAAGCCATGCGTGAAAGAGACGATATGACATTTCCGTTCGCGGAATACCAGCGCCGCATCAACGAGCTGCGCGAACGGATGAAGGAGCGCCTGCTCGATGCGGTGATCATCTCCGATGCCGAGAACATCATGTATTTGACCGACTACCAGACGACTGGTTACTCCTTCTTTCAGGCCCTGGTCGTGCCGTTGGAGGGCGAGCCGTGGATGGTGACGCGCAAGCTCGAGGAGTCCAATGTCTTCGCGCGAACCTGGGTGGAGCTGAGCCGCCCCTATCCGGACACCGGCGATGCGATCCAGATGCTGGTAACCTCGCTGGTCGAGTTCGGGCTGGCTGGCAAGACCATCGGTTACGAGCGCAATTCCTACTACTTCACCGCCTATCACCAGGACTACTTCCACACCTCGTTCACCAAGAGCCGCATCATGGACTGCTTCGGTATCGTCGAGGAGGGACGCTTAATCAAATCGGCGGTCGAGCTGGAAGTGATGCAAAAGGCGGCCAAGGCCACCAAGGCGGGCATGCAGGCGGGGATCGACGCAGTCCATCCCGGCGTGACCGAAAACGAAATCGGCGCCGCGATCAGCCATGGCATGTTTTCCGCCGGCGGCGAGACTCCGGCGGTCATGCCTTATGTCACCTCGGGTCCGCGGACCATGATTGGCCATGCCACCTGGGAGGGGCGCGAGGTCAAATCCGGCGAGCATGTGTTTCTCGAGATCGCCGGCTGCTATCGCCGTTACCACACCGCGATGATGCGCACCGTGGTGTGCGGCGAACTCACCGATAGCATGTACAAGGCTCAGGAACTGATGAAGGTCGCCCTGGCCACCGCGCGCAAGGAATTCCGGCCTGGTCTCACGGTGTCGGACGCGGACAAGATGATGCGCAACATCATTCGCGAGAACGATGTCGGCGCCAAGCTGATCACCCGTTCCGGCTATTCCATCGGCATCGCCTTCCCGCCCAGCTGGGACGAGGGCTACATCATGAGCCTGTTCCAGGGACACTCGGTCATCCTGCGCCCGGGCATGACCTTCCATGTCATCCCCTGGATGTGGGGGATCGACGGCGACAAGTCCTGCGGTATCTCCGATACCTTTTACATTACCGAGGACGGTTGCGGTTCGTTCTTCGAGGATTTCGAGCGCGACTTCACCGTAAAACCCGCCACGCCCACCGACAACAAAGTGAGCGAGCTCCAGCCGGCAAAAGCGAAAAAGGCCCTCAACGAGGCCACCAGCCAGAACAAAACGAAATAGGGGACCCGCATGTTTGTAGCTACCAATCCAACCACTGGCGAAGAGCTGCACCGTTATCCGCCGCACGACAATGAGCAACTGGCCCGTATCGTCGAGCAGGCGGCAAGCACCTTCTCGACATGGCGCAAAACGAGCTTCGAGGAGCGTGCCGAGCTGCTGCGCAAGGTGGCGAAGTTCATGCGAGATGACGAGGAGCGTCTCGCCCGCCTGATGACCGTGGAGATGGGCAAGCCGATCGTCGAGGCGCGCGGCGAGGTGCAGAAGGCGGCCTGGTGTGCCGAGCACTACGCCGAGCACGGTGCCGAGTATCTGGCCGATGTCGAGCTGGCCTCGGATGCCAGCCTCAGCTATGTGCAGCACCTGCCGCTGGGGCCGGTGCTGGGCGTGCTGCCCTGGAATGCGCCGTTCTGGCTCGCCTTTCGCTTCTGCGCGCCGGCGATCATAGCCGGCAATACCTGCCTGATGAAGCACGACCCGCATGTGCCCGCCTGCGCCGAGGCGATCGCCGATGCCTTTGTCCAGGCGGGGGCGCCAGCAGGGCTGATGCAGAATCTTCGCATCGACCGCGAGCAGGCCGCCGAGGTGATTCGCCATGATGCGGTACAGGCGGTATCGCTTACCGGCTCAAGCGCCGCCGGCAGTCAGGTCGCCTCGCTGGCCGCCAGCCAGATCAAACCGGCGGTGCTGGAGCTCGGCGGTTCCGACCCGAGCCTGGTGCTGGCCGACGCCGATCTCGACGCTGCTGCCGATGCGCTCACCCTCTCGCGCATCATCAACGCCGGCCAATCGTGTATCGCCGCCAAACGTATCATCGTCGAGGCACCGGTATATGATGCCTTTATCGGAAAACTGCACACCCGCCTTGCGAAGCTCAAGATGGGGGACCCGGCGGAGGAGTCGACCCAGGTCGGTCCCATCGCCCGACCGGACCTGCGCGAAGGACTGCACCGGCAGGTCAGCATGACCATCGAGCAGGGCGGCCGCTGTCTGCTCGGCGGGGAGCTCCCCGAGGGGCCCGGCTACTTCTACCCAGTCACCCTGCTGGTCGACGTCACACCGGAAATGCAGGCCAGTTGCGAGGAGACCTTCGGCCCCATCGCCGTGGTGATGAAGGCGGAATCGGTTGAGGATGCGCTACGCATCGCCAACGACACCCCCTACGGACTGGCCGCTTCAGTGTGGACAGGCGATGTAGAGATGGCCAAGCGCATGAGCCGCGATCTCGAGGCCGGTCAGGTCGCCATCAACGGCATCGTCAAGACCGACCCCAGGCTCCCGAGTGGCGGCATCAAACGCTCTGGCTATGGGCGTGAACTGGGTCCCCACGGCATCCTGGAGTTCGTAAACGTGCAACAAGTGTGGGTAGGGCCAAGGCAGGAATAACGTAACTGAAGGGATCTGTACCCTTATCACTCTTCCTCTACGCTGTAAGAAGCAAATTAGAATAATAGGGGACAGACCACGATTTTGTTCTTACGGGACATCAATATTTCATTTAACCGTGATCTGTCCCCTATTTGAACTCCGCGCCTCACAGGCTTTGGAAAAACCGGGTCAGAAAACAATTGTTTCTAATCTTAGTGAATAATGCTCTCTGACCCTATTTATTTTGACCCTATTTATTTATTTAGCCCACTGGCATCCAATTCACGGTTTGCTTCAATCATTATATTTCTCCTGTAAGTGTTGCCTGGCTTAATTCCTTGTAATGACGATTTTGCCGAGATGCTCACCCGACTCCATTAGACGATGTGCATCAGCCACCTGTTCAAAGCTAAAGTGGTGAGTATCCAGCACTGGAAGCAGCTCTCCGCTCTCTACCATGGCAGCCGCCTCCTTCAGAATACGACCGTGGTGCTCACGGCCTCTTTTATGCAACAGGGGTATCAACATAAAGACGATATGCAGAGTCAGTCCGCGCAGATGAGCCACGCTCATATCGTACTGTCCCAGAGAGACTGTAGTGACGACCTCTCCATTGAGCTTTGCCGCCTCAAAGGAACGCATCAGGTTCTCGTTGCCTATGGTGTCGAAAACGACGTCGAATCCTTCACCGGCGGTGTACTGCTCGACATAGCTCTTCACCTCCTGCTTCCTGTAGTTGATGGTCGTCGTCGCCCCCATCTGTTGGGCTATCGATGCCTTTTCATCCGACGATACGGTCGCATAGACCTCTGCACCCGCCGCACGTGCCAGTTGTACTGCGATATGGCCCACCCCTCCTGCGCCGCCATGTATCAGCACCTTGTCTCCTGAGCTTATCTGTGTACGCTCATAAAGCGCTTCCCAGGCTGTAATCGTAACCAGCGGCAGTGCAGCGGCCTCGGCCATGGTCAGGTTTTTTGGTTTATGCGCAACGAGATTTGCATCGGCCACCATCAACTCAGCAAGCGCCCCTCCCATTCCAGGCAACCCGCCTGCACAGCCGTAAACCTCATCGCCCGGTTTAAACGCCGTTACATCCTCGGCCACTTCCAGCACCACCCCGGCCACATCGGATTGCAGCACCGACGGAAACGGCGGCGCCAGGAAAGGTGGTCCCATATGACGGATCAACAGATCCACCGCATTGACACTCGTGGCATGCACCTCGATCATAATGTGACCTGCGAGCAACTCAGGCCGCTCGAGCTCCATCGGCTTGAAGACCTCCGGCCCGCCGAACTCTTCAATCACCATTGCTTTCATACCTGCCTCCTCTTCTCTCTGTCTGAGGTTTCAGGATAGGCAAACATGCACTATAGTTAAATTATTGTATTTATATATCTGCCATAGGAATTACGTATGGATATGAAATCCCTGAAATACTTCTGTGCTGTATATGAAGAGCAAAACATATCGGCTGCTTCCAAGCGCTGCTTTGTGGCCCAACCCTCAATCTCCACCAGTCTCTCCCAACTCGAGGAGTTGCTGGAGGTAAAGCTGTTCATGCGTCATCGCAAAGGTGTAACGGCTACAAAGGAAGGAAAACGTTTCTACCACTCTGCGATAAAATTGCTGGGTGAATTCGATGCAATGAAGGCTTTATTCAAGCAGCAGCAGGAGCCAATCCCGCTATCCCTGGCCATCATGCCAACCATCGATTCGACAATGACCGAACAGCTGTTTCGACACATCGGTGCGATTTCGGATCGCCTGCAACTGCGGTTAGTGGATCTCAGTGGTGACGCCGATGCACGTATTATCTCTGACCACCTGCGTCGCAAGGGCGAACGTTTCATTCCACTGTGGAACGAACGTTATGTGCTGGCTCTGCCGCACGGTCATCCACTCACGCTACAGGAGTCGATAAGCCTGAGCGATCTGCATGGTGTACGGTTCATCGAACGGTGCCTGTGCGAAATTCATGATGATGTTTCGGGATACTTGCGCAAACACGATATACAACCTATTACCGTGGCACAGGCAATGAATGAAACATGGGCGGTATCCCTGGTCGCCTCAGAGCTAGGCGTGGCAGTGATTCCAGAGAGCAGTGCCCGTGACAGGGAGAATGTCATCACGCGCCCTATACGGGGATTAAAACTGCTGCGCAAGGTCGGTATCGCCTACAACCCGAAAGCTGCCTCATCAGCAGGACTGCAGTTGCTGCTGGAGCATCGCGAGGCATGGAGCAGTCTTTAATCAAAAAGACTACTCAGCATCGAGACAGATCGGGGGAAGCTCAGTACCCTTTAGCCCCCCCCCTTTTCTACATGTAGTAAACGTGACAATGGTGGTTGGTTAATTTTCTCTCGCAGTAATAGGCCTGCACCGCCATAACTAACAAAAAATTCAACGAGTTACGTAGCGATCCCAAGCCCTTTATAGCAATTCGCTCCATGCCTGGCGTAAATATTGCTGATGTCTTAGTCAGACACGATATTCAGCAGGAAGGTACGCCCATGAGCCTATTTATCAGGGTCACCACGCCGACCTCGGAATTTAACGAATGCCCGATGGACAAGGCCATTACCTTTTTTGCCACCAGCGTCGCCATGGAAAAGCGCGTGGGAGATTTCCCTCCTGGGCCCGAGCTCGACATCACCTTCATGGTCACGGGTCCGAAGGACGCGCCTGACTTCCAGGGTATGCGCATGTACGGCTATAACGAGGGAAATCACACCCTCTATTTTGAAACGGCCATTCCGCCCCATTTGAACCAATCGGCCGCCGCTCCCCAATACGTCCATGCCGTACTGCAGGATGCGGTGGATAACGCCCAGGACTACTTCAATGAATTGGGTGTCGACTTCGATTACCACCGCTGGCACCAGGTCATCAACGCGTTGGCCAAGCCGGAGTACACTCACCAAGCGACCCAGTAACAACGCACGGAAAACCACAGGGCACATCCATGAATAAAATCGGTATTTTTTTCGGCACCGACACTGGTACCACAAGACTGATGGCGAAGAAGCTGGCGAAGAAGCTTGGCGATGAGCTTGCGGCCAAGCCCCTGAACGTCAACCGCATCGATGTGCAGGACTTCCTTCAGTACGATGCCCTCATTCTCGGCACCCCCACCTACGGCCTTGATCAATTGCCCGGGACGGATACGGGCATTAAGGCCGGCAGTTGGGCAGAGTTCCTGCCGCAATTGGACGCCGTGGACCTCAGCGGTAAATGCATCGCCCTGTACGGCCTTGGTGATCAGGGAAAATATTCGGATCGTTTTGCTGATTCCCTAATACACCTGTACCGCTTCTTTGCCCAAAAGGGCGCACAGCTGGTCGGCGATTGGTCCACGGAAGGGTATAACTTTACCCATTCCCAAGCCGTGGTGGATGGCCGATTCGTCGGCCTGGTAGTGGATCAGCAGTCACAGTCCCTGCTCACGGAACAACGCCTGGATGCATGGCTGACGCAGATTGCGCCCGCGCTGACAGATAAACTGAGTATTCGGGACGTCGCCGTGGTCTGACCTTAAGACCAAGCAAAGGAGGAATCCAAACCATGTACATCGCCATGAACCGTTTTCGCATTGCCCCGGGCCGTGAGCAGGACTTTATCGAGATATGGAAGAACCGCGAAACTCACCTCGAGGAAGTTCCTGGATTCAAGGAATTTCACTTGTTACAAGGCCCCACCAACGAGGAATGCACGCTCTTTGCTTCCCATGCGGTGTGGGCCTCGGCTGAGGATTTCACCAACTGGACCCAATCTGAGGCCTTTCGCAAGGCGCACGCCAACGCCGGTGCGAGCAGGGAAATCTATCTCGGTCCACCCCAATTTGAAGGCTTCGAGGTGGTGCTTTAGGCGCCTCGAAGCTACCGACTGACCCTACACGACAACCTGGGATACCTTTATGCATCATGCACCCACCCCTGCCGAAGCCAACTTCCTGGTTGATACCAGTTCCCAGGAACTGTTGGACTATTTCCTCGCCCGCTCCATGGAGTGTGAAGATATCTGGGGTCTGAGCAACGACTCGGGTTGGGTCATGAGGGAGTATGGCGAGACCACCTGCCTCCCTGTGTGGAACTATGCCGTGATGGCCGAGGCCTGCGCCATCAACGAGTTATCCGGCTATGCCGCGGATTCTACGTCCCTGGAACACTTTGTCTTCGACATCCTGCCTCAACTGCGCGATATGGATGTCGACGTGGAACTTTTGGCAACACCCGAGCGACAGGGCATCCTGCTCACGGCCAATGCTTTGTTTGAAATCTTCGAGCGCAAGCTCGATGCGGCAGAGTACTTTCTCGAAGGCTAGGGCTTGAAGCGATAAAGGGGCCAGCATCCTTTTATCCACTCAGTAAAAGGAATATTTAGGGTCAGAGTAAAAACCTCCAATGGTTCGAAAGGTATCAACTCAAACAGCGCCGTATATGTGCGCGCTCCCTAATCCCATTCCTTAACAACCAAGTACCAGGCTTTACCCTTACGTTGCGCAGAACACCACTGGTAGAGACAAGCACAAATGGCCGACTTGATTACTGAGGATTACTATATCCAATAGACAACAAATAGCCCGCTGATATAATTACCAAGTGATCCAAAAAGTTTAAATAGGGAATAGAATAAGTGCCAAACAATACTTGTATCGCAGTAGATGCCTGTTGCGACCTACCTGACGACTTTATTCGCCAACACAATATCCGCGTTCTTCCCGTGTATCTCCACTTCCTGGGTGAGACTCACATGGATAACCGGGATCCCGCTAAGAGCATGGACTTCTACCGCAAGGGAATGCTGGAGAAAACCTTCGATGCGGAAACCACACCGGTATCGCCGGAAGAGATGTCCGCTATCCTAGAGCAGGAGTTGGTCACGCAGTACGACATGGTATTGGCGATCACCATCATGAATAGCCGCAGCAAGGTCTTCGAGAACATTCGCGATGCGGTCTGGGTCAGCCAGCCCAAATTCAAACAGTTGCGCAAGGAGCTTGGCATCGACCGCCGCTTCCACATTCAGGTGGTGGACTCCAACAACTTGTTCAGCGGACAGGGGCTGCTGACATACGAAGCAGTTCGCCTGCTCAAAGAGGAAGGGGCCAGCATCGACTCTATCATCGAACGCCTCGATACCCTTAAGGACCGGGTGCATACCTATATGATTCCCCAAGACCTCTATCACCTCAAAAACCGCGCAGGCAACCGGGGAGAGAAGAGTGACAGTAGCCTCAACTGGCTCACCTACAACGTAGGCAAGACGCTCAACATCAAACCCATTATTTTGGGGTACCGGGGCGAGACCAAGCCGGTGGACAAATCCATTGGCTTTAGTGCCGGTCTGGAGAAGATCTTCAAGAATACCGTTGCCGCAATACAGCAGGGGCTCTCCATCCCTGCCGTTTGCATGAGCTACTCTGGCGAGATCAGCGAGATCCAGCAAGAGAAGTCCTATCAGAACTTCATTGACTACGCCAGGAGCTGTGGCATCCAGACACTGCTTTCGGTCATGAGCACCACCGCGGCCATTAACGTGGGGCCGGGCTGCTTCTCACTTTCCTATGCCGAAGCAGAGTAACCAAGCGAGCCAATAAAGGTGTGCGAGGGCCGCCACCCCAGGCGGCCCACTCCCCGTCACTAGCGGCTGATCATTGAGTGGTCTCGCAGCGGTGACTGACAGCTGTGCCGCTAAGCGTAGTTGTCACTGCCCTTGACCCACCGCTGGAAACATAAGGGGTCAGTACCCTTATCAAACCCATACGAAGATCATCAATATGGAAGCATTTGTAACCGAGGGCAAGAAAATCGGGCCAGGTATGCGAACCATGGAGGTACTGCGTGAAGGAATATTTGGGGTCTGAGTAAAAATAATGAGTGCCCAAGTGGATGACACCTTATAAAACCTATCCTACTTTACTGTAGTCGTACCAGACGGCCTCGATATTGTGACCGTCTGGATCAAAGAAAAACGCAGCATAGTAGCCCGGCCAGTAATCACGATAGCCCGGGCCGCCATTATCAGTAGCGCCAGCGGTCAGTGCCGCCTTGTAAAAAGCCTCAACCTCTTGCCGGGAATTCCGGGGACAGTATGCTTATTTCCATCCATCATGCTTACTAAGAATAAATTAGGTATTGTGTCCCCAAATTTCCCCGAGCCTGCCCTTTTCATTTTTATTTTGTGTTAAAGGCTCAATATTCTGCAAGCCCAAGCTAACGCTACTGGATGGTAAAAGAGTACCCCTCAGTCGGCGTCGGGCTGATATCCACTCCCGCACTGCGATAGCCGGCATCCTTCACCGCCAGGTAGAAGATTTGGAAGGGCCCAGCAGAGAAATTCAATGTCTGCGTATCACCCGTCGTTCCAGGTATCACCTCCACACTCGATATAACAGTTAGTGAAGCGTCATACAGCTCCAGCAGCAGGTGCTCTGAGGAGACGCTCGGCTGCGCCTGGATAGTGACGCTGAAGTTGCCTGAGGTTGCTCCGGTGTCGAACTGGTACCAGTCCACATCGATATCGGTGGCGATATGGCCTGCGTAGGTCCAACCGGTGCCGATGGTGGGAGGGTAGAGTGGGCTGTTATTCGGCTCTGATTCGAATGTGAGATTTGCTGTCAGCGATTGGGCGATACTGAAGCTGTAACCCTCGGTCGGGGTCGGGCTGATATCCACCCCTGCGCTGAGATAGCCGGCATCCTTCACCGCCAGGTAGAACATTTGGAAGGGCCCTGCGGAGAAATTCAAC
>JBFFNE010000059.1:0-18577 GCA_041563315.1 Thiohalomonadaceae bacterium
TCGGTGATCCAGCGGGTGGCCTCGATGAAGTCCACCGCGTAGTTGTTGTGCTCCTCGATGCCGGTGGCGACGGCGAAGATGTTGGGGTCGAAGATGATGTCTTCGGCGGGGAAGCCGACCTGGTTGACCAGGATGTCGTAGCAGCGGGCGCAGATCTCCTGCTTGCGCGCCTGGGTGTCGGCCTGGCCGTTCTCATCGAAGGCCATGACGATCATCGCCGCGCCGTATTTGCGCAGCAACCGGGCGTGGTGAATGAACGCGGCCTCGCCCTCTTTGAGTGAGATGGAGTTGACCACACCCTTGCCCTGGATGCACTTGAGGCCCGCCTCGATGATCTCCCACTTGGAGGAGTCGATCATCACCGGCACCTTGGCGATGTCCGGCTCGGAGGCCATGAGGTTGAGGTAGTTGGTCATGGCGGCGACGCCGTCGAGCATCGCCTCGTCCATGTTCACATCGACGATCTGCGCGCCCTCCTCGACCTGATCACGGCAGATGGAGAGCGCTTCGTCGTACTGCTCTTCGAGAATCAGTCGCTTGAACTTGGCCGAGCCGGTAACGTTGGCGCGCTCGCCCACATTCACGAACAGGGAGTCGGGGCCGATGTTGAGCGGTTCCAGTCCACTCAATCGGCACTCGGGGATGATCTCAGGTGTTTGACGTGGCGGGTGCTGGGAGACCGCCTCGGCAATGGCCTTGATGTGGTCCGGGCCGGTGCCGCAGCAGCCGCCGATGATGTTAAGGAAGCCCTCGCTGGCCCAGGAGGCGAGCTCATGGGCCATCGCCTCGGGGGATTCGTCGTAGCCGCCGAACTCGTTGGGCAGACCGGCATTGGGGTGGGCCGAGACATGGCACTCGGCGATGCGCGACATCTCTTCGACGTACTGGCGCAGCTCCTTGGCGCCGAGGGCGCAGTTGAGGCCGATGGAGACCGGCTTGGCGTGGCGTAGCGAGTTGTAGAACGCCTCGGTGACCTGGCCGGTGAGGGTGCGGCCGGAAGCATCGGTGATGGTGCCGGAGATCATCACCGGCAGGCGGATGCCCTTCTCGTCGAAGTAGGTCTCGATGGCGAACACCGCCGCCTTGGCGTTGAGGGTGTCGAAGATGGTTTCGATCATCAGGATATCGGCGCCGCCCTCGACCAGCCCGTCGATAGCCTCAAGGTAGGCCTCGACCAGGGTGTCGAAGGTGATGGCGCGATAGCCCGGGTTGTTGACGTCCGGCGAGATAGAGGCGGTGCGGTCTGTCGGGCCGAGCACCCCGGCGACGAAGCGCGGCTTCTTCGGATCCGCGCTTTCGGCCTCGTCGGCGGCCTCGCGCGCCAGGCGCGCCGACTCGCGGCTCATCTCGTGCGCCAGCTCGACCATGCCGTAGTTCTTCATGGAGACGGCATTGGCGTTAAAGGAGTTGGTCTCGATGATGTCGGCGCCGGCGTCGAGGTAGGCCTTGTGAATGGCCTTGACGATCTGCGGCTGGGTCAGCACCAGCAGGTCGTTGTTGCCCTTGAGGTCGCTCGACCAGTCGGCGAAACGCTCGCCGCGGTAGTCCGCCTCTTCCAATTGGTAGTTCTGGATCATGGTGCCGGTGGCGCCGTCGAGGATCAGAATGCGTTCGGCGAGGGCCTGAAGAAGTTTTGCGGAGTTCTTGCCGGTGTAGTGCTGGGTCATGCGATCTGCCATTTGTATAATTTGTATAAACTGTTGTCCAGCTGTCAGGCGGGCCTTTATGGCGCGCCGACAACACGCTGTCGGATCACGTGGTGCAAGTCCGACCTAATCTATAGGATAAGCCGATCATTCTAGCATGGCTTTGCCGCTGGAATCGCCTGTAGCAGGGGTAGGGGGATTGCTCCGTTTCCTCAGAAAGAGGGAGGACTAGACGATTTTTGTGATTTCCCTCATCCTGTCTTTCTCCCTGAGGGAGAAGGGAAGGCCATCCCTCGGTGACCAGGCCACGCCCTGTATGAGAAAAAACCTACTGGGACGCGAAACTTCCGATTTCACAGAATGTGACCGGTTTGGAATATCCGCAAGCCCCCTTCCGCTAGCCTTGCAAGCACAATAATGCCCAGCAACTCCCCCACCTGAGCAAATAATACGCGTATGAACACCTCTGTTCGTTATCAAGTCGTTTTCAGCGGTCGCCTGCGCAAGGGTTGTACGACGACTGACGTAAAGCGCAATCTCGCCACACGGATGCGGCTGCCCAAGGAGAAAATAGACCACCTGCTCACTGCAGGCCGTGCCATAGTGAAGCAGACCCCGTCACTGGATGAGGCAAAACGCCTCGTCATGCAGCTGGCTGCAATCGGCGTCATCGCCACCATTGAGCCGAAACGCACGGCGCCCGTAATAAACAAACCCGCTGCAGCAACCCCGCCACCGGCCGCCGCCACCAAGGACGTGAGCCAACCTGCCGTACTGAGGCCATTCAACCCACTGCGTCTTCGCTTTCTTCTCAAGCCGCTGCTTGTATTGGGTGCTGCACGTGAGGTCCTGCTCAACCTGCTTCACGCGGCGCTGCTCCTTGCGCTCTTTTTCGGGGTGCTGGTCCCGTCACTGAGCAGCGGTTGGGTCGAGCAATATATCTCCTCGCCGCAGCCTGCGCTGGTGCTGCAACTACTGCTCATCTTGTCTGTGAGCCTGTTGCTGCTGCTTCTGCTCAAACCCCTGCTGGCGCTAACCCGCCTTGCGCAACCGGGCATGCCAATTGCCTCCACGCAGGAGCCGGATCTGTATGCCTTCGTCGAAGAGGTGTGTGAACAGATTGGCGCACCGGCACCGGCGGAGATTCACCTGCAGGAGAGTGCAGGGATCAGTGTCGCTTACTACCGCGGTCCGCAAGGCTGGCTGGAAAACCGAACGGTATTAACCCTGGGTGTGCCGCTCATTGCGGCACTAAACCGCAGTCAGCTGGCGGCATTACTTGCAAGCCACCTTAGCCGTTACCGCCACAACGCCGCACCGCGGGCCACCGCGATCCTCATGCATGGGCATGCCTGGTTACAGGCCACCGCCTCTGGTGAGGACACCATTGATCGTGCCCTGAGGCAATGGCATGAGGATGGGCTGCTGGGTGACGCCCTGTTCAACTTTCTGCAAATCCTGATGAGACCTGCCCGACGGATGGCAGGGTGGCGATTACGCCTGAGCCGTGCCCTCGACCGGCGGGTGGTACATCGCATCATCGCCGAAGAGGATGATCTGGCACTGGCATTCACTGGCAATGAAGGCTTTCTTCGCCTGCTCGACCAAACCACCCTGCTCACCTTTGTTAGCAACAATCTGCTAAGCGGGCTAGAGGAACGATGGAAAAGCAAAGGCGTCTTGCCGGGTAATCTGGTGCAGCTGCTGGTGCTGCGCAGTCGCCAATACCCGTCGAGCATGCCGCAAAAACTGCGGCGTGTTCAGGAACGGAAAATGGCGGCCACTGGCGACATTCTGCCGAGCGATAGCCAGCGCCTGAAGCGCATCGGCAACACGGCGATCAATCCAGACAGCAAGGACCTCGCCCCGGCTTCGAGTCTGTTCCATCATTACGGCAAGCTGACCCGATTCATGACGCTGCGTTATTACCATCATCGCCTGCGTCTGCCGGTCAGCCCTTATCAATTGCAACAGGTTTCCGGCAAGAAAAGCCTGGAACATCTCCATCAACAGAAACTCGATATCTATTTTCGCCAACTGTACGTGGATTTTCTGCCTCTGAAACTGCGCCAGCGCATGCGCAACATCAACACCCTGGATGAAGCCAGGCAGCAGTGGAGCGTAGGCATCGCACGTATCCAGAGCGAATACGAAAAGGCCAAACAGGCAAAAGTACTTTTCACCCACACCGAGGCGACATTGGTCAACGCCTCAACACGGGAGGCGATCCACCTGGCGGGGCTGTGGCGCCAATGGGGTGAAGAAAAGCTTCACAGGGAGGCACTCGAGGAGGTCCACCAGAGTGCCCGCGATAGCGAACGGGACCATCAGCAGGCGTTGCGCGGACTGGAACAGTATCTCCGGGCATACGCCATGCGCCTGAGCGCAGTACTGGCCGCACTGAACCAGGGCGAGGCGGCGACGCTGCCCGCTACCATGGGCCTTAAACAGGAAGCGCAAGTACTGCTGACGACCCTCGAACTCATTGATGGCGTGCACACACAGCTGAGTGAGCTGCAAATCCAGACCCTGCTACTGGAGACCCTGCTCAGCCAGCGCACCACCGGCCAAAATACGAAGCTCAACGAGCGCATTGAGCAATACGCTGCCGATGCCCAGCATTTGACGCGAGCCATCAGCTTTACCCTGAAAAACGCCCCCTACCCCTTCGCCGATGGCAAGGCAAAACTATTACTGAAATATGTATTGCAGGACGCCCTCAGCGAAGAGTCAGCACAAGGCAACCTCGACCGGGGTAACGATACAGTGGCCGTACTTGCACAGGTACAGCGACGCGCACTGATACGGCTAATCGCGATTAGCGGTCAAGTGGAGGAGGCGCTGGGATTCCGGCCATCGTAAGCGCAAGGGGAGACACAAAGCCCGTTTTTCGGTACGCGCATTTATGTGATAGAGTCCGCAGTTGTTACCCATAAAGACAGGCCACATTGCCGTCTTCACTGGGCGTATGGTAACGTTCCCTCCGTACAGGGAAAAAGGACGAACTCATCATGGAAATAACAAGAACGCTGCCGTTACTGCTGTTGGTCTCACTCGGCGGATGCGGTGAAAGTAGCAGTGTGCCATCCGGCTCGCTGACCAACAATAACATCTACCCCAACATAACGGTCGTTGAAAACCAGAACGGCGAGGTGGTCACCACCGCTGTGCTGGAGGGAAGTGTCTATCTCAGTGACGGTGACAAATTCTACGCCTCGCTAGGTACGCCCCCCGATCAACTCATAAATTTCAGTGATGATCTTTTTGCCACGGCCCAGACGATGTCGACGCGGCTGAAGGTGATGGAGAAACGCACCCTTTCGGAGTATTTCGCTACCGATACCTCCGCGGGCCTGGCAGCACCGGTGCGGGCCTATGTTGCCTTTGAGAGGGGAAGCGGGCAGTGGACCGGCCAGACGTGGGTTGACTTACCCCCGGCCTTTACCATTATCAACCCGGCTTCCTACAGCTCACTCTCGCGTGTTAATCAGAATCCAATCGCCCTCACCTGGGCGGATAGTGATAACACCGCCATGATGGAACTCGACAGCCAGGCGGTCTGCAACGGTGTCCGTTATAGCGCGCCCACCATCAGCCTTGGTCCCGATACGGGGTCAGCGTCGGTTGATGCTGCCGATTATTTCTACGCAGCAGGTGCCCTAGATACAACGTGTCAGGTTGCATTCACCCTAAGGCGGTTGGGCCTCCCAAGAGGCATTTCTGAGGAACTGGGCTTGGGCTCCCTTAATACCATCCAGGGCACGCAGCTGAGAGTCGTTGAATTTACCTCTACCCCGTAGGAGATTGGCATGGACCGCTTGTTAAGAGCTTTTTTCTTATTACTGTTATTCGCTGTCAGTCCGGTGGTTACCGCGGCCAGCTTCATGGTGTCGAACTCGGCAGGTTCCGCATCGATCAGCAACCTTGACGGTTATGATAACGCCATGTACTTGCGCCTTGACGTGGGCTACTTCCCTATTCCACAGATTGGGTTCAATATTTTCATCAATGACTATGATGATTTTCAGTACAATGAGGCCTATTCCCTCTTTTCAAATACCGCGACAAACGCTGTTGACCTGGTACTCAAGGGCCGCGGTGTCGGCGTTACCGGCAGGTGGCCAATCAACACACATTTCCAGCCCTATCTTCGTGCAGAATATTACGATTGGGATCTGGAAGCCCGGTCATTAAATCGCACGGTCGGGAAGGATAGTGGGGGCAATCTGGGTATCGTTGTCGGGGCGCAGTTTCCCGTCCGGAAATTTTTCGGCTTCAAGGCAGAAGCGATCCGGTATAACGATATCAGTGGTGCCGATATCGATCATCTAGCTCTCGGTCTGGTGTTTGAGTTTTAATCGTTAGACCGGGCCGCCTTGCCCGGTCATCGCCAGAAGCTGAAAAAAATGCAGGTCGGTGCAGGCCAAAGCCGTAAGCCGCCATTCTGACCTGTTTCCGGCTTGACGGAATTTTCCTGGTGCACCCTGTCTCTTTGCGGTAACCGTTAAATCACTCGCAGGCAATGCACGCTGAAATATTCTCGCTCATCCATCCACACTTTGATCGGTTCGAAACCGGCGGACTTTGCCAGCTGCGTGAAACCCTCATAGCTGTACTTGTAGGCGTTCTCCGTGTGAATGGTTTCACCGCGACAAAAACAGAGACGCCGCTCGCCAATCGTGACCCGCTGGATACACCGACTGATCAGATGCATCTCCACCCGTTCGGCTACCCCGTTGTAATATGCGCAATGACGAAAACCGTCGGGATTGAAATTGGCACCGAGCGCGTGGTTGATGTGGTGGAGCAGGTTGAGGTTAAAGGCCGCGGTGTAACCTGCCACGTCGTTGTAGGCACGGGTCAGCACGTTGTGGTCTTTTTGCAGATCGACACCGATGAGCAGGTGGCCACCAGGGCCCACGGCCTGGGCCATGCGCCGCAGTAGCTGCCTGGCCTGTGGCGGCTCGAAGTTGCCAATACTTGATCCGGGGAAAAACACGGCGCCAGGCAAGCCCCTTATGTCCGGGGGAAGCTCCAGGGCACGGGTAAAGTCGGCACAGGTTGCGTAAATCTCAAGCGCCGGGTAATCGGCAGCCAGTGCGCTGGCTGCCTCTAGCAGAAAGTCGCGGCAGATATCCACCGGCATATAAGCGGCCGGGCGCAAACTGTCGAGCAACAAACGGATCTTGCGGCCCGCCCCCGAGCCCAACTCCACCAGCAGGCCATCGCTACCCAGCAGCGCGGCCATCTCATCACCATAGCGTTCTAGCAACGCCACTTCGGTGCGAAACGGGTAATATTCGGGGGTCTCGGTGATCGCCTCGAACAGTTCCGAACCCCGGCGGTCGTAAAAATATTTCGGCGCGATCTGGCGCGGCGTCTGCAGCAGCCCGTCGATGACCTCCTGGTACATGTCGGTGCCAGGAGGATGCTGATCGTAAAAACGCACGGCCAGGTCAGTCATGAGACATCCTCCGCCAGGCGCAGCCCACTGTACTGCCAACGCTCATGGGGATAGAAGAAATTACGGTAGCTGGTACGAACATGATCGGCCGAGGTGAGGCAGGAGCCACCGCGCAACACCATCTGGTTGCACATAAATTTCCCGTTGTACTCGCCCAGCGCACCGGCCTGTGACCGGTAGCCGGGGTAAGGAGCATAGGGACTGGCTGTCCATTCCCAGACGTCACCGAAGAGTTGCTGTAAACCCTCGCCACGGCTAACCATTGGGTGCAGACATCCACTGTCGCGGAGATTCCCGGTGATGGGCTTATCGCCAGCCGCCACCTCCCACTCTTGTTCACGGGGGAGACGCTGACCGGCCCAACGGGCGTAAGCATCCGCTTCGTAATAGCTGATATGGGCAACCGGCTCCTGTTCGTTCAGGGGTCGCAGGCCGGCCAGGGTGAACTGCCACCACCGCCCATCCTGCTGGAGCCAATAAAGTGGCGACTGCCACTGTTTCTTTTTGACTGTAGCCCAACCGTCAGAGAGCCACAGCTCGGGGCGCTGGTAACCACCTGCGTCGAGAAAGGCCAGGTACTCGCCGTTGGTCACCAGCCGATCGGCCAGGTGCCAGGCATCAAGGTAAACGCGATGTTGCGGCAGTTCATTGTCATAGGAAAAATCGGAACCATCGGCTCCGACGGGGTAGAGCCCGCTTTGGTACTCCTGCCACTGCTGTGCCGCCGCCGTTCCTGATCCCTGTGGCAGGTCGTCGCGGTAGGCAGGGTAAAGCGGATTGACCCAGAAGTTGTGCTTGATATCCGTGAGCAACAGTTCCTGGTGCTGCTGCTCGTGGTTAAGGCCAATGGCCAATCGCCGCGCGACGTCCGGCCAAACATTCTCATCCACGCTGTCGATCAGCATACCCATCAGCCCATCCACCCAAGCGCGGTATTGATAGACCTCATCTACCGTAGGACGCGAGAGCATGCCGCGCCGTCCCCGAGGGTGATAGGGACCGACCTGCTCGTAGTAGGAGTTGAACAGGGAGCGGTAGTGTCGATCGAAAGGGCGGTAGCCTGGCAGGTACTCTTCAAGCAGGAACGTTTCAAAAAACCAGCTGACATGGGCCAGATGCCACTTTGGCGGACTGGTCTGCACCATGCTTTGCAGTAGATAGTCTTCCGTTTGTAGGGGTGTGCAGAGTTGTTCGCTGGCCTTGCGTACCTCCAGGTACCTCGTCCGCGCCTCCTTTCTGCCCAACACAGGTAACGGCAGGAGGGTGCTGCCTTTGCCAAATGAAGCCTGGGTCATCACAGCACTCCTCGAAAAATGCAGTCAACTGCTGAAAAGGTAGGATTAAGTGTAAGGGATTACAGTGGGGTCGTTAGGGTGCCGGGGGGAGGTGTTAACCCTAGCAAAACAAGAACGAGGTGGTGCCACAGCAGGTCGCGCACCACCTCATTACCTTGTGCGGATAATCTCAGGTGAAATGACTATTAAGAAAAAGGCAACCAGTTGCCCCGTATGTGAGAAATACTAGGCCAGGTTGCCCCATCCTGCCCCCCGAACCTTAACTCCACAGCGCAGCTTGCCTACCTGGCATTTCTCTTTTCGCCTTTGCAGCAAGAGCTTTGTCAGACGGAGCGAGCAATTACAGAAGAACTCATCGTAATTCGACAACATCGCTCACCCCATGGGGATGTTCGAGGGCAAATTCCGCCGCAGTTCATCGACCGTTACCGAACTCTGCAGCGCAGTGACCACACCCGTCAGTGGCGCGGCTAAATTAACGTTATAGTCGATTTCACCTAGCTCATCGGTGGCAAAGGCCAGCCGCACCTGTGGCGGCGCAAACTGTGCGTCGATGATACCGGTGTTGCCACGGGCATCGATGCGATACCAGCCGAACTCCGGCAGAAAGACGCTGTTGTAGCCGTGCAGGCAGAAACCGCCTTCGTCGTCTTTCAGGCGCTGGTACCCGAAACCGGAGGGAATGCCATTACTGCGCAACAGCGCCGCCAGCAAATGGCTCTGTGCATAGCAGATCCCGTGGCCGAGCTGCAGCACCTCCGAGGCACTGCAACTGACCGCTTCACCGCCGATATCGAAACTATGCGCAATCTCGTCACGTACAAATTCATAACAGCGACGCGCCACATCCAGTGTGCTGATCCTCCCCGCCGCCAGCCTTGTCGCCTGTTGTCTCACTTCGGGATGGTGATAATCGACGATGGCCGTCCCCGCCAAATACCCCGGCGCTATCTCATTGTGTACTGCCACTGTCCTGACCTCCCTGTTTCACATCATTAATGGCTCCTGAAAGGCGCCCGATCATTTCATCGATTTCCGCCACCGACACGTTGAGT
Organism: Thiohalomonadaceae bacterium; assembly: GCA_041563315.1. Classification (GTDB taxonomy): domain Bacteria; phylum Pseudomonadota; class Gammaproteobacteria; order Thiohalomonadales; family Thiohalomonadaceae; genus JBFEYJ01. The sequence continues at coordinate 9,461 of JBFFNE010000059.1, forward strand.
GCCGGCATAAATCGCAAGGTTTTGGGGCGCGGTACATTGATCAGCAGGCGCCGCTCAAAGGCCGCCTTGACGATCGCCGTGGCCTCGATATCCGCTGTTGGCATCGCCAGCAGCAGACCATTGCCGCGCACCTCACCCAGGGCGTGCTCATTGGCGAGCCGTTGCAGCTGTGCGCGCAGGTACTCCCCGCGGTCCCGCACCCGTTGCAGAAAAGCCGGTTTGGCCACGGTTTCAATCACGGCCAGGCCCGCCGCGCACATCAGGGGATTGCCGTTGAAGGTGCCCCCCTGATCGCCATAGTCGAAACAACTGAAGGCCTTCCTGGTCAACAGGGCGGCGATCGGCACGCCGCCGCCGAGCCCCTTGCCCAGGGTCATGATGTCGGGCTCGATGCCGTACTGTTCGTAGGCGAAGAGCGTACCGGTGCGGCCAATGCCGGTTTGCACCTCATCGATGATCAGCAGACAGCCTTTTTCCAGCGTCAGAGCGCGCAGACCCTGCATGAAGGCTTGCTCAGCCGGCACTACCCCGGCCTCCCCCTGTACCAACTCCAACATCACCGCCACGGTGTTGTCGTCGATCGCATGCGCTACCGCCTCGAGGTCGTTGTAGGGAACCTGGGTGAAACCGGGCACCTTGGGCTCAAAAAGCCCTTCCCACTCCGGCTTGCCGGTGGCCGACATGGTGGCCAGGGTGCGCCCGTGAAAGCCGTTTTCCATCGTCACAAAGCCGAAGGCCCCCTGTTTATGCAAAGCCCCCCATTTGCGCGCCAGTTTGATCGCGCCCTCGTTGGCCTCGGCTCCGCTGTTGGCAAAGAACACCTGGTCGAACACACTGTGCTCAACGATTGTTTTGGCAAGGCGCAACATCGGTGCGTTATAAAAGCCGGGGCCCGGATTGATCAGCAACCCGGCCTGGTGCTTGAGCGCCTCGACCACGACCTGCGGCGAGTGGCCGAGGCAATTCACCGCCCAGCCCTGAACGAAATCCAGGTAGCGTCGGCCCTTGCGATCCTCAAGCCAGCCGCCTTCACCTCGGGCAAAGACAATATCCGGCCTGCTGGTGACGGGCATGACAACGCTGTACGGTGATTCCATTTTTCATTCTCCTTTGTTGACGACAAAAAAAAGGCCGCCGATCCCGGGGGGACCTGCGGCCTTATGTTGTTTCAGTTGATGTTTCCGACTAGCTAACCGATTCAACCTCCGTGCACACAGGACCGCCCCGCTGCGGAATTCGCAGCACGGTCATTCGTGCCAGTCGCTTGCTGTTCGGTTGAATCATCATGCCCAGAGTTTGCGTCAGCGTGAGCAGGCTGTCAATTCTTTGATCCCTTGGCGGTCTCCACTGCCGCGCCCGGGATCGCCTTGGGGGTCAGCTCGGCCTTACTTGCCTTGGCGAAACCGTAACTGGCGTAGATGTTCTGGGCCTCCTCGGTGGCGAGATAGGCAAGATAGCGCCGGGCGTTGTCCTGATTCCGGCCGTTGCTCAGAACGCCAATGGCATAACCCACAGTATCCTGCTTGTTCAGCGGGTCAGGAATCGCTACGCCGTCGATCTTGCGCCCCTCTCTTTTTGCATGCACCACCTCGGTGGTCCAGACAATGCCGACATCCGCCTCGCCCTGTTCGATGCGATACGGTGTCTCACGGTGATGACGGGAGGTGAACCAGGTCTGGCCCGGCACCGCCCAGCAACTCTTGCACTCGCTGCCGCCGGTAACCTTTTCATGCAGACCGAGGTCCTTGAGCATTTCCGATCCGTAAAATTTGAAAATCCCTTCCGTTAACGGATTGGGGTGTGACTGCACCAGGTCATCCCGCTTGAGATCTTCCGGCCCGTTGATGTGCTTGGGATTGCCTTCCGCCACCATTAGCTCAAGCTTATTGTGGATATAGATGATGAAATTATCCATCTGCCCCTTCGCCTTGAGCTTTTTCAAATGCCCGAGGTTGACGCTGGCAAAGAGATCCGGATTCATCGCCGTATTCTGGCCATTAATCTGCCCCTGCTTGAGCAACTGCCCTTTCAAGATCTGGCCTGGGGGAATGGTTTCCACATAGACGGTTTTGATGTCCGGGTGCTTTTTCTGAAAGTCCCGGATCAACTCCTCCATTACCATGAACTGATTGCCGGCCAGGTACATCACCAGATCGGCGGTATAGGAATTACCGATATTGCCGTAGGTGATTTTGCCGTCCTGTTGGAAGGTCCGGTAGTCGTTGTCATGTCCGGCATCTGACGCTGCCCAGACATGACCGGACAACGCCATCACCAGCGCCACCATGCCCACACGCATTAAACCTGTTGCATTCACCATTGAAATCGCTCCTTCTTCCTTTTGTGAGGAAATACAAGAGTGAGACGCAACGCGGTCCGTTTTATTCCATGGAGTTGCCATTTACACAGCTGTTAACAATATGAACCATTCATGAGTCCGGTTCTGGCTGACCCACTTTTTTTCCATCACTGTTCATGGAAGTCAGGGATCAGGAGTGCTATTCCTAGACGATGGTTGTTTAACCTGGAGGGCATGAACATGGCGAGAGAAATTCTGATGCACATTAATGAAGAGCTATCGGCAACACAACAGGAGGAGCTGCTGCAATATTTCGGTAACAAAGCGGAGGGTATGCATGCCCACCTGCAGGCACAAAAACCGCACCTGCTATTCGTGGCTTACGACCCGGAAGAGCTTTGTCCCCACGACCTGGTGTCTATTGCTGAGGAGGCCGGGGTACACGCAACAGTCATCGACCTGTAGTCTTGTATACGCCTGCGGCTCAGCCCTGGGTGGCTGTCGGCTACGCCTTTTCCGCGGTGTTGTAGCCGATGGCCTGAAAAAATAGCTGTAACAGTTGGCCAATCAGTTTATCCAGACTGATCTCCTGATAACGCTCGGCGTTGATGATGCATTTGCTGTAAATCGCCTCGCGAACCATGCCCTGAAACAGCAGGGCGGCGGTGCGCTCGTTTACCGCCGAGACACGCTTTTCCCGGGCCAATTCCTGCAGGCTGTATTCGATGTAATCCACGATGGACTGCCAGCGGCTGGCAAAGAATCGCTTGGCAATCTCGCCACCCTCCAACGCGCTGAGCAGTTCCATGCGGATGTAATCGGGGTCCTCCTCAACTCGGGCAATAAACACCCGGGTAATGCGATGCAGCACGCTGGCAAAATCATCAGGCCCATCCAGTGCCGCTTCCACATAGGTCTCGCGTGGTGCCGCCAAACTGTCCAACACCGCTTCGTATAGCTCCTCCTTTGAAGCAAAATGCTGATAAAGCACCGCCGGACTGACACCGACCCGCCTGGCGATCTCATCCACCGACACGGCATAGAATCCCTTGTCGGCAAACAATACCTTGGCCACCGCCAGAATCGATGCGCGACGCTCAGCGGCCTTCATTCGCTTTACCATTCACTCCCCCGGTCATTTATTTGATCCTGCTGCCATCCCTGGCGGTTGCGCTCCTTACTGTCTGCGGATGAGGAATTCGAACCCATCCCCAGCGCTTTGTGACTGCAACAGTTCGTTGCCGGTCTGCTTGCAGAAGGCCTCGAAATCCTTGACCGAACCGGGATCGGTGGCGAGGATCTTCAACACCTCTCCCTCCGCCATCCCGGCAATGGCCTTTTTGGCACGCAGAATCGGCAATGGGCAGTTCAAACCACGTGCATCCAGTTCCTGATTTACTTCACTCATGACCTAGCTCCTCTTCACTCATTAGCTACTGCTGCACGATGGCTGCAGTTCCTCGTTCACCCCTGAAAAAACTTGTAAGTGAACGTTCGTTTACTTATAGTTGAGATAGGCTCTTCGTGTCAAGAACTGAAAAAAGACAAACGGGAAATACATCATGAAAATCAAGCCAAGCTACTTCGCCTTGGGCGAACTCCATCCGCTCAGAATCATCGAGCGCCTTCTTCACCCCTACCACCCACTGGCCGAGGTACATCTACAGGGGCATCAGCTCTCCCTCTCCGCCACTTCCCGCGCAGCTCGCGCTCTGGCACGGCGTAAGCAGCCATTGCTGGTCGAGATGCAGCTCTATTTTTCCTGTCTGGTGAAGAAAAAGGTCATCTTTCATGAGGACGGAGAGCACGGTGGCCAAGCCGTGGGGGACCAGCTCAGTGTCGAGTTCCGCACGGTGGATGCCCTGACCTGCGATCCGGTAGCGTTCGCGGCCAATTACCCTGAGCGGCGGCAGCTGACATCCGTTGCGGCAACGAAGATGCATCCATCGCGACTCTACCTCGACCTGCGTCATGGTCAGTGGGAGGGGAGTTTCGATATCTGAGCGGCCTCACCTTAAGGAGAGGGAAATGATTTCACCGCCGATCAACATCGCTGTCAGCGTATCGGCACGAATGGAACGATGGCTTCGGTGCACAAGGCTGGAAACTTGACTATAGCCTGGACGATCCCTGCGTCATTGCCGCCACGGCCGGGACCGGCGCCAGCATAGCCACCTCGGTGCTGGTTCACGATATCCTCGATCACTCCCTGTGTGGACTCCCGTTAAGCGGCCACCGTAATGAAGCCATTGCCCTGGTGCAGCTTGCCGGACGTACCGGCTCCAGTCCGACACCGGATTTCGCCCGCATGGTCGATGAGGATCTGATGCACGGGCGCGTGAACGGTGAACCGCTGCGGGAATTTCTATCAGAGAAGTTGTGCGCCATGGTGCCGGCCCGGGAGGAGGATGGCTGCCGACTCATTGCACTGCTGCGGCAAATGCTGGGGCTGGAGATGCTGCGGGAGCAGCTGGCTGCGCGATTCCACGAACTGGGCGAAGCCGGGGCGCCATCGGTCCGGCAACAGTGGCGCAAGCTGGGGCTGGACTACCGGCACCGGGCGGCCATGGGGATGGCACGGCAGGCCATCATTGAGCAAGCTGACCGGGAACGGCGCAAGAGTTCGGAAGAGTGGGCCTGCGAATACTTTTAAGTGGGCAATCACTCCTGCACCCTGCAGCTGACCGCGCCGCGCCCCCAGTGCTATCGCGCTCCCGTCGTCCGGCGATAGGCGGGCATGAGACCTTGCCTGCGACCACTCACAATCAGCACTGCTCCCAGGGCAGCCCCTCAAAGCGCCAGCCACCGGTGCTGCTGCGGTGGTGCTCGTCATCGAGCTCGCCTTCGAAACCGTCGGCAATGTTGAACACATCGCGGAAGCCTTTTTCGGTCAGGGCACGCCCCGCCTCGAGCGAACGCTTGCCGCTGCGGCAGATGAGCAGGATAGGTGCACACCCCTCCGTGTTGCCACAAATGACCCCGCCGAGCATCAACTCACGTACCTGGCGTACAAAGTGAGGATTCACTTCCCAATCGGGCTCGTCGATCCAGGGGATGTGCACTGCCCCCTTGGGGTGCCCAACGAACAGGAACTCCATGTTGGATCGTACATCTATCAGCATCGCCCGTGGGTCATCCTGTATCAGCTGCCAAGCCTGGCGGGGTTCGAGGGTCTTTACCTGAAATTCTGCCATTGCACTGTCCTCCACTGTTATTGGTTTAATTTTTTTATTCAGGGGGCGGGAAGCCGATCGTCTCCACCCTGAGCTGCACACCATTGACGCCGATCACCTTCACACGACTGCCTGCACTACAGTCATCGCCGAGTACCTTCCAGGAGGTGTCATCGACGCGTATCTTCCCCTGGCCATTAACGATCGGTTCAGCCAACGTGAAGATGCGGCCGATGTACTGTTCCCCGCGGCGGTTAAGCGCGGGCTGGTCGGTAGCTACCGGATGTTTGCGAAAGTACTGCCGCCAGATGAGGATAGAGGCGACCGAGATCGCGGCGAAGATGACGATCTGGTACTCCCAGCCCATCCCCGGCGCCAGCAGCAGCAGGGCACCGACCACCGCGGCGGCGATCCCCAGCCAGAGGAAGAAGGTGCCAGGGGCGAACACCTCCAGTACCACCAGGACGATGGCGAGGATCCACCAGCTCCAGTGATCGACGTGCTGGAACAGCCCGGCCATCAGCCCTTCTCTCCGGCACGCTCACCCATGGCGTTCTTCGCCAGTTCGGCGATACCGCCGATGGCGCCGATCACGCCTGAGGCCTCGAGCGGCATGAACACCAGCTTGCCGTTGTTGGAGGTGGCGATGCTCTGCAGAGCCTCGACGTACTTGGTGGCAACGAAGTAGTTCACCGCATTGATGTCACCGCGCTCAATGGCCTGGGAGACCATCATCGTGGCCTTGGCCTCGGCCTCGGCCTGACGCTCGCGCGCCTCAGCCTCGCGGAACGCGGCCTCCTTGTCGCCCTCGGCCTTGAGGATCGCCGACTGCTTCTCCCCCTCGGCCTTGAGTATGGCCGACTGGCGCTCGCCCTCGGCCTCGAGAATGGCGGCGCGCTTGAGGCGCTCGGCTTTCATCTGCCGGGCCATGGCATCGACCAGGTCGTTCGGCGGAGAGATGTCCTTGATCTCAATGCGGGTGACCTTCACACCCCACGGGGTGGTGGCGTCGTCGACCACACCGAGCAGGCGGGCGTTAATGTCGTCGCGGCGCGAGAGCAGCTCGTCCAGATCCATGCCGCCCATCACCGTCCGTATATTGGTCATAGTGAGGTTGAGGATGGCGTAGTCGAGTCCGCTGACCTCGTAGGCCGCCTTGGCCGCATCTATGATCTGGTAGAACACCACCCCGTCGACGGTGACCATGGCGTTGTCCTTGGTGATCACCTCCTGCGAGGGGACATCCAGCACCTGCTCCATCATGTTGATCCTGTGACCGACCCGGTCGATCATCGGGATGATGAAGTTGAGGCCCGGGCTCAGGATAGTGGTGTAGCGGCCGAAACGCTCGACGGTATACTCCCGACCCTGTGGTACCGATTTGACACCGAGAAACACCAGCACCACGGCCAGCACCAGCAAAAATATGACAAACGAGGCAAAGCCTTCCATCCTTGTCTTCCTCCGTTGTTATTACCGATTCACCACAGAGGTCCATCAACCGTAGGAGCCCACTCCGTGGGCGAACATTTCGCCGAGGGGACTCGGCTCCTACAGGGGATAACTGTGGTGAGTGTTTTTATTGAAAGCCCAAGCATACACCAGCCATGCCGCCAAGGGGCATTTCGCGCTACAATCGCCACCATGAGTTCAGACTACATTAAACCACCTAAACTGCTGATGCGGCCCATCGGCCGCGCTATTGCCGATTTCGACATGATCAGAGAGGGGGATCGAGTGCTGCTCGGGTTATCCGGCGGCAAGGATTCGCTCTCCCTGCTGCATGTGTTGCGCCATCTGCAGCGTCATGCACCGATCAACTTCGAAGTGGGCGCTATCACCATCGATCCAATGATTCCCGGCTTTGACCCCTCACCGCTCAAGCTCTACCTACAAGAGTTGGGCGTGCCCTACATCTACGATGCCGAGCCGATCGCCGATGAGGCGATGAAGTTCCAGGAGGACCCGTCATTCTCCTTCTGCGCCTTCTGTTCGCGGCTCAAGCGCGGCTCGATCTACAGCCAGGCGCGCGAGCACGGCTACAACGTCATCGCCCTGGCGCAGCACCTGGACGACCTGGCCGAGAGCTTCCTGATGTCGGCCTTCCACCGCGGCCAACTCGGTACGATGAAGGCCCACTACGTGAATGACGCCGGCGATCTGCGCATCATCCGCCCGCTGGTCTATGTACGCGAGCGCCAGACTACCGCCTTTGCCGAGAGCGCCCAACTGCCGGTCATACCGGACAACTGCCCGGCCTGCTTCAGCAAGCCCACCGAACGGCAGCACTTCAAGCAGCTGCTAGCAGAAGAGGAGGGGCGCTATAAGCATCTGTTCCGCAACCTGCTGCACACCCTCAAGCCGCTGATGGCCGATGATAACCGTGGGCGCGGCGACAACCCGCTGGAGCTCTGATGCTCACCCTGCTGCGCGGGCTCACCGCGCTGCTTGCCCTTGTCCCGCTGCCACTACTGCATGCGCTGGGGGCAGTCTTCGGCAGCCTGTTCGCCCTCTTTCCCAACCGCCACCGGCGCATCACCCTGCGCAACCTAGCGCTCTGTTTCCCCGAGATGTCCGAGCGGGAGCGCGCCCGCCTGCTGGTGCAGAGTCTGCGCGAGACGGCAAAGGCGGTGCTCGAGACGATGACCATGTGGCAGGCAGGCAAAGGCCGCGTGCAGAGGCTGAGCCGCGAGGTGCGGGGCGAGTCATTGTTGCGCGAGGCGATCGGGCAGGGAAAAGGGGTCATCATCGCCTCTCCGCACCTGGGCAGTTGGGAGCTCATTGGCCAATACCTGCAGTTGCAGCACCCGCTCACCTGCATGTACAAGCCGGCCAGGAGTGCCGCGGTGGACAGCGTCATGTTCGAAGGGCGCGGCCACCTGGGGATGCAGCTGGCCCCCACCGATGCGTCGGGAATCCGGATCCTGCTTGGCGCACTCAAACACGGGGAACTTGTCGGTATCCTGCCGGACCAGGACCCGCGCGACGGTGCCGGGGTCTTTGCCCCCTTCTTTGGCATCGCCACCAACACCATGACCCTGCTATCCAAACTCGCTGCGCGTAGTGGCGCCCGGGTGCTGGTGGCCTACGCCGAACGTCTCTCCTGGGGCCGCGGCTATCGCATCCACTTCCTGCCGGTCGATGCGGCAGTCAGCAGCAAGGATGAACAGGGCGCGGCCACCGCCCTCAACCAGGCCGTCGAGGCCGCCATCCGCCAGTGCCCGGCGCAATACGCCTGGAGCTACAAACGCTTTCGCAGCCGGCCGGCAGGCGAGCCTTCGCTCTATTAGAGTTCGATATGTAGGAGCGGCGTCTCGCCGCGAGAAAATGGAGATGCGTAACGTAACTCGCGGCGAGACGCCGCTCCTACGGAAGTGATGGGAATTCTCGTAACGCCCACAGGACTCAGAGCGTCCCGCTATTCATTCCCTCGCGGAGCATTAGAACGATAATCTCTCAACGCACGGACCGGCTTACTGAATCGTCCCGAGCCATGACGCGCTTCTTTCAACTTTCAACTTTAATCCGGCCTTGGCCTTGGCCCCGACCCCGGCTTGCCCTTCATGGTGTAAGGTGGCGGGGCGCCGTTGGGGAAGGTCTGGAAGATGCGCAGCGACCACATGTACTGCGCGGGATGTTCGCGAA